>CANRFN010000090.1 GCA_947629915.1 uncultured Oscillospiraceae bacterium | reverse complement strand
CTGGCGGAAGACCCAACTACTCCGGAAGAGCCCGCAGACCCGAATGAACCTGCGGACGATCCCACCGTGGACATCCCGGACGAGAATCCGCCTCTGGCCGGAGACCCCACCACACCCGAGGAGCCCGCAGGCCAGACGGAACCTGAGGACGAACCTCCTGTAGATATTCCCGATGAGAATCCGCCGCTGAGCGAGGATCCTGGTGTGATCCTCCCGGACGGCAAGGTTCCCATGGATCAGGCGCCGCAGACTGGCGATACCTCCGCCGCGCCTTTCTGGATGTTCCTCTTCATCAGCTCCTCCCTGGGGCTGGCAGCACTCTTCCTCGAGAGCAAGCGCAAAGTCAACCGATAAGATGAGCGCTCTCCAAAATCCTTCCTAACAACACAACAATGCGGAGCCGCGCCGGCGGGACTGTCGTTCAGCCCCGCCGGCGCGGCGTTTGCCATGTGTAGAACGCATGGACGGTTATGACTGTGCCTTCCAGGACAGCATGCTTGCTGCCTGAGCTGCCCACGCTCTATAGATGAAAATCGGGCAGGAGTCCGGCCCACGAATGGCCGTGCTCCTGCCCGATTTGGGCTTGTATGAAGTTCGGATAGGGCTTACCGCGATGCCGTGTGCTCAGCGCTTTCTGTGAATCGCGTGGCTGATGGTGGAGATGACCCATGTTACAACATAGAGCACAAAGGGGGCTAGGATCAGCAGTACCGCCAGGACAATGATGGCCTCTTTGCCCAGGGAGACCAGGGAAACCAGGCGGAACATCCTGCGGAGAAAGAGCACTGCACAGAGAAACAGGGTGGCCATGGTGCCCCAGAGACACCAGCGCTTCGGGTTCATGGGTTTTGCGATGGTGTACAGCACCAGCAGGCCCACAAAACCCATGAGCATGGTGGCCAACGTGGCGAGGGTGGAGCGGTGGAAGGCGAGGGCATCTGCGATCAACTCCAGGATCACCAGAAGGATGATATTGGTGAGACCGCCTGGCAGCGCCCGTATGAGCACATTATGCATGAAGCGCCCCCGGACCAGCTCGTGGTTGGGCTCCAGGGCCAGGAAGAAGGACGGAATCCCGATGGTGAGGGCGCCGGTGAGGGTGAGCTGAATGGGGCTAGAGAAGGGGTAGTGGAAGCCGGCAAAGACAGTGAAGATGGCGAGGAAAAAGGACATGATGTTCTTCACGAGGTATAGGGAGGCGGAGCGCTGGATGTTGTTGATCACCCTGCGTCCCTCTTTCACCACATGGGGCATGGAGGCGAAGTTGGAGTCCAGCAGCACCACATCTGCCACCTGGCTGGCCGCATCCGCACCGGAGGCCATGGCGATGCCGCAGTCTGCGTCCTTCAGGGCCAGCACATCGTTCACGCCATCGCCTGTCATGGCAACGGTGTGGCCGGCCTTTTGCAGGGCCTTCACCAGTTTGCGCTTCTGGTCTGGGGTGACCCGGCCGAAGACGGTGTACTTTTGGACGGCGGTCTCGTAGTCTCGGGGGGACTTGAGGGTGGCGGCATCTACGTAGTGGTCCGCCCCGGGGATCTGTGCCCGCTGTGCCACCGCGGATACCGTGGCAGGGTTGTCTCCGGAGATCACCTTTACCGATACTCCCTGGCCGGCAAAGTATGCGAAGGTCTCAGGGGCCTCTTTCCGAACCGGGTTTGCCAGAATGGCCAGTGCCATGGGCTCTACCGGTCCCTGCAGGCCTTTCCCCAGGTCCGGCTCTCTCATACAGCGGGCCAGAAGCAGCACCCGGGAGCCCTGCTTCAGATGGGGTGCCACCAGGGGATAGAGGGTGTGATATTGGCTCTTCATGATGAACTCCGGTGCCCCGATCACATAGGCGCCGTGGTCTTGGAAGGAGACCGCAGACCACTTGTTGGCGGAGGTGAAGGGAATCACCTGTCTGGCCTCCCAGTTCATCTCGCGGTTGAACCGAGCGGCCATGGCCCGGGCGGTGTCGTTATCCGCCTCAGAGACCTGATAGAAGGCGTTGAGCACGTCTTCGATCTGATCCTTGGAGTACTTCTTCGGGTTCAGGGGCGCCACGCCCAGGACTTTCATCTCCGGCATGGTGATGGTGCCGGTCTTGTCCACACACAGTACATCTACCCGGGCCAAGGTCTCCACCGCAGCCAGCTTGTGGACCAAGGTGTTCTGCTTGCCCAGGCGCATCACGGAGACCGCCAGGGCCACGCTGGTGAGAAGATACAGCCCCTCGGGGATCATGCCGATGAGGGCCGCCACCATGGAGGTAACCGCCATCTGGACGGTCTCATGGAGGGCCAATGTGTCGTTGCAGAAGAGGGCGATGCCGATGGGGATAAGGGCGATGCCGATCACCCGGATCAGCTTGTCCAGAGAGTGCATCATCTCCGATCCGCCCTTGCCGGTCTCCTGCTTTGCCTCTGTGGCGAGGCGGGCGGCGTAGCTGTCCATGCCCACGGCGTCCAGCCGCATAGTGCACTTGCCGGAGACCACAAAGCTGCCGCTGCGCATCTCATCCCCGGGATTTTTGGGAATGGCGTCCGGCTCGCCGGTGATCAGGGACTCGTTTACAGTGACATAACCGGTCTGGAGGGGGCCGTCTGCTGGGATCTGATCGCCGGCACCGAGCGATATGATATCCTCCCGGACCAGTTCTCTTGGCGATATGGAAGACCACTGCCCGTCTCGTAGCACTTGTACCTTGCTCTCTGCCAAAAGGTTCAGCTTGGCCAGGGTGTTCCTTGAGCGGAGCTGCTGCACGATGCCGATCATGGAGTTGATCGCGGCCACCAGCAGGAACAATGTGTCTGTGTAGCTTCCCACGGCGAAGAGCAGGGCGCCCAACACCACAAACACCAGGTTGAAGAAGGTGAAGGTGTTCTCCCGGATGATCTCCCCTGTGGTCTTCAGATGGCTCTGCCCGGTGGCGTTGGTATACCCGTTCTGGGTGAGCATCTGTACCTCGGGGGTGGTGAGGCCCACAGCGGGATCGGGATGGAAGTGCTCCATGGGCTCCCGGGTGTCTTGGGAATGCGGTTTGTCTCCGCTGTGCGGAGGGAGAAGGTGTAGGTGATGATCGGAAACAGCAGGAGAGGGCGTGTGGGCGGCTACTCCGATAGCAACTGAGCTGCTCTCTTGCTGGATACGAGTGGGTTGTGCGTCCGCAGATGCCACGCGGTGCGCCTCCTTTCCCCTGTGGATTTGACGGCAACAAGATACCACCGGGAAATGAAGCCCGCAAGGGAGAGAATGTTAATATTCATTTAAGCTCCGATAAACTTTCTTTGGGGTGAAAGGACGTGCTGGCGCTGTATAGGTGTGGCGGAGTGGGCGGGAACAGGACTGTGCGGGGGAGGTGGAGAAGTGTGTGCTTGTGCTGAGCAAGCTTGCTGGGGAATGAACGATTTTGAGAATACTTTAACTGATTTTGGGGCAGAAAACTGTCCCATGCCAGGGGACCTGTGCGCAACGGACCTGTGGTATGATACCGCCACAGACCGAGAAGCGGGGGTGATCTGTGTAGGACACATGGCTCTGGTGGACGGTCCTATTCTGTGGGAGTGGGCACGGGTTTGAGAAATTTGTTGTTGGCTTTTAGGCGGAGGCTGCGGTACAATACGGGAGATCCGGGGTCTCAAGGTGGCCTTGCCAGAGACAGAATACGGGATCAGAGGAGGCTTTCAGAACGATGGACAAAAGTAGCAGCAATAAAAGTAGCAGCAATATGAGAGCGAGAATTGCCATTCAGCATGATACCCTGAAGATCGGATGCAAGACCTGTGGGGCGGTGTACTTCCATCTGCCTGAGGAGCTCCACGGCTTTCTGAGCAACTGGTATCCCAGCCGCTTCGTCTTGGACGGGATGCAGTTCTCCTCCGCAGAGCAGTACATCATGTACCGCAAGTGCCTCACCTTTGGCGATACGGAGTCTGCTAAGAAGGTCCTGGGGACAACGGATCCGGCACAGCACCAGGCCATCGCCCAGAAGGCCACGGGCTACCATGACAAGGTCTGGAACGGCTTGCGGCAGGTGATCCTGATGCGTGCCCTTACAGCCAAGTTCACCCAGAACGAGGAACTGCGCGATGCCCTCCTGCGTACCGGCGAGGACTATCTCGTGGAGTGCGCCCACAAAGACAAGGTCTGGGCCTGCGGAGAAGGCCTGCAGGATGAGGAGCGCCGAGACATCGACAAGTGGAGCGGCAAGAACATTCTGGGCTTTGCCCTGATGGAGGTGCGCAATATGCTGCGTATGCAGGAGATATCATCTGAATTGGATCCGCGTCCGAGAGGGACCATCACGGTGCAGGTGAACGACATCACTACCCTCGCTGTGGACGCCATCGTGAATGCGGCGAACAGAAGCCTGCTCGGCGGAGGCGGGGTAGACGGGGCGATCCACCGGGCTGCCGGACCGCAGCTGGTGAAGGAGTGCGCCACCCTGGGCGGCTGCGATACCGGAGAGGCAAAGATCACCCAGGGGTACAAACTCCCGGCAAAGTGGGTGATCCACACGGTGGGGCCAGTCTATCGCGGGAAGGGGACGGATGCCGAACTCCTGTCTCACTGCTACCGTAACTCCCTGGACCTTGCCATGGAGAACAACATCCACAGCATTGCCTTCCCTGCGATCTCCACCGGGGTATACGGCTACCCGTTGGATGAGGCCACCGCCGTTGCCGTCTCCACCGTGAAGCAGTGGCTGGAAGACCACAGGGACTATGCCATAGATGTGATCTTCTGCTGCTTCAGCCAGAAGGCATATGACGTGTATCAGGCATGCCTGGATAAGACCGAATAGCTGGTGTTGCTGGAGTGGATGAGTCCCATAGACAGGATTGTATGCCCGAAATAGTGCATGGAATGTTTGCCTCATGCCGCAGCTGCAAGTTCCCACTGCCACCGCGGCATTGAGACTGATTGGTACTGCTTTTATTTTACGGTACTTATCGTCTGACGATACAAATGCGGCCTGATTGATTACGCCAAGCCCTGCGGAGACATCGAAAAAGACGTAATCAACGTTGTGCTTTTCGGCGCACAGACGAGTGAGCTCGAATAGGGCACCTGGCAGATTTTGCAGTGTGGTCATGGAATAATTGTTTTGTATCGCAAGACCAAGCGATGGCTCGTATTCGGCGAAGTCCATGTGACCGGGCAGAAGGAAAAGCTTATCGTTGCGCGGACATACGTAGCAATCAATCGCCCTGATTGGCATGGGCCTGCCCTCAAATGCTGATCTCAACCCATCCTTTATATTCATGGCTTTGGTCCTGCTGTCTGTGTAATAATCATCAAAACTGTCTCTGAGCAGCAGTGCAGACAGATTACATCGCGGGTCACAATCAACGAGCAACACTCTCTTGCCCTTTTCGGTGAGCATCCAGGCGATGTTGTATGTCGTCTGCGTTTTGCTGGCACCGCCTTTGTGGTTGAATACGATAAGCGTTTTTGCGTTCATGAGGATCTCCAAAGAACAACATTTCGGGAGTGACATGCTGAAGTCTGCGTGATGAATACAGCACCTGTGCGGGATGAGTCCCATGGACGGGTGCATGCCCGAAAAGTGTTAGAAACTGCTGGTACAACGGCGAAATCCCCAGGTTGTCGCTCCAAAATGGTTGCGCTGGTGTCGTTGCCGCAACTAGCCCGTAGACAAAACAGCCCGCCGCTTCTGGCACAGAGCCAGAAACGGCGGGTTTGCTCATTTGGATTCTCCGGCCCCAGGCCTGCTCTCTATTGCTCCCCGGAGGGTCCCTCTCTGTCCTGGGGAGGCCTGTCGCCGGGGCGGTCACCCTTGTACGGCTTTCTCCCCTGGGGCGGGCGCTTGTTGTATGGCTTGCCTGATTTGCCGCCATAGGGCTTCCCAGACTTTCCAGGTCTATCCCCATACGGTTTTCCGGGTTTTCCAGACTTGTCCCCATAGGGCTTTCCGGACTTGCCGGGCCTGTCCCCATAGGGCTTTCTGGGACGATCCCCGTCAGGCTTCCCGGCCCAGTCGGCCTTTGGCTTCTCATAGCGAGGGCGAGCCCCGCTCATGGGAGGCCTCCTGTGAGGCTCTCTGTCTGGCCTGGCTGGCGGATGATCTGTGGGACCAGATGCCGGGGCTGCTGGGGACGCTGGCTGCGGACCGGGCTTCTTGTGATCTTTTCCGTGGAAGTCCCGCTTATGCCCATCCATCGGACGGGATGCGGGGGCATAGGGACGGGGCTTGGGAGGCGGCGGTGCGGCTGGTGCAGGAGCAGATACCGTATACTCCATTGTGCGGCCGGCGATCAGCAGCCGCTCCCGCATGAGCTCGTGCATTTTGCGCTCCAGATCTTCGGCAGAGCCGGACGCCAAACGAGTACCGTCTAGAGATACGATGCACCAGGTCCCCGGGCGATTCGGCGGTCTGCGGCCGATCCGGGAGAAGGGGTTGTACTGTTGGGGAGGTCTGTTCTGCGGTTGGTCCATGAGGCATCCTCCTACTGGATGGTCTGTTTGCTATTTGGGCCTTGGAGCTTACAGCAAGATTATACAGCATGGGCCCTCAAAATACAACCGCTTCCGCCGCGCAATTCCCATCAAATCGGGAAAAATACGCCAGGCGCGCAGCACCCCCTTGCCGCTGTACAGCTGGCAAGGGGGCGCTGGTGGAACTGCTCATTCCCACTCGATGGTGCCAGTGGGCTTGGGCGTGAGGTCGTAGAGAACGCGGTTCACGCCGGGGACCTCGTGGGTGATGCGATGTACGAGGCGCGTCAGGAGATCATAGGGGATGGGCTCTACCGTGGCGGTCATAGCATCGGCGGTGTTCACAGCCCGGATCACCACGAACCACTCAAAGGCCCGCTTGCCGTCCTTCACACCGGTGCTCTTGAAGTCCGGCACGATGGTGAAGTACTGCCACACCTTGTCTGCCAGGCCGTAATTGGCGAACTCCTCCCGCAGGATGGCATCGGACTCCCGGACTGCCTCCAGGCGGTCCCGGGTGATGGCCCCAGGGCAGCGCACGCCCAGACCGGGTCCCGGGAATGGCTGACGGTATACCATGTTGTCCGGCAGGCCCAGCGCCTTGCCCACCATGCGGACCTCGTCCTTGAACAGAATCTTCACCGGCTCTACCAGCTCGAACTGCATGTCATCCGGGAGACCGCCGGCGTTGTGGTGGGCCTTGATGCCCTGTTCGCTCTCCAGAATGTCCGGCCAGATGGTGCCCTGGGCCAGGAAGCGGATGCCGTCCAGTTTCCGGGCCTCCTCGGCAAACACCTCGATGAACTCGCCGCCGATGATCTTGCGCTTCGTCTCGGGATCGGAGACGCCGGCCAGCTTGTCCAGGAAGCGGTCCACTGCGTCCACGTAGATCAGGTTGGCGTTCATCTCGTTGCGGAACACCTGGATCACCTGCTCCGGCTCTCCCTTGCGGAGCAGGCCGTGGTTCACATGTACGCAGGTGAGCTGCTGCCCTACAGCCTTGATGAGCAGCGCGGCTACTACGGAGGAGTCTACGCCGCCGGAGAGGGCGAGGAGCACTTTCTGATCGCCGATCTGCTCCTGCAGTGCGGCAACCTGTTCGGCGATGAACGCCTCTGCCAGCGCGGGGGTGGTGATCCGGGCCATGCTATCGGGTCTTCTGTCTGGTACCATGGTGAATATACCTCCTGTTGGATTGGTATCGCCATTCTAACAGACGGGAGCGGGGGAGGTCAACAGGATTTTGGCAGGGCGGCAGAGAAAGTGCGGGATGCCGTTTCACGCTATCAGTTAGGGGCATTAAAAGCTGCAACGGAAAGGGCCCCGCGATCCGCCAGAGCGGATCGCGGGGCCGCAGGGCACTGGTTTGGCTTTTGCTGGGCTTCCCTCAGGGGAGCGGGGCAAAGCGGAGGGAGAAGTCAAAGCGCTCGGTGCCGTCCTCTCCCATGCCCCGGGCGAACCGGTCCTCCCCCTGGGCGGCGCACTGCATCTGCAGGGTCTCCCCGGCCCGGCACTCGGAGAGATAGCCGATCTGGAAGGTCTGCACGAAGGACAGGGGATCGGCCTTTTCCATGTGGAGAGCATCGCAGGCATAGTCTGCGTAGTGGATGTTGTTGATGTGGCCGTTCAGGTCTGTGTCCGAGTAGCCGAGATAGCGGCTGTGGACACTGTCCCATGTTGCCGGGAGTTCCAGCCTGCGGAGCTTGATGCTCTTGTTCCGCGTCCCGCCATCGGTGCCGGCAAACTCCTCTACATCTTTCATCCGGAAGAGCTTCCGGGTGTCGATGTTGGCCATCACCCAGACGGTGGTGGCCTGTCCCATCAGTTTGTCGTCCCGGAAGATGTCAAAGTCGCGGTAGACGGAGGCACCGGAGCCGCCCCTGTGCCAGGTCTCCACCCGGATGTGGTCATCCCAGTGGAGCGGGGCATAGAGCTCCACCCAGTTGCGGGTCACCATCCAGAGGCAGTTGTACTTCTTCGCGATCAGCGGGCCGTCTACCTTCAGGTCCAGTGCCGCCTGGGTGGCCGCCTCCTGCAGAATGCCCAGTACCGCGGAGGGCCGCGCCTGGTTGAACATATCTACCTCCCGGGAGTCCACCCGGGTCTCCATGGTCCAGATTCTCATGTCTGTCTTGGTGCTCCTTCCTCTGTCTTCTATGCTGCTCTCTCGGCGAGGATCTCTTTTCTTGGCCTATCGCCTGCGGCCCGGGATCTCGATGGTGTACCGCGCACAGAGATCCGTGAGATCTTCCTGGGTGGCGGCGTTCAACCGTAGGGTGCTGCCGCAGTGGGCGCAGACCAGCTCAACGGAGGAGTACCCCACCCGGATGCCGTAGTCCTTGGAGCCGCAGCCGCAGGAGATGCCGCCCCGGGCGGCGATCTCCTTCACCTCTGCCAGGGCCTCTTCCATCACGGTGCTGTTCAAGAAGGTGCTGCGGGTGCCGGCGGCATCGTCTGCCTGGAGCTTTTCCACGGCGGTTTCCAGCTGCGATAGGCCCTTTACCACGCTCTGCTCATCGCCGATGTGGCAGATGGCGAGACCGGACTTGCTGCAGGTGAGGGCGATGTGCTTTCTTCCGGTGAGGGTCCCATTGGAGCAGGCGGTGCGGTGGTCCTTGGCGCAGAAGAGACAGGGCACCGAGATCTCC
The DNA here is from genome assembly GCA_947629915.1 of uncultured Oscillospiraceae bacterium. Taxonomy (GTDB): domain Bacteria; phylum Bacillota; class Clostridia; order Oscillospirales; family Oscillospiraceae; genus Enterenecus. The sequence continues at coordinate 13,756 of CANRFN010000090.1, read as the reverse complement.
GCGTTGGTGCCGTCCTGCCTGATGTGGATGGCCGATTTTCCGCAGGGGCAGGGAATCTTGCTGTCCCCGGCCAGGAGGCGAAATGCGCTCATCTCAGCTGCCACAGAGTTGCCACACACCGGACAGATGTAGCCCACGGTACGGGTTTCCTCCCCCATTTTGCATCCCTCCATCTGTTGTCTCATGGGGCAGAGTATACCACACCTGCCGCAGAGTTTCCAGTGCAATTTAATTGCTGCCTGGCCGGCGCTCCCGCGCCGGCCAGGCAGCTTGTTTATCTTACGAATCCAGGGAGACGCCGGCGAGGAACTCCACGTAGTTCATCATCAGCACGGCCACCTCCGCACGGGTTGCGGTGCCGCCGGGCTGCAGCTTGTTGCCGCCCACACCGTGGAGCAGGCCGTTGGAGACGGCCCAGTTCATGGCGGGTCTGGCCCAGCTGCTCACAGCGCCCTGATCCGTGAAGGCGCTTAAGCTCTCCGCGGCGGAGACATCCAGACCGCAGAACTTGGCGTAGTTGTACAGGAAGACCGCCAGCTGTTCCCGAGTGATATCCAGGTCTGGGCTGAAGCCGCCGGCGCCGTTGCCGGAGATGATGTTGTTGCCCGCCGCCCAGGCCACAGCCGTCTCATACCAGGCGCCGGAGGCCACGTCCTGGAAGGGGTTCTCATAGCCCGTCTCGGGATCCCACTCCATGTTGTAGAGCAGGGTGGCGATCGAGGCCCTTGTGATATTGGCGGTGGGGGCGAACCTGTCGCCGCCTACGCCGGAGACCAGCCAGTGGGCGGAAGCAAAGGATACCCCGGGCTCATACCAGGCATCGTCCGGGACATCGGAGAAGTCCGTGCCGGTCTCCAGAATGCACACCGTGATGTTCTCTATAACTGGGAAGGTGACGCGCTTCATGGTGCTGTCTGCCACAGAGGTGGGGAGGACCTTGAACGAGTTGCCGTCTTTCACCTGGACTGCCACGGTGCATGGCGTGCTGAACGCATACGGGAGCTGCATCAGGATCCCGCTGGGCACGGTGATGGGACTGCCGTCTACAGACAGCTCCACAGTGGTATTGGTGGAACCCTGGCTGATGCGGATGGAGGCGTTGCCCTGGGACGCCTTGAGAGTGGAGAACGCGGCATTGGGGAGGATGACGTTGGCCAGAGGCGTGATCACCCGGACATTGTCCACGTCCTGCTGTTCCAACGATTGCAGCAGGCTGCGGGGAATGCTCACCTCCACGCTGGGCAGAGAGGTTTCAAAGGGGGCGTCTACGTAGATGAGCACGCCCTCTGCATCTTCCTCGCGGAGCTGGCGGAGGATCTCATTGCCCATGGCATCGTCTACCTGGGCCAGGGGCACCTGGCGGAGTGTATCGAGCGCAGGGATGGCCACGGCGAACCGGCTTCCGTCCAGGTTGCTCAGGGGGTAGCTGGCGACATGGCCGGCATAGTCTCCCACCTTGAGAACAAATCCATCGGGGCTGAAGGTCTCGAGATCCAGGGGATCGATGGGGAGATACACTTCCGTGGCCTTTCCCGCCTCGGTCTGATGGGCCAAGACATAGCTGAGGGGGTCCTCGCCGTCTGCCGCAGAGGCGCGGTACAGGGATACCATGCCCACGTACTGGTTGTCCCGGACGGTTACGGTGAGATATCCCTCTTCCAGTGTGCTGTTGTCTACGCCCACCACTTCAGGGGCGGTGCGGTCTATCGTCACGGTGGTGGAGAGGGTGGCGCCTCTCCCCAGGGCATCCCAATTGATGCCGGTGCCGTCCGTGCTGCGGTAGTACTCCGGAGCCAGGGTTACCTCCACCGATAGCTTGGTGCCCTCCGGCAGCGGATTACCGTTAGCATCGTTCCCGCTCCAGTCCAGAGTGGCGACATCATTGTACCCGCCCCAGATCTGCGCGGTGTCGATATAGTAGGTGCCGTAGTTTTCGTGGATTTCCGTCTCCAGATAGACGGTGCCGGTCTCGGCATCCCGGATGACACACTTGCCGGCGGCGTAGTTCCGCAGTGGGAGGAAAATGGCGCTGCTGAGCGTGCCGATGTCGGGGTCGAAGGCGTTGCGCTCCTCCAGATAGGGGCCATCGTCTTCATAGGGGTTGTTGAGCATGAACTGCTGCCCGGCATACCCGTTCACCTCCAGGGTGAGACCGTAGTCCGAGAGGCCGTCTGGGCAGTACCCGGGATCAAACATGCTGGGATCGGTCCAGTTGCCGTAGAAGCCGAGCACGGGAATGCTGTGCCGTACCCCATCGCCGGCAGTGGGTACGACATTCAGGAAGGCCTGGATGTACGCGCCGTTGGGATAGCTGCTGTTGAGGGAGGCCTTTTGAGCGTCTGTGAGGGTGAGAAAGACGGAGACCGTGGTCTCACCGCTGGCCGGCACGGACACCTTTGCCGGGGCGGCGGCGCCGTTCACCGTTACCTCGGCCTGCAGGGCGGCGGTGTGGCTGCTGAGGTAGTCTTCCCCGTCCAAGGTCTCGATGGCCTGGGTGAAGAGATCCGCCCCTACCGTGTACTCCAGGGCCTCATCGGTGAGGTTGTGGATGGTGAACACGGCGCGGTAGCTGCCCGTGCGGTCCGGGTCGTCTTTCAGCTCCACCTTCACCTTGCCGTCCGGCTGGTCCGAGACGGTGATGTAGGATGGGGCGGCGATGGCATTGCCCGCGTTGGCAAGGCCGGCGCCCTGCTGCAGGATGGGATAGTACCGGCTGTCCTCCTCCTGGAGCGGGACGGCGGTGGACATCAGCAGAGACTGGGCCAGGGCGCGGTACGTGAGGCCGGTCTTGTCCTTCAGATGGTTCTCCTTGGCGTACTGCGTCACGAGGGCGGTGAGCCCTGCTATCTGTGCGGTGGCCATGGAGGTGCCGCTCATCACGGAATAGCCATCGTTGGTTTTGCTGGCGCCGTTCACAGAGATGATATCGCCGCCGGGCGCGGTGATCTCCGGCTTCAGTTCCAGACTGCCGGGGACGCCCCACGCGCTGAACGAGCTCATGGAGATGGGGGCATCCTCTACCACATCGAGGCTGAAGTCCTTCACGATGGTGAGGGTGCCGGTGTAGTAGGAGACCGTGCCGTCTGCGGCGTTGCCCTGGCTGTCGAAGTGGGTGGCGATGGTGCCGGTGGAGGCGGTGTTTTGCATCAGGGCCTCCTTACCGTTGAGATCCATGGTCGCCACAGGCACATCCTCGTGCTGATAGTTTTGCAGATCGGCGCTCACGGACCCCGCCTCGTTGTTCACTACAATCACGGCGATGGCCCCCAGCGCCGCCGCGGCGTCCGCTTTTTCCGCAAAGGTGGAGATGCCGCGGTTCATGAGCACCACTTTCCCGGTGAGGCCGCCGGGCACGGCATCGTTCAGAGCGGGCAGCTGGTCCTCCAGGATCACACTGGGGGTGCCGTCCGCATTGGTGGTATTCGGATCTCCCACAACGCCGATGCCATCCAGATAGACGTAAGGATACGCCTCCTCCCTCGCCAGAGAGATGAGCTGATCCCCTTTATTGGCCTCCCAGTAGAAGAGCCTCTCCGGGCGCCCGTTCACGGTGAAATAGGTGCCGATCCGGCTGTTGCTGTTGGTGGAGGCCACGGTGAATGCATTGGTGAAGGAGCCGGGGTCGCAGACGGTGTTCAGGTTCACGTCTTCGATGTGGAGCAGGCCCTTTTCCGTGCCGTTGTCTACCGTGGAGCCGTAGTTTCCGGCGGCGATGGCCACCACCGTGTCCGTCTGCTGCAGGCGGTCCAGGACGCTCTGATACTCATCGGTGTAGGGGAAGCCGGCCCAGTCTGTGCCGATGGACAGGTTGATGGCATCTGCCCCCAACACCAGGGCGTCCTCAATGGCGGCAAACTGGTCTGAGGGGTAGGCGCCGCCGCTGGTGCCGATGATCTTCATCGCCAGCAGCTGGGCGTCTGGTGCAACACCCTGTGCCAGCACATTCTCTGCCGCCACTACGGGGGCGGTGTCCTCCGGGGAGAGATAGACATACCGGTTGGCGGCGGCAATCCCTGCCACATGGGAGCCGTGGGCGCCGGACGTATCATCGTGAGAGGCGTCTGCCTTGCGCTCCGGGTAGTTGAAGTTAAACGGCAGCTTCTCGCTGTAATAGAGGGAGTCGATGTCGTCATCGTCCATCTTCACGTACTTGCTGACGTTCAGCTGGGACCACTTGCTGCGGATCTCATCTGCGGTGAGAAGGTGCAGCTCCGTGGCGTAGTCCTCTCCGTAGTCCTTCTGCAGGGCATAGGCCAGGGCCCGGCCGTCAAAGGAGATGTGGTCCGGGTCTATGCCGGTGTCCAGTATGGCGATGCGCATGCCGGCCCCTTGATACCCCTTCTCGTAGGCCGGGACCGTGCCCAGCTGTCCGGCATAGGCGCTGGCAGAGGGGGACGTGGATGTAGATGTAGATGCAGATGCAGATGAGGCGGACTGTTCGATCCCCTTGCAGAGCGGCTCCACCAGCACCTGAGAGACGCCGGGGATCTGGCCAATGGCGTCAATGGCGCCAGACGGCACATTGGCGGAGATGGTGTTGGAGACCAGCGTGAGGTTCCACACCACATCCAGGGGCTCGCCGCCCAGGACGTCTCTGGAGATGGCGTCTACAATCTCTCGCTGCTGGCGGAGCAGGGTGTCCTGATATGCCTGGGCATCGTCATCCGCTGCGATATCTTTGGCAGCAGAGCCGGCGTCCGCATACTGCTCCAGGGCGGGCGGTGCGTCCAGGACAATGGAGACACGGACGATTTCGTCATTTGCATACGCTGCCGTGTCCTGTGTGCTGTACCATGCCTCTGCCGAGACCGCTGGGACGGCGGAAAACAGCATGCACAGTGCCAGCAGTCCGGCAAAAAGTCTTTGAACGGTGTGTTTCATGGGCGTTACCTCACCATCTGTTGTCTATTGTGATCTATGGCTGTGATTCTCATCATCGGATGCGGTTTGGATCTCCTGCGGGAAGTGCTGCCCGGCTGGTGCGGTGAACAGGGATGAGAGGCGGAAACCGTGCCAGCGGGTTGTTCCATTATACGAAATCCCGGTATGGAGTGCAAGAGTCTCTTTTTCTGCTGGAAAGAGCTGAAACGGTGCAACGGTGTAATGGCGCTTGCTGGCAGCAGACAATGGCTTGTCAATTCCTCCGCGCTCGCCGCAGACCGGCGGTTTCCAAAGCGTGGGTCTACGCATAGGGTTTCGCCGTTTGGGAAAGACTATGACCATCCTCATCCAAAGGAGAGCACCCAATGGAGAATCAGAAACTGGGGAGCCAGACCTATCAGCCGGGCCAGGCCCCTGTGATCATCGGCCACGGCTGTGTGGGAGGACGAAAAGAGCAGGAAGGACCGCTGGGAAGACACTTGGACCACAGCTCCAAGGACGACCTCTTTGGGGCCAAGACCTGGGAACAGGCGGAGTCCAGAATGCAGCAGCTGGCCTTAGACGCCGCACTGAAACGGGCCCAACTGCATACAGATAACCTGGATTTCCTCCTGGCGGGAGATCTTTTGAATCAGTGTATCGGCTCCGGCTATGCCGCCAGGGCCATCTCGGCGCCGTTTTTGGGGCTATACGGTGCCTGCTCCACCATGGGGGAGAGCATCGCCGTGGGCACTATGCTGCTGAGCAGCGGTGCCGGGAGATACGCCGCCGCCGTGACGTCCTCCCACTTCTGTTCCGCCGAGCGGCAGTACCGCACCCCCTTGGAGTACGGCTGCCAGAGAACGCCCACCGCCCAGTGGACCGCCACCGCCGCCGGCGCCGTGATCCTCACCTCAGACAACGTCTGGGGCGTCCGCATCCCCCGGATCACCATCGGCAAGGTGGTGGACTACGGCATCAAGGACACCGCCAACATGGGCAGCGCCATGGCCCCCGCGGCGTACAGCACCATCAAGGCCCACTTTGAGGACACCGGCCTCGCCCCAGATTACTACGATCTCATCATCACCGGGGACCTGGGAAAGCTGGGCTCGGAGATCCTGGCGGACTTCTTCGCCACAGATGGCTGTCCATTGTCCAACTACTCAGACTGCGGCCTGCTGCTCTTTGACATGAATCAGCAGGACGTTCACGCCGGCGCCTCCGGCTGCGGGTGCTCAGCATCCGTCCTGTGCACCCATCTGTTGCCGGGCCTGTTGAATGGACAGTGGAAGCGGGTTCTGTTCTGTCCCACGGGAGCCCTGCACTCGCCAACCTCCGCCATGCAAGGGGAGTCCGTGCCGGGGATTTGCCATGCGATCGCACTGGAAGGAGTTCAATGACATGGAGTATCTGAGAGCATTTCTGGTGGGGGGACTGTTCTGCGTCCTGGGGCAGATCCTCATAGACAAGACGAAACTCACCCCCGCCCGCATTCTTGTGACCTACGTTGTGGCCGGTGTGGTGCTCACCGCCGTAGGGCTCTACAAGCCCATCGCGGACTGGGCCGGTGCCGGTGCCACCGTCCCCCTCACCGGCTTCGGCTACACCCTGGCCAAGGGGGTACAGGAGGGCGTGGCAGAACACGGCCTCTTGGGGGCCATCACCGGCGGCATCACCAGCACCGCCGGCGGCATTACCGCTGCCATCTTCTTAGGGGTGCTGGTGGCATTTCTCTGCAAGCCCAAGCCGAAAGGGTAGGGGAGAGGGCTAAAAGAGAACGGTGGTATGGGATGCGCAGCCCGCCCTGAAGGCGGGCTGCGCATGGCGGAATGGCAGAGAGATCGGAAATGGTGCGCTTTGTGCCTGCGCAGGAGATGTGGGATTTTGCTGCAGGCGTGTTTTTTGCATGAATTTGCATATTTGCTGCCGCACAATCGATTCTGCCTGCGGGCCAAAGAAAATCTTCCAATTTCCCAAAATAGGGGTTGACAGGGCCCCGCTGATCCACTATAATGCACCCTGGTGCGCAAGGCACCCTACAATTCCATACCCTTATCGAGAGTGGTGGAGGGATCGGCCCGATGAAACCACGGCAACCTGCCATTGGGGCAAGGTGCCAATTCCGGCGGCGACGCAAGATGAGGAAGAAGAAACTCATTTCTCCGACGGATATCCGGCGGGGATTTTTCTTTTTCCGCGCAACTAGAAAGGAGAACAAAAACCAATGTCCAAGCGCCTCTTTACCTCTGAATCCGTGACAGAGGGGCATCCGGATAAGATCTGCGACCAGATCTCCGATGCAGTTCTGGATGCCATCCTGGCAGAGGATCCCCAGGCCCGGGTGGCCTGCGAGACCACTGCCTCTACCGGCCTCATCCATGTGATGGGTGAGATCACCACTTCCTGCTACGTAGACATCCCCAAGATCGCCCGCCAGGTGGTGCGGGAGATCGGCTATGACCGCGCCAAGTTTGGTTTCGACTGCGAGACCTGCGCGGTGATCACCAACATCGATGAGCAGTCCCCGGACATCGCCATGGGCGTGGACAAGTCCCTCGAAGCCAAAGAGGGCGACATCGACGATGGCCTGGACAACGGCGCCGGCGACCAGGGCATGATGTTCGGCTATGCCTGCACCGAGACCCCGGAGCTGATGCCGCTGCCCATCTCCCTGGCCCACAAGCTGGCCATGCGCCTCACCGAGGTCCGCAAGGCCGGCCTCGTGAACTACCTCCGCCCGGACGGCAAGAGCCAGGTGACGGTGGAGTACGATGAGAACGGTGCCCCCAAGCGGGTGGATGCCGTGGTGGTGTCCACCCAGCACGGCCCGGAGGTCTCTCTGGAGCAGATCCGCAAAGACATGATCGAGCTCGTGATCAAGCCCACCATCCCCGCCTATCTCCTGGATGAGGACACCCGGTTCTACGTGAATCCCACCGGTCGCTTCGTGGTGGGCGGTCCCCAGGGAGACAGCGGCCTCACCGGCAGAAAGATCATCGTGGACACCTACGGCGGCAGCGCTCCCCACGGCGGCGGCGCATTCTCCGGCAAGGACCCCACCAAGGTAGACCGGTCTGCCGCCTATGCAGCCCGCTGGGTGGCCAAGAATGTGGTGGCCGCCGGCCTCGCCACCCGCTGCCAGGTACAGCTGGCCTATGCCATCGGCGTGGCAAAGCCTGTCTCGGTCCGGGTGGACACCTTCGGTACCGGCATCGTCTCGGACGGCGCCCTGGAAGATGCCGTGCAGTCCGTCTTCGACCTCCGGCCCACCGCCATCATCAACACCCTGGATCTGCGCCGCCCCATCTACCGCCAGATCGCCTCGTATGGCCACTTCGGACGCCCGGAGCTGGACCTGCCCTGGGAGCGCACCAACCGGGTGGAGGCGCTGCGGGCTGCCCTGCGGACCTGAACCGTTGGGAGATATTCCTTTTATTTCTTGCACCGATTGTGGCAGCATGCTATACTGATGCTGTGCATCTGTGCTTTCAAACCGCAAAAGGCGGAGGGCATGGCCCTCCGCCTTTTGCGTACCTGGCTGTCTGGTTAGGCGCAGCCGCCCTGATTCCGGTTTTCGGAGCTGTTGCTCTTCCGGTTCTCGGCGCCCTGCTTCTTGTCCGAGCCGTTGCCCTTGCGGGTGTCCTTGCCGTTCTTGTCCCGGCCGGTGGAGCCCGTGGAGTTGGTGGCGGACGAGTGGTTGGTGTTGTAGCTGTTGTCCATGATGATGATTCACCTCACGTAGGACAGTGTGCCCAGAACGAGCGGGAAATATACCCGAGTCCGTGAATGCTGGAAACTTTTTTTAGGGGCTGACACCGGATGAAAATTGGAGTGTTTCCCGGCGGCGCTTTGGGATGAGAATCGCTTGGCTGTGGCATTCCAGAGATGGTGATACGCTTTCCCTGTGGTTGTCTGCAGTTTGGAATTGAGCGATTGCGGGATGGGAGGACGCTATGGAAGAGAAGAGAGAGACGAGTGAAAAGACGGAGAAGACTGGAAAAGTGGAGAAGCCTGAGAGGCCATACAAGGTGATCCGCCTTCTGAGCAACCGCATCTATCCCACCTACCAGCTGCACGCCGTGATGGCCAATCCCAAGACGAACCTGCGGGACGGACTGCGGCTCGCCGCGCTGGTTACCATGGACTGGGTGCGGCGGCGCCTGGGAGACCACGCGCCGGAGGCACTGCAGATGGCGCCAAGGCCGGAGCAGTACCGGGATGCGGGAGACAACTGCCTCTTCCCCATGCATATCGACAACGGGTACGTCATCGACATCGCGTGTGAGCCCGCAGCGGGGATCTGGTGCCTGCAGATTACCGAGCCAGACCTGGGCTCAGACCCCGGAAATCCGGAGCAGGTGAGACAGGCTGTACCGGGGCGCGTCATCACCACCAATGTGGAATACCGCATTGCGGGCAATTCTCTGGAGTGCGGCTTCCAGACGCTGATCTCCGATCCGGAGGGTGTCTCCTCCCCGGCTGAGGTGTATCGCCTCGCCATCGTGAAGCGGCTGGCCAATCTGCCGGACTTCGGCCTGAAGCAGGTGACAGTCCTCACCCCGCATCCCACTGTCTTGAAGACGGCAGAAGACCTCAGGCAACTGGTGAGGCTTCTGAAGGACGACAGAAACCAGATGCCCACCGTGGTCTTCACCATGGTGGACCCGGCAGCGAAGAGTACTGCAACCGCAGGAAATGCCGCTCCTGCCGTGCCAGGGAATCCCCCGGTGGCTCTACTGATGCAGCGGCCTGGTGGATCTGAACAGTCTGCCCTTGACCCGATGCAGCAGGGGAGGCTTTCCATGGCAGGGACCAATGGGGAGATTCCGCTGCATCTGAGGGCGCTATCAAGGCGGAGGCCTGTTGGACAGGGGAACAGGACTGGCCTGGGAGACAAGAAGACGGGCCAGTCTACAGCAGGGGAGGGGAGAACTGGCCTTCTGCAGCCGCCATATCCCGCGGAGGACTTTGCCCGCAGCGGAATGGGATATTGCCGGGTGTACCTGCTGGAGCTGCCGGTGGGGAAACTGAACAGCGCGGTGGGGTGCAAGGCGGTGCAGGGAGACATCGTGATCCTTCCGCCGCCTGGCAGTGATACGAAGGCGGAGTGCCTGAAGTACTACAGGAATCAGACGAGGCAGAACGAGACCATGGACAAGCTGCGGCAGATGGTGCTCTCCTATCCCAGGGAGAGAGCCATGTCCTTTGGCAAGATCCGCTTCCTGGCCGGCGTGCGGGAGGAACTGATCCAGAGGGCCGCAGAGGCATTGCAGCAGGCGGACTCCATGGACCAGGTATGGGCGAACCGGCTGGCTGCGCAGAAGCTGGACGCAGACAACAAGCTCCGCTCCCTGACCGCCGAGAACGGGGCGCTGAAAGAGCAGATCAGCAGGGGGAAGGAGTACCAGGCGCGGCTGGAGCGGGAGAAAGAGGCCCTTCGCCAGGGGAATCAGAGGGAGGCAGAGCAGCTCGCGGCACTTTGTCTGGAGAAGGATGAGGAGATCACCTATCTGAGGCGCTGCCTGGACCGCCCCACCGCCCACAGCGGGGTTGCCGCGTGGGTGGAGAGGCACTTCCAGGAGAAGCTGATCCTGCTGCCCGGGGCGGTTTCCGAGCTCTCCTCTCAGAAGGCCCGTGCGGTGGACCTCAGGGTGATCTGTGATGCGCTGGATTTTCTCGCCACAGACTACCGGGACAAACGGTATCAGGTGATCACGGAAGACGAGATGTACAGCCGGTGCTCCCAGAAGTACAACCGACCGTTTGAGGTGATGCCCACGGGGACCATGTCCGTGAGCGCGTATTACCAGGAGTACCATGTGCCCTATGATGCGCCCACCAAGCGTTCCAACGGGGACAGGGAGCTGGACTATCACCTGGGCTGGGGAAACTCCTCAGACGGACTGCTGCGGATCTACTTCTTCCACGATGACAAGAAGAAGCTGATCGTGGTGGGCTCTCTGCCGCTGCACCTGCCTATCATGATACGGTGAGGGGGCAGCAGAGGCAGTCTGGGCAGAAAGATAAAAGGTGAGGGGCGGGCCGGGTTGGGCTCGCCCCTCTTGGTGCCTGCGTGGATTTCAATGGAAAAGGGCCGAGCCCTTGCGGGTTCGGCCCTTTTGCTAGCGATTGCTGTGGATGGAAACGCTAGCTTTGTACACCTAAATTAGGTGGAAGGGTTCCAGTTGGGATTGTCGTGGGTGTTCCAATCCCAGAGCTGATCAATGTCGGTATAGAGGGGATCGCCATCTTTGAAGCCCTCCCAGACATCGTGTGCCCAGATGATGACGGTGGTCTTATTGCCTGTGTTCTGATAGACACCAACAGTAAGGCCGCGGCCAGGTGTGACATAGTCCGCGTCTACCTTGGCGAGGTAGTAACCACCGCTGTAGCCTACATAATAGTAGGAAGGATTATACAGGTTGAAGGTGTGCGGTTCGCCATAGATATCAATGGTTTCGATGTTGTTGAAGTTTGCGGAAACCAGCGTCTCGGGTTCTCTGGCCTCTTCAACAGCCGTGATCTTGCCACCATCCACTCTGACGCCGAACACCCAGCCGACATGTCTGCGAGCCCATTCGTCTCTGAGAATGTCGTCTACGGTTGTGGTGGGATCATTGAACGTAATGGTGTAATCTTCCACCTTGTAAGTGGTGGTGTTGACGAAGCGGACAACTGCGCTCTTCTCATCAACCTCGTTGAGGCCGCAGTAGATTCCGTAGAAGGAATAGTTGGCAACAGTATCAGAGGCATCGCTAGAGATGACAGCGATATACTTCGCTCTCTCAATGCCGTTGTCGTTGTAGGTTACGACCAGGACATCGGGTTCAGGATCATTGATGCCAAAGCCCTCGAACTGGTTGTATCTATAAGAGCCATAGTATCTTGCTTCCACAACACCAGTCTGCGTATTGAGCACCTTGTGGAAGGCATAAACCATCGTGTTCTCATTGACATACACAGTGGTGTCAGAACCAGTGTGATAGACCGTGTCTCTGACGGTTACGAAGGAGCTTGTTTCGTTCTTGTCAAAGATACTGGAGCTGATGTTGTAGCGATAAGAGTTGTCTTCATCGTATGCGAGGCAATCCTTTCCACTGACATAGGCTCTCATATTGAACACAAATGTATAACCCTTTTCTGTGGGCTTGGGCGCGACCTTTCTCACAAACTGGTTGCCGATGGTGCGGTTGTACGTGGACTGAGTATTGCCAGAGAGAGCTGCATACTGCATCAGATTGTACATGTCGCGATCATAGTTTTCATCGGATATAGTACCGAAAATGGGGCTATTCAGAAGTTGTGAGTATGCCGGATTAACTAAATAAAGTGCTGTGTCAGAACTATAGACATAGATGTTACCAACGCTCTTGTACACAACGTGGCCAGGCTTGGAATTCGCTACATCAACAACATCATGCACATCGGAGCCGTAAATATTTTGAACGACCACTTTTGTGGTGTCAACGTCTTCTACACCATTGAACGCTCTGGTTGTGACAACGGTAAAGTAAATGTTGTTGCCCTTGGTGTCCTTCATTGGCTCCGAAGTGTTGCCATCTCTGTCGAGATCCATGTAGTCTCTGAGCAGATACCACTCATCAATGAGTCCGGATGCAGGAGTGCCTCTACCATCAATAACCACTTTGTAGTTATTGTTTGCCGGAATCGTGTATACATCGCCGCCATTGTTTGTATATGCCATCTTAATCAGTTCAGATGTCAGAGGAGCATACACGTAGCCTGCATAGCTATTTCTAGAAGCAGTGAAGAAGAGACCAGTGCTGTTTGGACCATAGAGAAGTACTGGATTGGCAAGTGCGCTTCCAGCAATTGATGTGAGCCATACACTACCATCGACAGTTTTGCTGGTTGTATAGTCGAGAACAGTATCAGTCGTGCGCTCACCAGTTACCGTATCAACAAGCTGAGCTCTAATTTCAATGTCCTTGTCCGTAAAGACAGAGGCATTTCCACCAAAGCGGATCTCAACTGCTTCGACATAGTAATATGCATCGGCAGAGTACTGCTTTGCAGGGATATCGGAGACGATCAAAGCCACGAATTCCTTATTCTTAGGCTCGAGGTAGACCTTCTGGTTTTCGCCGACCTTCACGTTGGCCTTGTTGTAAGAATCGTAGTCCGTTGTCTGCATGAAGTAGTTGTAGTACATAGCACCGCCAGGAGCAACTTTTGCGTTGCTCTCGGGCAGATCCTTCATACGGATGTAGGCCTTATCCGGATCAATATAGGAGATCGGACCAGTGATGGCGCAGCCAGTGGTGTCAGGATCCGTGTCTGCATTGGCAGCAGGATTTGTAAGGTTGACATCGTTATAGACGGTGCGCTTGAGATCGCCGTTGTTATCTACTTCAATGGCTACATCGAAGTAGATGACGTCATTCTCTTTGTACTTGCCAGTGTTCGGCAGGCTGACTCTAGTAGTATAGGTGTTGCGTGTGTTATAGTGAGCAGCAATATCAGAAACGTGGCCGCTCAATTTGCAGATATCGCAGTAGTAATCAGGAGAAACACCGTCATAGGGGAGTTCCAGATAAGCGGGCTTGTTGGTGGCCGTGTTGGCCGGGATCATCATTGTCTTTGTGATCTGAGCAGCATAGTGATGGACAATGACAACTCTCATTCTGGGCCATGTGTTGTTGCTGCCAATTTCAGTCTCACCAAAGTGTCTCAGCCACTCTTCGTTGACCAGGTCGCTGCTGATCGCAACATATTTATCAGCCATCAGATACACTTCGATGGTAACGCCTGTACCGCCAATGGTATCATAGGGGCTTTCTGCATGTGTAGCATTTACGTGGGTCCAAGGATCATCAACCAGCAGACCATCAACATAGTACTCAGTATTGGCATAGCCGTCTTTGAAAGCAAA
>CANRFN010000089.1 GCA_947629915.1 uncultured Oscillospiraceae bacterium | reverse complement strand
TTCTGAAAAGCCGTGATTTCCGAAGTTCCAATGAACTTATGGGGCAAGGTCGTATCCTCTATGCAGATAAGCCAGGATTGATCATCAAGCAGAGGTGCGCTTTGGTTAGTCCAGGAGAGGCATCCCGTTAGCATTGCTATCTCCTTGCGTCGATCTTGATACCAGACTCCAATCACTCAGTTTGCACTTGCTCTAGTCTCTGAATTATTATTTTCACGCTAATTTCATGGCTGAAATTAGCGTAAAAGTTCTTTTTAGCTTCGCGGCGGGCAACGACATCGCCATGCCGGGGACCAGCATGGACCTGGAGTCCATCAAGGCCGGCCTGCAGGACGGCACAGTTATCCGGGAGCGGCTGCAGATCGACGCCAGCCGGACGATCCGGATCGCAAAGATGCTGGCGGGGAAGTAAGGCTGGCACGCACAACAGAAATACGCATAGCGAAATCCCGCCCGGCAGAGGTCTGCCGGACGGGATTGTGTGTTTTGATAGGGCTCAGCGGCCGATCTGGATGCCGGTGAGGTGCTCGTAGTACTGCGCGATGGCGCTGTGGTCCTTCTGGCCGCCGTCATGGCTATGCATCCACTGGAGGACCTCCTGGACGGAGGCCGTCATGGGAAGGGGAGCGCCAACGGTGTGGGCGCAGTCCAGGGCGTTGTTCAGGTCCTTGATGTGCAGGTCGATCTTGAAGCCGGGCTTGTCGTTGCCGGCGATCATCATGGGGGCCCGAGGAGCAGTATCACACCGGTACCTTCACCACCTACTACGGCAGGGCATTGGCGGTGGTGCGGGCAGGGGAGACCGGCACCCTGCGGATCACGGCGGAGAGCAAGCGGGCCTGAGCACTGCAAAGTATCGAAACAATGAAAACGGCGCACGGTGAATACCTCCGTGCGCCGTTTTCTGTTCCGGAACAGTGCAATTCTTGCATGAGAAGAGAGAGGCGGACAGCGCGTTACAAAGAAACAGGTGCGGGAAGAGCAAAACGCTCTTCCCGCACCTGATTATTATTGGTTCTGTTGTTCTCCACTATCGTTAAAATTGGCCCGTCTCCTGCCCTGTGATCTGCTTCTGCTGCCGGTACTGGGCCGGGGTGAGGTTGTACTGCTTTTTGAAGGCGTTCTGGAAGTGGCTCTGGGAGGAGTACGAGAGGTATGCCGCGATGTCTGCCAGAGACATGTCGCTGAACCGCAGCATCTCGGCGGCCTCCTCCAGCCTGCACCGGGTGATGTATGCCGCCACCGGCTCTCCCGCCTCCTCCTTGAAGTGGCGCATGAGCCAGGAACTGCTGCGGTGGATGTGGTCCGCCACATCGTCCACCGAGAGCGGCGCATTGACGTGGGCGCGGATGTAGTCCATGCACCGGCTGATCTCAGACGAGATGCCCGATGGAGTCTTGCTCTGCTCTACCCGCCGGCAGAGGTCCAGCAGGAAGATGTACTGCAGCTTGCCCACGTCCTCGATGGATTGGCACTGCTCGCACTCCAGGGTGTAGGTCTCAATGAGCTGATATACCCGGTTTGCCTCCAGGCCGCCGGGGATCGCCCCGATGAGGGCGGCCTTTCCGGTGAGGGAGATAAAGAGGTTCTTGGCCTGCCGGAGGGGAGAGCGGGCCAGGGTGGGCTCGAAGGGGGCGATGGTCTGATTTTGCAGAAAGGCGGTGAGCTGGGCGGTGCGGCCGTGGCGGATGTAGTAGTAGAGCTGCATCTCATAGGCGTAGGAGTTGTGAAGGGCCTGGTTCTCCTGGGCGTCCACAGTCCGGTCCAGCTCCATGCGGGCCCGGGCAGCGGCGGCCAGCGGGGACTCCTGGAAGAAGATCCGGACATCGCACTCTTTCCCGTTGAGGATGCGGTGCAGGAGGACGAGATAGTGCAGCAGCTGGGGGTGGGTCACATGGGGGAGAGCGCGGAAGAGGTCTGAGAGCTGCTCCCGCAAATTTGCCGGCAGATTTTGCTCCGCGATAAACCGCCTTGCCACCTCGTCTGAATCCGGCACGGTGAAGATGGGACCCAGGATCATGTCGTAGCCGGTGCCCTCGATTACCACCCGTCCGTACTCCAGATCCGGGGTGATGGCGCAGAACTCCGGGTTGTGATCTGGGACATACAGGGTGCTCTCCACATCGAAGGGCATGGAGAGCTCCTCGCCGATGGCGGAGTACACACAGCGGCCGTTCAGCAGCAGGCTCACCGGTATGTTGGCGGCGGTGTAGAAGTCGTGGCAGAATGCGATGTAATCCATAGGGCATCCCTCGGTATCCCGTATATTTCCAAGCCAGTATAGGGCGGAGCGGCGGGAAAATCAAGAGGATCCTGTAATGTCTGCCGGGATTTTGCAATTTCGGGAGGGAAAAAGACGGTATACTGCGGCCATCCCAAATGATTCCGTACCACCAGAACACGAAGGAGGATCCGCATGAGACAGTATATCCACATCAGCAAATCCCGCCCCAACCAGGGAGATCTGGACTTCTCCCATCTCCTGGACGCCCCCGCCGGGAAGCACGGCTTCTGCCAGGCCAGAAACGGCCACCTGTGCTTTGAAGATGGCACCCGGGCCCGCTTTTTGGGCTTCAACATCGCCACCCGCTCCAACACCCCGGACCACGCCCTGGCGGAGAAACTAGCCGCCCGGTTTGCCAGCCTGGGGGTGAACCTGATCCGTCTCCACGCCGCCGATGCCCCGCTGGGAGACGGCGCCGGCAACTGGAGCTCCTGCCGGGAGGCCCCGCTGCTGGATTACGACTCCGGCTCCACCCGCATCTTCAATCCCGAGGGCCTGGACCGGCTGGACTATCTCATCGCCCAGCTGAAGGCCAGGGGCATCTACCTCCACATAGACCTCCTGGTGGCCCGGCAGTTCCTCCCCGGGGACGGCCTGGAGTACCCCGGCGGGGTGAACGCCTGCATGAAGCGGTATCCCATGTACAACGACCGCCTCATCGAACTGCAGAAGGAGTATGCCGAAAAGCTCCTCTGCCATGTGAATCCGTACACCGGCCTGGCGCTGAAGGACGACCCGGCCGTAGTAGTGGTGCAGATGAACAACGAGGAGTCTGCCATCAAGGGAAACACCGGCGCGGATGCCGGCCCGGAGATGCAGCCCTATAAGGACGAGGTGGGAAAGCGCTTCGGGGCGTTCCTCCTCAGCAAGTACCACACCCGGGAGAAGCTGGCCAAGGCCTGGACCCACGATGGGGTCTGTGCTTTGGGCGAGGACGAGGACCCGGAGGAGGGAACGGTCCGGGGCATTGAGGGCGGCTTCTATCAGTCCGTGAATGACCCCAACGGTCCCTGGGACGCCCCGGAGGGACCGGCCCGGTATGCAGACTGGATGGAGTTCGGCATCAAACGGAGCCGGGAGTTCTACGGCGATTTCAAGGACTATCTTATCTCTCTGGGGGTGAAGGTGCCCATCGATGCCAGCAATCTCGTGACCGGCGCCGCAGACGTGTACTGCCACACCACCGGGGACGTCATGGAGAACAATACGTACTTCAACCACCCCCTGTTGCCCGTGCAGCCGGACGGCTCCTATCTGGTGGCGGGTCCCACGGAATACGTGTCCGCCAACCCCCTCGCCATGCAGCAGGGCATCGGCTCCATGGCCACAACCCTTCTGAGCCTGGCCTCCGTGGGCATCGTCCGGGGCAAGCCTTTTCTGATCTCCGAGTGGAATGAGTACAGCCTGCACCATTTCCACAGCACCGCCTTTGTCCACACCATCGCATACGCCTGCCTCAACGACTGGGACGGCCTTATCCTGTACAACCACCACACCTCAGACAAGGACGACCAGCCGGACGACGAGATCCTCACCATCTTCGATTCCTACAACGACCCCGCTCTCATCGCCCAGTGGGGCTTTATGGCGGAGGTGTTTTTGAAGGGCCTGGTCTCCCCGGCCAAGCACAAGGTGGACGTGGTCTACACCCAGAACGACATCAAGACCCTGCCCAACATGCACGCCATGCCCATGTGCTTCCTCCCGTACATCACCGGGATGCGCAATGTGTTCCTCGATGCCGGGGCACAGTATCAGGGCAGCGCCGATGTGGCAGTCTCCGCCGGCTTCCTCAACGATGCAGACCTCACCTGCGCGGGCCACGCCGTGTACTACGCCTGGTCCCCGTACCGGGACGCCATGCGGCGGTACCGGGACGACAACCGCCTGCCGCGGCTGGCCAAGGGCGGCCAGGAGATCGGGGAGGGAATCACCCGCAGCGAGCAGGCGCTGGTGTTCCAGAACATTCAGGCCGTGGCGGGCTCCGGAGACTACCGGGCCTTCGCCGAGACCGTTACGGACGCCATGCACGCCTGGGGTGTGCTGGACGAGGGCACCGGCTATGTGGACGGCAAGCTGATCTCGGACACCGGTGAACTCACCTTCGATCCGGACCACGCCCGCTTTGCCATTCACGCCCCCGGCTGTGGATACTTCAGCGGCGCCCCGGAGGAGACCATCTCCCTGGGAGGCGGGGTCTCCGTGCACACGGCCCAGAACCGGATCTCCCTGGCCCTGCTGCCCCTGGACGGGAAAGACCTGGAGAACTCCCGCAAACTGCTCCTCGCCGCCATCGGAGAGACTACCACGGACGGATATCACATCACCGAGGGACCCAACATGATGGGAATCCCCTTTACCAACATCCACACGGACGGCAAGATCCAGGCGGACACCCTGGAGGGCACAGTCTCTGTGGCAGGAAAGCGTGCCAGACTCATCGCCCTCAGCACCTACGGCGAGGAGCTTCGGGAGATCCCCGGTACCCAGACAGAGGACGGAACCATCTTCCAGCTGAACGGAGATCTGCCCGCTCTCCAGTACCAGTTGGAGATCCTCTGAGCGCTGTACGATCAGCCAGGCCATGTCCGGCCGGAAGGAGTCCTTATGCAATCACCAACAGCAAAAGCAGATGCCCTGTACCGCTTCTCGGAGGACGGGCAGGCCTGCGTCATCCGCACCCCGGCGCCGCCCCGGCACTGGTACAACTACCTCTGGAACGACCTGGGCTTCTGTGCCCAGGTCTCCCAGGGGGGACACGGCCGGTGCAGCTACTCCGGCGAGACCGGGGGCACCATCACCCTGAACCGGGACGCCGCCCGATACCTGTACCTCCGGGACGAGGAGGACAAGACTGTCTGGAGTCCGGGGTATATGCCCCTCTCCGAATCATTGGAGACCTTCTCCTGCACCCACGCCCTGGCATACTCCTGGATCGAGAGCCAGAACAAGGGCATCGGGGCCTCCTGGCGGATCTTTGTCCCCCGAAATCTCTATGGGGAGATCTGGACGGTACGGCTCACCAACCGCGGAGATCGGCCCCGGCAGCTGAGCCTCTTCTCCCTCACCAGCTTCTCTCTGGACGGATTTGCCCACCCCCGCTATTATGAGGCATACCGGGGCCTGGAGACCGGCTGGGATCCAGAACTGCAGGGGATCTACTGCTCCCTGTCCCACCCCTTTGCCCCCCATAAGCGCTGCAACGGCTTTCTGGCCTCGTCCATGTTGGCGGATGCCTGGGACGGAGACCTCACCGCCTTTGTGGGCAGCGCCTCCACCCGCACGGAGCCGGACACGGCGCCGTCCGCCCTCTACCAGCGGCCGGAGATGCTGATCCGGGGCAGAGACTGTACCGGCTCCAGCTGCGCCCTCTTCCTCCCCGGGGCGGTGCTGCAGCACAAGATCACCCTTCGGCCGGGGGAGAGCACGGAGCTCTGCTTTCTCCTGGGGGTGGCGGAATCTCCGGATGAGGCCAGAACCGCGGCGGCGGTGCTGCAAGATGCCGCAGCTGTGGAACGGCTCTTTGACGAGGCCTGCCGGACTGCGGAGGCCCGGTATTCCAAGCTCTCTCTGCACACCCCAGACCCCAAGCTGAACACCATCCTCACCCGGTGGGCCCAAAAGCAGGTAGACTTCTGCCTCGTTGGCAAGAAAGGCGTCCGGGACAACCTGCAGATCGCCGCGGCCATGCTCAGCTTTCGGCCAGAGCGGGCGGCCGCCGAGGTGCTGGAGTGTCTCTCCCACCAGTTCCGGGACGGCCACGCGGTGCTCACCTGGGAGCCCATGGACGACACCCGCTACTCTGATCAGCCGTTCTGGCTCATCTGGGCGGTGTGCTTGATGCTCCGGGAGACGGGAGACCGGTCTCTGCTGAGCCAAGTGGTCCCCTGGCAGGACGGGGGAAAAGCCACGGTGCTGGAACACGTAAAGGCCGCCGTGTACTGCCTGCTGGCGGACAAGGGACCCCACGGCCTCATTTCCATCCGGTATGCGGACTGGAACGATGCCCTGAACATCCCCCTGGAGGAACACGGGGAGTCTGTGATGCTCTCGGAGCAGACCTGCCTCTGCCTCTCCATGCTGGAGGACGTGATGCACTGGGTGGAGAACGAGGACTGCGCAGACTTCCTCCGCGAGGCCCGGATGGAATTGACTGCTTGTATCAACCGCTACGCCTGGGACGGGCAGTGGTACATGCGGGCCCTGGCGGACCGGGAGAACATCGGGTCCCGGGACAGCAGTGGGAGCAGGATCTACCTCAATGCCCAGACCTGGGCGGTGCTGGCGGACGTGGCGGACGAGACAAAGCTGCCGGCGCTGCTGCAAGCGGTGGATGCCATGGAGATGGACTTCGGTTTTCCCCTGAACCACCCGCCCTATGAGACCTACGAGCCCATGGTAGGGCGGATGTCCGGCATGCTCCCCGGCCTCTTTGAGAACGGCGGTGTGTACTGCCACGCAAGCGCATTTAAGATCCTCATGGACTGCAAACTGGGCAGGGGAGATGACGCCCTCCGCACCCTGCAGAAGATCCTGCCGGACAGCCCCTGGAACCCGTCCAGCCAGTCCGGCGCAGAGCCGTACGTGTTTACCAATTGCTACGCCACCCACCCCAAGTACTACGGCAAGTCCTATCAGTCCTGGACCACCAGTACTTCGGCCTGGTGCCTCCGGGGCCTCTATGAGGGCATCCTGGGGGTGCGGGCGGAGCTGGAGGGGCTTATCGTGCAGCCCAGCCTCCCTACAGACTGGGCAGAGGCCCACATTACACGGCCCTTCCGGGGCGCGGTGTATGAGATCACCCTGCGAAAACCCGCCGGACGGCACTCCGGGACACCCCGGATCGCGGTAGACGGCGTGCCCCAGACGGGCAATCTCCTGCCGGATTTCCGGGACGGTAAGACCCACCTCGTAATTGTGGACTGCTGAGAGACTCCCTCCACCCGTGCAGAAATGTGCAGAATTTTGCAGGATGCGCCGGGATTCTGCAATTCTGGGAGATGCATCCCGGCTATACTGTACAACAGCAGACAGGGAAAGCCCTGGATCGGAACCCCAATACTTACCAAGGAGGAAACTGACATGGCAAAGAAGAACGAACCTCGCTATGACGCAGATGGCTTCCAGCGCACCATGCGGACAAAGGACTACATGGCGGACTTCGGCGGCCAGCTGGCCCTAGGTCTCATGGGTAACATCGTAGGCCAGATGAGCTACTTCTACACGGACAAAGTGGGCATGGCTGTGGGTGCCGTGGGCATTGTGATGGCCATCGCCAAGGTGCTGGACGCATTTACTGACGTGATCTTCGGCAACGTGGTGGATCACTCCAAGGGCGGCAACAAGAAGTACTACCGCTGGATGATCCGCATGGCAGTCCCCGCGGCGGCCATCATGGTGCTGATGTTCACCATGCCCGCCGGTGCGGCAACCCCCATCCAGGTGGCGTACGCCCTTATAACCAACGTGCTGCTCACCGCCGTGATCTACACCATGATCGCTACCCCGTTCTCCGCCGTGATGGTGGTCCGGACGAAGAGCCAGAGTGAGCGCAGCAGCATGGGCGTGTTCCGTGCCGTGGGCAGCTACGGCGCCGGCATGATCATCGCCATCGCCACCATCCCCCTCACCAACCTGCTGGGCGGTACCCAGAGCGCCTGGATCAAGTACGGTGTCATCCTGGGCGCGGCCGTGCTGCTGCTCCTCTTGATCTGCTACAACAACGGGCGGAAGGCCAGCTTTGTGAGCGAGGAGGAGACCGCCTCCGCCGAGCCCGAAGAGGAGCCGGTGGACTTCAAACCCGCCATGGGCATGCTGATGAGAAACAAGTACTGGGTGATCGTGCTGCTCTTCAACCTGATCACCGCTATCACCAACGCCATCACCGGCTCTTCCGGCACCTACTACTGCAAGTGGATCTTCGGCAACGACAATCTGGTGGGCCTGCTGGGCGCGGCCGGTATGCTGGCTACCGTGATCGGTTTCGTGCTGTCCAAGCCCATCATCGCAAAACTGGGTGTTACCCGTACCGTGTCCGTGGGCTGCCTGGGCGCCGCCATCGCCGCCGGCATCCGCTGCTTTGCCCCCTCCAACTTTATCATGTACACCGTAACCAGCCTTCTGGGCAGCTTCATCCAGATCCCCCTGATGTGCCTCTACGGTGTGCTGGTGGCCATGGCCGTGGACTACAACGAGTGGAAGTACGATAAAAAATTGGTAGCCATGTCCTCCGGCGCCATCGGCTTCGGCAACAAGGTGGGATCCGGCATCGGCTCTCTGCTGCTGAGCCTCTTCCTGGTGCTGGGCTCCTATGATGCCACCCTGGAAGTGGCCACCACCTCCATGCGGTATGCCATCTACGGCTTCTCCAACTATCTGCCGGTGGTGATCAACGTGGTGATGTTCCTCATCTTCCGCCAGTTCGACCTGGAGCCGAAACTTCCCAAGATGCGGGAGGAAGTGGCCGCCCGGAGAGCGGGGAAATAAGGCACAATAGACCAATAGACAGCAAACGAGCCAGAGGGCCCGCGGCCGGCGGCCGCCGGGCCCTCTGCCCATACAGGGGACAACAGACGAAAGGGAGGAATCCTGGCATGCTACGGATCAATGCAATACAGGTGGAGCACAGGCGGATCGATGAGGGTGAGACGCTCTGGACCGATGCACCCCATCCCAGAATCGCCTTCTCCGTGTCCTCGGACCGGAAGGGATGTACCATTCGGGCTGCTGCGGTCCGGGTGAACGGCTGGGTGGAACGGCGAACGGACTTGGGGATCACGGTGTACCAGGGACCGGCCCTGGAGCCGTTCCAGGCGTACACCGTGGAGGTGGAGGCAGAGGACGACGCTGGGGAGACGGCAATTGCGGAGGCGGTCTTCCACACCGGCCGGATGGATCTGCCCTGGCAGGGGATGTGGATCAGCGATGGACAGTATGCTGTGGAGAGCCCCAACTCCCCCGTCCCCATGGTGTTCCGAAAGCAGTTTCGCACCGAACAGCCGGCCAAGTTGCAGATCGCGGCCACCGCCATGGGCATCTACCAGCTGCAGCTGGACGGAAAGCGGATCACGGAGGACTACTTCGCCCCCGGTTTCACAGACTACAAGGCCCACCTGCAGTATGACGTGTACGAGGTCCCGGAGCTTGCCCCCGGCGAACACGTCTTCACCGCCACGGTGGCCGGCGGCTGGGCGGTGGGCCGCTCCACCCATGTGGACGACACTAACAAGAGCAAGTCCAAACTGTCTGCAGACCGGCAGGCCCTTCTGACGGAGCTCAGGCTGGACTACGGAGACCGGACAGAGGTGATCGGCACAGACCGCTCCTTCTGGGTGACCGAAGACAGCCCCTTGCGCTTCGCCGATTTCTACGATGGCGAGATCTTCCGGGCGGACTGGGATTTCAGCAAGGCGATCTGGCGCCACGCGGCGCCGGAGAAGCTGCGGGTATCGCCCCAGATCTGCGCCCGGTACGGAGAGAAGGTGACCCGGCAGCAGGTGCTGGAGCCGGTGTCTGTGGAGACCGCACCCTCCGGGGAGCTCCTCTACGACTTCGGCCAGAACATCGCCGGGGTGATCTGGTTCACCCTGCGGGGCCATGCGGGACAGCAGATCACCTTCCGCCACGCCGAGGCCCTGGAGTGCGGGGAACTGTATGTACAGAATCTCCGCTCCGCCAAACAGATCGTCCAATACATCTGCAAAGACGGGGTGCAGACCTGGTCTCCCCGGTTCACGTACATGGGCTTTCGGTATGTGGGGGTGCGGGGTATCCCGGCGGAGGACATCCATCTGCAGGCCATTGTCCTCTCCTCCGATGTGGAGACCATAGGGCAGTTCCGCTGCTCCAATGAGGACCTGAATCAGCTGCAGCGCAATCTCGTCTGGAGCGGCCGGGACAACTTTGTGGACATCCCCACAGACTGCCCCCAGCGGGATGAGCGGCAGGGCTGGACGGGAGACATCGCCCTCTTTGCCCCCACCGCCTGTTTCAATTTCGACATGGCTCGCTTTCTGGAGAAGTGGCTCATCGATCTCTCCTCAGAGCAGGGACCCACCGGGACGATTCCCTTTGTGATCCCCTCCCGGCCCGGCATCACGCCGGCCATCACCACGTCCTGTTGGGGAGACAGCTGTATTCTGGTGCCCTGGGCCCTCTATCAGTCCAACGGGGACAAGACCGTGCTGGAGCGGCAGTATCCCAGCATGCAGAAGTTCCTGGCGGATGTGCAGCGATGGGCGGCCCTGTCTCTTCCCATCTGCGGCTCCCCGTATATCCTGAAGCTGCCCTTCCAGTTCGGAGATTGGTGCGCCCCCTGGGGGAGTGCCCCGGACTGGCTGAAGAAGGACGCCTGGGTGGGCACTGCGTACTTCTACCACTCCTGCTGCCTCATGGCGGAGATCGCCGGGATTCTGGGCAAGGCACAGGATCAGAAGCGCTATCAGGAGCTGGCAGAGAAGGTCCAGAAGGCCTTCTGTAAGGTGCTGCTGGAGCCGGACGGCCGGCTGAAGGAGGAGTTCCAGACCGGATATGTGCTGCCGCTGGCGTTTGGCATCGGGAGTGAGGCCCAGCGCAAGGTGATGGCAGAGCGGCTCTGGGCTCTGATCCGGGACAACGGCGTGCATCTCGCCACCGGATTCCCCTCCACACCGTTTCTGCTCTTCGCCCTGGCGGACAACGGCTATGCGGACGAGGCGTATCAGCTGCTGCTCCAGGACGCGGACCCCTCCTGGCTGTACCAGATCCGCCATGGCGCCACCACGATGTGGGAACAGTGGGGGTCTATTCAAGAGGACGGCACCATCAAGGAGTCCTCCCTGAACCACTACGCCTATGGCTCTGTGGGCAATTTCTTCTACCGCCGGATCTGCGGCCTGGAGGCCACGGAGCCGGGATACCGGACCTTCCGGGTGCAGCCCATCCCCGGGGGCGGTCTCACCTGGGCGGCGTGCAGCCACCGCTGTCCCTACGGGGAGATCCGGGTCCGGTGGGAGATCCAGGACGGCAGCTTCTACCTGATGGTCCACGTCCCTGTGGGCACCACGGCCGCCATTACCATGCCGGACGGGACAGAATACGCTGCGGCCAGCGGAGATTCCGCTTTCGAGCAGCCGTATGAGACACCAATTCCCCTTGCGCGAGACAGCGGAATCGGGTAGACTGTCTCAAAACGCAGGGAACCCCCTGAGAAGGAGCACATTTATGAAGAAGCCTGTATGGAAAGATCCCGCACGCACCCCGGAGGAGCGGGCGGCAGACCTGCTTTCTGATCTCAGCCTGGAGGAGAAACTGGCCCAGTTGGGCTGTATCTTCCCCTTCGGAGAGGACTTTACGGATATCAACGGCCTTGCCCAGTCCATGCCCCTGGGCATCGGCGAGGTGAGCACCTTGGAGATGCGCCGGCTGGAGACCCTGGACGCCTGTGCCGCCTGGCAGCGGGCGGTGCAGCAGAAGGCGATGGAGCAGAGCCCCCACGGGATCCCCGCCATCTTCCACATGGAGGGCATCTGCGGGCCGTTTCTTCAGGACGGCGCCTCCTTCCCCTGCGGCATCGGCCGGGGCGCCAGCTGGGACCCGGAGCTGGAAAAGGAGATCGGCAGCCTGGTGAGCCGGCAGGAGGGGGCCTGCGGCATCACCCACATCTTCGCCCCGGTGCTGGACGTGGCCCGGGACCCCCGAATGGGCCGCACCGGGGAGAGCTACAGCGAGGACCCCACCCTCTGCGCCGTCCTGGGGGCCGCCTATGTGGAGGGCGTGCAGCGGACCGCCACAGATGGCCGGCACCCGGAGAGCGTGGCAAAGCACTTTCTGGCCTTCCACACCGCCCAGGGCGGCATCCACGGGGCCCATTCGGAGATTCCAGCCCGGCCATTGCGGGAGATCTTCGCCAAACCCTTTCAGGCGGCCATCCAGGCGGGCCTCAGGGCGGTGATGCCCTGCTACTGCGTGCTCAACGGAGAGCCGGTGTCCGCCTCCAAGGAGATCCTCACCGATCTGCTCCGGGAGGAGATGGGCTTTGACGGCCTCTGCCTCAGCGACTACGGCGCTGTCTCCAACACCCACTCTGTGCAGCATCTGGGGGAGACCATGGGAGAGGCCGGGCTCACCTCCCTGGAGGCAGGCATGGACATGGAGCTGCCCTCGGTTACCGCCTGGGGAGAGGAGCTGAAGAAGCTGCTGGACAGCGGCAAGGCGGACATGGCGCTGGTGGACCGGGCGGTACTCCGGGTGCTCACCGCCAAGTTTCGCATGGGCCTCTTCGAACACCCCTTCGCCATGGAGGGCAAGCCTCTCCACGACTGTTTCCCAGACAGCATCGATTACGAGCTGTCTCTCCGCTCCGCCGAGGCGTCCATCGTCCTTCTGAAGAACGACGGCATCCTCCCGCTGGAGCCGGAGTGGCGCAAGATCGCGGTGATCGGGCCCCACGCGGACTGCCCCCGGAAGCTGTTCGGGGGATACACACACCTCTGTATGATGGAGTCCACCTATGCGGTGGCAAACTCCATCGCCGGGGTGGCCGGGGTGTGCAGCACCCTGGAGCGGCGCACCATCCCCGGTACCGATGTCCAGGCCGATGACGACCCCCTCTTTGACGACATTCTGGACCGGCAGAAACCGGACACCCCCAGCATCCTGTCTGAGCTCCGCCGCCACTACGGCAGAAACCGGGTGCTGTATGCCCAGGGGTATCCGGTGGCCGGGGCGGACCAGAGCGGCTTCAAAGAGGCTCTGGAGATCTGCCGCAAGTGCGAAGTGGTGATCCTCACCCTGGGCGGCAGACACGGGACTTGCTCCATGGCCACCATGGGGGAGGGAGTAGACAGCACAGACATCGGTTTGCCGCCCTGCCAGGAGGCCTTCCTCCGGGAAGTGGCGAAACTGGACAAGCCTGTGATCGGGATCCATGTGGACGGCCGGCCCATCTCCAGCGATGCCGCCGATGAGGTGCTGTGCGCCCTTCTGGAGGCCTGGAGCCCCGCCGAGGCCGGGGCGGAGGCCATTGTGAACGTGCTGTTGGGGATCGCCTCACCGGAGGGAAGACTGCCGGTGTCCGTGGCCCGCTCCGCCGGACAGGTTCCTATCTACTACAACCACCCCTGGGGATCCATGTGGCACCAGGGGGAGAGCATCGGGTTTGCCAACTACGTGAATATGCCCCACACGCCCCGGTATCCCTTCGGGTACGGCCTCACCTACACCAGCTTCAAGTACTCCAACCTGACAGTGACGCCCGAGGTGATCGGACCGGAGGGCACCGTCTCCGTGTCTGTGGTGGTGAAGAACACCGGGTATCATGCGGGCACAGAGGTGGTGCAGCTGTATCTCCAGGACGAGTACGCCAGTGTGGTGCGCCCGGTGCAGGAGCTGGCGGGCTTCTGCAAGGTGTCCCTGGAGTCCGGAGAGTACTGCACCGTTACCTTTACCCTGCACGCCGCCCAGACCGCCTTCCTGGACAAGGACATGCGGTGGAAGGTGGAGAAGGGGCGCTTCCTGGTCCGGGCGGGCGGCAATTCCGAGGCCATCCAGCAGACCGGCGTCTTCACCGTCTCGGAGGACGGCTGGGTAGACGGCAAGAGCAGACCTATGATCGCCCAGGCATCGGTGTCTGAGACCTCCAAGACGGACGAAAGGACGGACCTGGACATGGAGTCCAACCTGGACCTGCTGCGGCTGGCCAAGACCGCCCCGGAACTGGCCCGGGACCTGATTCGCATGATGAACCCAGAACTGGAGAAGTATCTATGAACTGGTATTGCAACCCCATCAACGTGCCGTATCGGTACTCCTTTAAGGCGGATCCCCGGGATCTGGGGAAGATCACCGTGAACCGGGAGGCGGCGGACCCCTCCATGGTGTACTACCAGGGGCGGTATTGGATCTTCCCCTCCATGACCGCCGCCCTCTGGGTCTCGGACGACCTGGCCCACTGGGAGAGCTATCCCCTGGCCCCCAATCTCCCCGCCTACGACTACGCCCCGGATGTGCGAGTGGTGGGGGAGTGGCTGTACTTCACCGCCTCCAACCGCGGCGTCCCCTGCGACTTCTACCGCACCCGAGACCCCATCCATGGCCACTGGGAGCGGATCCCCGGCGCCCTCACGTACTGGGACCCCAATCTCTTCGCCGATGACGATGGCCGCCTCTACTTCTACTGGGGCAGTTCCAACTCCGTCCCCGTCCGGGGCGTAGAGCTGGACCCCGAGACCATGCACCCCATAGGGGAGCCGGTGGACCTCCTCCGGGGGGACCCCTGGACCCGGGGCTACGAGCGCTTCGGGGAGGACCACTGCCTCACCCCCAAGACCCCAGAGGAGACGGAGCAGCGGTTTCAGGAGCACCTCAAACGGCTGGGGGACCAGGCAGCAGATATGACTGCAGAGCGGCTGGAGGTGTTGAAAGCCACCTTTGCAGACCTCCCGTACATCGAGGGCCCCTGGCTCACCAAGCACAACGGCCGCTATTACCTCCAGTATGGCTGCCCGGGCACGGAGTTCAACATCTACGGGGACGGGTGCTATGTGGGAGACAGCCCGTTGGGACCCTTCACCCCGGCCCGGAACAACCCCTATTCGTACCACCCCGGCGGCTACTTTCCCGGGGCGGGCCATGGCTCCACCATGGAGGACGCCGCGGGAAGCTGGTGGCACGCCTCCACCATGCGCATCAGCGTGTGCCACCTCTTTGAGCGCCGGGTGGGTCTCTGGCCCGCCGGCTTCGATGGGGACGGGGAGCTCTTCTGCAACCAGCGGTATGGGGACTGGCCCGTGGCGGTGCAGGATCTACAGCGCGATCCCTGGGCAGACCCCAAGTGGATGCTCCTCAGCTACCGGAAATCTGTTTCCAGCTCCTCGTACCGGGAAGGGAGAGCACCAGCCCTTGCCGCAGACGAGAATGTGCAGACCTGGTGGCGGGCGGCGGAGGGCGATCCCACGCCCTGGCTGTGTCTGGACCTGGGAGAGGCACTGGAGATCCACGCGGTGCAGATCAACTTCGCGGATGAGCCGGACATGGATGTCCCGTGCCCCGGGGAATTTGTCCAGACCCCGGACATGCTCCGCTATATCGACACGGCGGTCCGGCCCACTCGGTGGCTGCTGGAGACATCCCTGGACGGGGACACCTGGACCGTGTTGGAGGACAAGCGGGCTGCGGACACAGACCTTCCCCACGATTTGATTGTCCGGGAATCAGGATTCCTGGCCAGATATGTCCGCCTCACGGTATATGCGGTGCCCTATGGGGTATCGCCCTGCATCTCGGGCCTGCGGGTCTTCGGACTGGGAGACGGACCGCTTCCCAAGCCTGCGGCGTATACCGCCCAACGGATCGGAGGCTTGGACTTTACGGTGTCTCTCCCGGAGGCGGCAGATCGGACCGGGTGCTGCATCCTCTGGGGCCACGCACCGGACAAGCTGTATCACAGCTGCCTGGTGATGGGCGGCGAGGCCAAAGAACAGCGCATCGGCGCCCTGGTGCAGGGAGAGCAGTACTGGGTGCGGGTGGACACCTTCAACGAGAACGGCATCACGGCGGGGGAGACGCGGAGACTATTATCTGAGCGTACAGACTGAGATGTTGCGCCAGCCTATAAACCGAAGAATGTTTGATGAGAGCCCGTCCGGGGTGCCGGACGGGCTCTCATCCTGTTTTGGGGTATCCTGCTTCCGATTCAGGGGAGCGCTCTTTCGGTTCGCCTGCCGCCGGATTGTACGGGAAAGGAAATGGTCCTTGGCGCGAAATGCCGCCTGCAAAGAGTGGGCACATATCGGTAACGTGCTGTATCACGATCCGGTCTGGACAGGTCTATCACATGCAGGCGTTTCTTGGGAATGGAGAGATTGCAGCGAAACTCCTATCCCTCGGAAAGCGCAGCGATCAGTCTGTCTAAGACCTCATCCACAGGGGCAGACAGACCGGCACGGGCCTGCGCCAGGCCGAATGCCATGGCCGCGTTGAACGCCTCTTTGGACAGCTCGTCAGACGCGTTCGGTACAGCGAGGCACGTTTCCTCTGTATTGTCCTCGGTCTTGGCTTTCGTGTCCGGTTCCACACCCGCCGTATCATCTGCCTTTCTAGTCGCCATGATACACACCACCTTTCTGTATGGCATTATAGCAAATGGCACACTGCAATGCAACGCTTTTTGAAGGAACGAGCGCTTTTTGCCTTGCCTTGCCTTGCTCGGCTGGATGTGCTATACTATTATAGAATTCGGAATTAAATATATTTATTGCGGTACAAAGCGAGGGAGGGGACCAGAGTGGCCACGGAAGAGCAGCTGAAGCAGATTGTGAGGGCCCATGCGGCCGGGGACGATGCGCTGATGAAAACTACTGTCCTGCAGATTGCGGCGCATGAGGCCAGACAGGGGCACAGTGCTCTGGCGCTGGAATTGAAAGAGATGGTGGATGGCATCGATGGCTCGCGGCGTATCGCCGTGCAGACGGCCACCGCAGGCCGATGGCTGTCTGTGTC
The DNA here is from genome assembly GCA_947629915.1 of uncultured Oscillospiraceae bacterium. Lineage (GTDB taxonomy): Bacteria > Bacillota > Clostridia > Oscillospirales > Oscillospiraceae > Enterenecus. The sequence goes on along the minus strand of CANRFN010000089.1, from coordinate 6,187 downwards.
CAAGGTGACGCACAGCCTGTCTGAGCTTATCGCCCCGGAGGGCATCCGCAGCAGGATTCAGCGGATCCTGCTGGAGTACAGGAACCGGCAGAAGCTGAGCTCCCATGGCCTCAACAGCAGGAGAAAGATCCTGCTGCAGGGGGAGCCCGGGACCGGGAAGTCGCTGACGGCTGCCATCCTTGCCTCGGAACTGCATATCCCCCTGTATACGGTGTGGATGGGGCTGCTGGCCTCTGAGAATGAGGCGGAGACAGACGCGAGAATGGGGCAGGTCTTGGAGGCCATGCAGTCCAGCACAGGAGTATACCTCTTTACCGGGTGCGAACGCCTGGATGATGTGCGCTGCCCGTACAGTTGGAGATGGATCAAGCGTTGGCTGCCTATCCTTCTGAAGGACGACTCCCAGAGCGTTCTCGTGGCGGAGTGGGACGGCAGACCTCACCTGGACCGGGATCTGATCAGCAAGTTCGATGAGATCCTCATCTATAGTTTGCCAACAGAGACGGAGATCCGGCAGCTGCTGGAGTGCAAGATGAGGGGCTATCAGGAGGACTTCGCGGTTTCCGAGGATCTGGTACAGGCGGCGATGGGCATGTGCCACGGGGAGATCGTGCGGGCCTGCAACGAGACGATAAAGGAGCACATCCTGAGCGGGGAGCCGGTATCAGAGGAACTGCTGTACATGCTGCTGCTGGAGCGCCGCGATGCCGAATCCTGGTGGAGAGAGCAGGCACAGCAGGGATAAGGGCATACAGTGAAGGACGGCTTCTTCCTGGGTGCGGTGTAACTTGCGGTGGCGGGAATCAGCCAAGGTGCCGTATCCCGTTGATGGGGTGCTTTTCTCTCTCCTAGGATCCTGAAAAACTGATGAAGGAGGCAACATGATATGGAAATCCATGAAAATTCCATCTACCTGGTCTGGAGAGACCCAGGCAACGGCCGGAAATATACGGTAGGGAAGCTCACCCGGGGAAACGGATACCGCTTTGAGTACTGTCTGGACAACGCCGAGGCCCGCAGGGACGGATGGCCCGGTCTGTTCCTCACCAACCTTTACGGTGAGGACGATTCAGACGATATCCTGGAGAGCCCGTGGCTATTCCCTGTGTTCGCCTGCCGTCTCCCAGACCGGAAGCGGGTGGACATCGATGTGATTCTGGCGAAGTACGGGATGGATGAGTACGACGGCTTCGAACTCCTCAGACGGAGTGGGGCTCGCCTCCCCACTGACACGTATGAATTCGTCGAGCAGCCCGTGCGTCTGAACCGCGATACGGCGGCTGACTGAACGCCACACAAACGCAAACACTGCGCAGAAAACAAGGCATTGGTGTTAAAAAGCACCAATGCCTTGTTGTTATCCTTGCTGATCCGGCCGCTTATCCCGCACTTCCAGGGACTGCTCGCCGGGGCTGTCCTCCCGGTACTGTTTGGGGCTGAGATTGAACTTCTTTTTAAAGGCTTTGGAGAACACCAGCGGATCGCTGTACCCGACCTGGTCCGAGATCTCCTTGATCGGCATGGCGGTGTGGCTCAGCAGGCTGGCCGCCCGGTACATTCGGTAGTCTATCAGGAAACTCTGGACGGAGAGATTGAGTTCCTCCTGGAAGACGTGGTTCAGATGGGTGCGGGAGATGCCGATGTGATCTGCGATGTCCGTAACCGAGATGCCCCGCATGTAGTTGCCGTTGATGAACTCGATGGCCTGATTGACGTACATGTTTTTGACGTGGATGTCCTGAGGAAGGGCATGGCTCTTGGTGAGCTCCGTGTAGTGCAGGGAGAGAATGGAGAAGATCTTGAGCAGAAGGGACTCCCGGAAGAAATCATCGTAGGGCTCCAGCGTGATGTGTGTAAGCATCTCATCGAAACAGGGGAGCAGCTGGCTCAGATCGGGGTTGGGAAGGGTGAGGCGGCTGCGGGAGAACCCGCACTGCTTCAGAATCTGCTCCACCCGGAAGCCCCGGAACCCAATCCAGCAATAGCTCCAGGGGTCCTTGCTGTCTGAGCAGTATACCACAGTGTCCCCGGGATAGATGAGGAACATCTGCCCGGCGGTGAGAGGCCAGGCGTTCCCGTTGCAGGAGTAGAAGCCCTGGCCCTTGGTGATGAAGTGAATGATGTACTCGTCCCTTGTCCCGGAGAAGACATGGTAGGGCTTGCAGTTCTCCCGCCCCACATGTACCAGGGAGAGCTCGGAGGAGGAGCCGTACAGGTCCTCAAGGCACTGGAAATTCTCCTCATTGGTATACTTTACGGTTTCCACGCTGCAGGTCACCTCTTCGCGGAATAATGTTCAATATGAATCAGAAGCGGAGGATTAGTCCTGCGGAATTTTACCATATTGCACGAGAAGCTGTCAAGAAGAGGAGAACGTGAATTGCGAAAAGAATTATAAAGATTGGAAAAGAACTTGCCATGGATGTCTGTGCTCATGACGTGGCATCGCCTGGGGGACATGGCAAAATGGCAGATCGGTCTGGCACTGTCCTGCATCCGTCTCTTTTTCTGGGACTGGTTTCGGACATTCTGCCATGTTTTCTTCCTTTTTGACTTGCCCCGCTGTACAGGTTTCCGATGATTTGGACATGCCCACATTCACAGCTTTCCCCTCGTTCGCGCCATTCCTTCTGCACGCCTGCAGGGCTATACTGACGCCAACCTGAGGCGAGACCTCAAACACCAGAACATTCAGAGGAGGAACTTTATTATGAAGAAGAAATTGGCAGCACTGCTGTTGGCAGTCCTCATGGTCCTGACGATGACGGCATGCGGCGACAGCGGCAACAGCGGCGAGAGCGCCGGCGGCAGCGGAAATGCCAGCGGTACGATCCGCGTGGCCCTCTGGGACAACAACCAGCTGGCCGGCCTGAAGGAGATTGCAGATGCCTGGACGCAGCAGAGCGGCATTCAGGTGGAGTTCACCGTCATGGACTGGGGCTCCTACTGGACCATGCTGGAGGCCGGCGTGTCCGGCGGCGAGATGCCCGATGTCTTCTGGATGCACTCCAACAACGCGGACAAGTACATGGGCGCCGGCGTGCTGCTGAACCTGAACGACTACATCGCAGCCGATGAGAACACCGACCTGAGCAACTACTTCGAGGGTATCACCGCTCTCTACTCCCAGAACGGAAATCAGTACGCACTCCCCAAGGATCACGACACCATCGCAATCGTCTACAACAAGGCCATCTTTGACAAGTACGGCGTGGCGTATCCCACCGACGACTGGACCTGGGAGGACTTTGCGGCCAAGGCCCAGGAGATCTCCGAAAAGGGCGCCGCAGACGGCATCTACGGAACCTACTGCAACACCGGGAGCAACCAGGACACCTGGTACAACATCATCTACTCCTTCGGCGGCAAGGTCATCAGCGATGACAAGAAGACCTCCGGCTTTGACGATCCCAACACCCTCAAGGCCATGAAGTTTGTGGCAGATGAGATCCTTCCCGCGTGCCCCACTCCGGACTCCATGGCCTCCACCGGCGGCGACACCATGTTCCTCTCCGGCCTCATCGGCATGGTGAGCCAGGGATCCTGGATGGTAAACGGCTACTACACCGCGGATAACGCATCGGACTACGCGTGGGTCATGATGCCGTATGAGGACGTCAACGGAAACGGCCAGTGCGACAAAGAAGAGCGCTGCACCATCTACAACGGCCTCGGCTGGTCCATCTACGCAGACACCAAGAATCCGGACGCGGCCTACTCCCTGATCTCCTATCTCTCCAGCAAAGAGGCACAGACCAAGCAGTCTGAGCTCGGCGTGACCATGGCCGGCTACATCGGCTGCTCCGAGCCCTTCGCCAAGGCCTTTGGGGACATGGACGTCTCCGCCTTTGTGGACATTGAGGAGCAGGGCACCCTGGTGTTCCGCCCCTACTCCAAGAGCACTGCCATCTGGGAGGACGATGCCTCTCTGGCCCTGGTGCAGGCCTGGTCCGCACCGGAGACCATGGAAGAGGTGTGCAAACAGATCGCGGCCGACATGAACAAGACCCTGTCCGAGGAATAACCAACGAGACGGAACCGGGAACAGAGGGACGGCGCTCCCTCTGTTCCCTCCTAAGATAAGGAGGAAGGTAACGTGAAGAAAAAAATGACGCCCCGCCAGAGAACGGAGGCGATCTGGGGCCTGTGCCTCATCGCCCCCACCATCATTGGCCTTCTGATTTTGAACTACTACCCCATTTTTGAGACCGTATGGCAGTCTCTCTGCAAGACGGGGGACTTCGGAAAGGGCAACACATTCATCGGCCTGACAAACTTCATCAACCTGTTCCAGGACAAAGAGGTTTTCAGCACGCTGTTCAACTCCTTCAAGTACGCGGTGCTCAGCCTGCCGCTTACCATCTTCATCTCCCTGGTCCTCGCCGTGCTGATGAACCGGAAGATGCACGGCCGGACGGTGTACCGCACCATCTACTTCCTGCCGATGGTCTGCGCTCCCGCCGCCATCGCCATGGTGTGGAAGTGGATGTTCAACCAGGACTATGGCCTTTTGAACCACCTCATCGGTACGAAAATCAGCTGGGTCACGGATCCCACCATCGCCCTCATCGCCATCGTGGTGGTGGGTGTGTGGAGCGGCATCGGCAACAACATGATCCTGTTCCTGGGCGGCCTGCAGGACATCCCCAAGGACTACTACGAGGCGGCCTCTGTGGATGGCTCCACTGGAATCCACACATTCTTCCACATCACCATCCCTCTGCTCAGCCCCACGATCTTCTTTGTGGTGCAGACCGGCGTCATGGGCGCTCTGAACCTCTTCGACCTGCCCTACATGATCATGGACCAGAGCAGCCGGGCGTGGCCCTCCGTGAAGACCATCACCTATCTGTTCTATGAGTACGCGTTCGAGCGCTCCAACAGAGGCTACGGTGCGGCCATCATCATGTTCCTGATCGCCATCATCAGTATCATCACCGTGATTCTGCAGAAGAGCGAGAAAAAGTGGGTCCACTACAACTGATGAGAGGAGAATCACAATGGGTTGGGATGCTAAAAAACGCTTGACGTCTACCGTTGTTCATCTATTTCTGATCCTTGGGTCTATCTGCATGATCACACCGTTTGCCTGGATGATTCTCACCGCATTCAAGACCAAGAGTGAGGCCATCTCGGTGAATCCCTTCTACATCTTTCCGGCCAGCGGCTGGCACTTTGAGAACTTCGTTGAGGTATGGAATTCATACAACTTCGTGGTGCTCTACAAGAACACGCTGATCATGATCGCCCTGCGGGTGCTCTGTGCCTGCCTCACCGCCACCCTGGCGGGATACGCCTTCGGGCGGCTGCGCTTCCCCTTTAAGAACTTCTTCTTCGCCATCATCCTGGTCCAGATGATGGTGCCCGGCCAGATCTATATCATTCCGCAGTACCTCATCGTCTCCCGCCTGCACATGATGAACACGCAGTTTGCCCTGCTGCTGCCCGGCGCCGTGACGGCGTTCGGCACCTACCTCTGCAAACAGGGGTATCAGACCCTGCCGGCCTCCCTGGAGGAGGCGGCGGAGCTGGACGGCTGCAACATAGGGCAGCGCTTCCTTTTGATCATGCTGCCCCTGACCCGGTCCTCTCTGGTGTCCCTGGGCATCTTCACGGCCCTGTTCGCCTATAAGGACCTGATGTGGCCCATGATCGTGTGCCCGCAGACCAACGCCACCACCCTGACCGCCGCCCTCTCCAGGCTGCAGGGCCAGTTCGTGAGCAACTATCCGCAGATCATGGCCGGTGCCGTGATGGCGGTGGTCCCCATGCTCATCATCTACCTCATCTTCCAGAAGCAGTTCGTGGAAGGCATCGCAACCACCGGCGGAAAACTGTAAGGAGGAAAACATGAACCTCGGGAGATTTCTGAGCAACGACAGCGCTTTTGGACGCCTCATGACGAAGATCGGAACCATTGTGGCGATCAACGTCCTCTTTGTGATCACCTGCATTCCCTTTTTCACGGTGGGCGCGGCCTTTTCGGCCATGTACCACTGTATCTTCGAGATGCGGCGTGCGGAAGATCCCATCAACCCCTTCCGGGCGTACTGGCGGGGGCTGCGGAAGAACTTTGTCCGCGCCACCCTGTGCTGGCTGGCCTTTGCCGGACCTGGCTCGTCTGCATAGAGGATATGACCTGGCTCAAAAAGTTCACTAGACCAGCCAAAACTGATGTATCTCCGAA
>CANRFN010000088.1 GCA_947629915.1 uncultured Oscillospiraceae bacterium | reverse complement strand
GCCTGACAAAAAAGTATACTTTTTTGTCAGGTGGCTTCAGGGTGGAGTTGGGACACGACCATCCTTGGTTGAACGGAGACTGTTTTGCGACCCGATAGGTTCTGTTTCAGCCGTTCAATGACTGCGATGCATGACTCTCATTACCTGCTCATCGCAAAAGAGCAGTAACGATGACAAGCCAATCTGCAAGAAGCTGCGCAAGATCCTGTCTGCAGATGGACCGGCACCAAATGTAGAGGATGGTGACACCCGTCACTTCTGATGTTCTTGATCCTTGTGGAGACCGATCATCCTTTCCTCGAAGTTCATCACAATAGTCCTACCTTCAATGCCACTGCAGAGCTCTGTCTCTGCAGTGGCATTGTTCTTGTCTGGAATTGTCTCCCCTCCTATGAAGAAGGCCGCAACTTGCTCGAATTAGCCTCCTCCATACCATCCTGCCGCACCATTTCCTGTTCTGGAATCCCACCCACCCCCATATGCATAGCATTGAGCAACTCCGTCTGCCTATATCCACAATCCCGCTCCAACCCAAGACGATTGTATCGAAACTGCAACTTTTCGAGCCTTTTCCACGGCTTTCCACATTTTTCTACCCTTTCCCTGTTGCCATTCCACCCGTTTTCCTGTACAATAGACAAAAGCCTATTTCACCTGCTGGAAAGGAGCGCCCATGAAAAAGAACATCCTGATTGTCGCAGCAGTTGTGCTGTTGCTGTGTCTGGCCAATCCTTTTGTGGTGGCCGCTCCTCAGGAGCCGTTAGAGACCGATCCCCTGTCCTCCCCCGCGGTATCTGAGAACACCGATCCCCCGGAGCCCACCCCCACGCCTGTCTATTTCGAAGACGTCCAGCCGGAAGACTGGTACTTCGAGAGCATCACCGGCATCCATGAGTTGGGGTTGGCCAACGGCACGGGAGACGGCCTCTATCACCCGGAACAGCAGGTCACATGGGCGGAGGTGATCGCCTTCCTGCTCCGGGGCATGGGCGTCACACCGGAGGATCCGGAGCCAGGCATGAAGTGGGGCGATGTATATCTGGCCCCCGCCATGGACAAAGGCCTTATCAGCTCCACCTGGGACACCGAGCTCCTCTATACGCCCATCACCCGGCTGGATGCAGCGCATCTCACCGCCCGCTCCCTCACCTTAATCCCCATCTCCGGTCCCACCCCCTTCACGGACTGCGATGAGCCGGATGTCACGGAACTGTATGAAAAGGGGATCCTAGCCGGCATCGCCCAGCCAGACGGCACCCTGATCTTCAACCCGGAGGGCATCTTCACCCGGGCGGAGGTCAGCTCCATCCTGTGGAAGACCCAGACCGTGGACTACACCAAGGACATGGTGCAGATCCGAAACCGCTGGGTGGATGTCTTCGATAACCTTCTCCCGAACCCCTTCTCTGAAGACGATTTCATCACCACAGTGGACGGCGTAGAGGTAACCGAGCCACCGGAGCCCACCGAGGGTGAGCAGAACGAAGAGGGCACAGACACCACCGAAACCGCCGAGCCCAGCCTGGACGCCCGCCTTACATACACCAAGGGATACGCCGTAACCGGCATCGATGTGTCGGAGTTCATGGGCGAGATAGACTGGCCCGCGGTCAAGGCAGACGGTATAGACTTTGTCATGGTGCGCATCGGCGGCCGACTGATGATGTCCGGCAACCTCTTCGAAGACAAGTACTTCAAGGCCAATGTGGCAGGCGCCAAGGCGGCGGGCCTGGACGTGGGCGTGTACTTCTTCTCTCAGGCCCTGAACGAGGAGGAGGGCATCGAAGAGGCCAACTACGTTCTGGGGCTCTTAGGCGGCCAGACCCTCACCTATCCCGTTGTCTGCGACTGGGAGTTCCTGGGCGGCGCTGAGGCCCGCACCTGGACCTCCACCCCCCGGGAGGTAACAGACGCTATCGAGGCCTTCTGCCGCACGGTGGAGGCCGCGGGCTACCGGGCCGGGGTGTACTTCAACGAGTACTGCGGCATTCTGAAGATGGACCTGAGCCGTCTCTCCGCCTATCCCTTCTGGTACGCCCAGTACGCGGACGCCCCCACCTTCCTCTATAACTTCCAGATGTGGCAGTACAGCGGCGCCAGCCATGTAGACGGCATCAACACGGAGGTGGACATGAACCTCTGCTTTGTGGAGGACCTGTACGCACCCGTCCCCACCCCGGAGCCCCCGTCCGAGACAGAGGAACCCGAAGCCACCCCGGCGGAATCGGACCCCAATGCCACGCCGGAGGCAGACCCCAACGCCTCAGCGGAGCCTGCGGAAACCACTGAGGGCACCGCACCCACGGAGGCCCCCGTTGAACCCACGGAGCAGCCCTCCGGTGCCCCTGAGGCCACGCCGGAGATCTCGGAGCCGGAAGCTTCCCCGGAGGTCCCGGAAGAGCCGGAGCCCACCAACGTTCTCCAGACCGCCTGATTTGCTTGAAATGGGTACCATCCCATCATCCGCCATAGAAAAGGCGCTGTGCGTTTTTCACGCACAGCGCCTTTTCTATAGGGTTTTCCTGATTTTGGGGGTGCTCCGCCGGACATCGGCAGGCGGTCCCGAGGGTTCTGCAGCCCGCGGTAACAGTATTGCTCCTGCACCGCGCTCAGCCCCCTCCCCCCGTCCTACCCGATGAACTCGTGGAGCAGGGAGTCCGCCGGGATGGTGGCGGGGTCGATGGGGACGAAGCGGTCGAAGGCGGAGACCATCTCCATGAGCTCGCTCCAGCGGTCGTTATCAGGGGAAACGGCCTGCATGATGGGTTTGGCGTAGCTGGCCATCACAGACACCTCGTAGGCCAGGGCGGAGTCGAAGAGGATGTGGGCGGTGTGCTTGTACGGGGAGATATACAGCTTCTCCCCCCGGCGGACGTTGCCCCACATCTCCAAAGTGCCCTCCACATCGGTGCCCCGAAAGTTGTAGTCCCGGACAGCCCGGCGGGTGAGGCGCATCCAGGTGCCCTTGAACACCATCTCGCTGAGGTCCATGATGCAGCTGCGGGCGGAGATGTAGATCCGGGTGGCGTCCTCGTGGTTGCGGGTGAGCTCGGTGTTCAGGGCGTGGATGCCCTCGAAGATCACCACCTCGTCCTTGCTCACCTTCAGCGGGGTGCCCTTGCTGTCGTTGCGCATCTGCCGGGAGAACTCGAAGTGGGGCACCAGCACCCACTCGCCCTTGGTGAGCTTGGTGAAGTGCTCGTCCAGCAGCTTCAAGTCCATCATCCTGGGGGACTCGTAGTCGATGTCGCCCTCCGGGGTCCGGGGGGCGGTCTTGGGGTTCTGGCGCACAAAGTAGTCGTCCATGGAGACGGCGTAGCTGCCCACGCCCCGGCGCTCCAGCTCCTGCCGGATCTTCATGGCCGTGGTGGTCTTGCCGGAGCCCGAGGGCCCGGAGAGCAGCACCACCGGGCACTGGGCCATGTTCTTGCAGATCAGGTCTGCACAGCGGGCGATCTCCTGGTTGTACCGCGCATCGCACGCCGCCATAAAGGCAATGGGATCGCTCCGCACTGCCGCGTTGATCTCCTGCAGTTGGTATGCCATAGGTACCTTTCCTTCCGCATGGTCTGCACCTTGCAATTTCAAAGGTGCGCGTTTGAATCCAGAGCAGCCGCTGCTCCCTATCGTTTGAATTCCTTTTCCAGCTTGGACTTACTGAGGGTGATGGACACCGGCCTGCCGTGGGGGCAGTACTTCACCTGGCCGGACATCACCAGCCGCGCCACCACCTGCAGCTCGGCGTCCCCGGTCCACCAGCCGCCCTTGATGGCCGCCTTGCAGGCCAGGGAGTGGAGCAGCTCGTCCCGGGCGTTCTCCGGGTTGCCCCGGCCGGTGGTGCGGATCTTCTCCGCCACCTCCAGCAGAGTGCTGGCGATCTGGTCTTCCTCCAGGTAGTCCGGGGCGGCACGCACCGCCACAGACGCATCGCCGTACTCCTCCAGCTCAAAGCCGTACTGCTTCAAGAGGGAGATGTTCTCCAGGAGGATCTCCCGCTCGATGGGGGAGGGCCGGAAGGTCACGGGCATCAGCAGCTCCTGGACCATAGGCTTGTAGTCCTCGGCCTTCAGGTTGTCGAAGTTCAACCGCTCGTGGGCGGCGTGCTTGTCGATGAAGATCACCTTGTCCCCCTGCTCCACGATCACGTAGGTGCGGAAGATCTCCCCCCGCACCACCCAGGGCTCAGGGGGCTTCTCCTTCCAGAAGGGGCTGGTAACCTGCACCGGCTCGGAGGCGGTCCCCCCGTCTCCCTTCTCCGGGGAGACCACCCGGGCGATCTCCCCCAGGGGATTCCACTTCTCAGACGTTTCCTCCTGTCCGTCCAGCTCCGCACGCGCTCTCTCCTGTCTCTCCGCCTCCTCAATGGGGATCGGCCCGGCGGGGGCATTGGGATCGCTGGGGTTCACCACATAGGCCGTCACCCACTCGGGGCGGATGTACTCCTTGGCCCTGGGTTTTGGCAGTGGCTCCACCATATGGTACGTCCCCTGGGGCGTGCTGGGCGTCTGGCGGGCGTAGGAGCGCTTGAATACCGGCCCGCTGGACCACACCGGAGGCCGGATGGAGGACAACGCATCGGTCCGGGAGGGGACGCCCTGCCTCTCTACCGCAGGCCGGTCCGGCGCCCCGTCCGCCGCGGGCTGCTCCGCCTGCGGCTCCGGAACAGCAGGTGTCTCCGAGGTAGCGGCAGGTGCAGCAGGCTCTGCCGGGGCCGCAGAGGCCGCAGGGGCGTCCGGTGCCGCAGCGGGGACAGCGGAAGCCGGCTCCGGCGGGGTCATGGTCATCTGGACGCCGGAGGACTCCCCCATGGGGAGGTAGGTCTGGTTGTCTGTCACGGTGTCCACCGCCGGCGGGCGGCGCACCGGGGTGCCGCCGAACCGGGCCATGGTGTGGTCCCGCTCCAGGGCCGCCTGGACGGCGATGGAGATGGCGTCAAAGACATCGGCATCGTTCTGGAACTTTACAATGGACTTGGTGGGGTGGACGTTCACATCCACCTTGTCCGTGGGCATGGTGATGTAGAGCACGCACCCGGGGAATTTGCCCACCAGCTTCTGGTTGGCGTAGGCCTGCTCCATGGCGGCCCACATCAGACGATTCTCCACCAGCCGCCCGTTCACAAAGAAGTGCTCCCAGGACCGGGAGGGCTTGCAGCAGCTGGGCCGGGTGGCAAAGCCCTCCACCTGGATCTCCCGGGTGGTGTCCTTCACCTCGATGAAGCCCAGGGCCACATCTCTCCCGAAGATGGAGTACAGCGTGCTCATCATCTTCCCGTCCCCCGGGGTGGAGATCACCGCCTTGCCCTCCCGGTACAGCTTGATGGCCAGCTCCGGGTGGGAGAGGGCGATCTCCTGGACCACGTTGGCCGCGGTGCCGCCCTCATAGCCGTCCTTGCGCATAAACTTCAGCCGGGCGGGGGTGTTGAAAAAGAGGTTGCGCACGATCATGGTGGTCCCCACCGGGCAGCCGGCCTCCTCCCGGGAGATCTCGTTGCCCCCCTCCAGCTGAAGCCGGATGCCGAAGGGGGCGTCCTCGGTGCGGGTGATGAGCTCCACCCGGGAGACCGCCGCAATGGCCGCCAAGGCCTCGCCCCGAAAGCCCAAAGTCCCAATAGCGGAGAGGTCCGCCTCGGAGGAGATCTTGGAGGTGGCGTGCCGCAAAAAGGCGGTGGCGGCCTGGTCCTCCGGGATGCCGCAGCCGTCGTCCGTCACCCGGATGAGCCCCATGCCGCCCCGGACAATCTCCACGATGATATTCCTGGCCCCGGCGTCGATGGCGTTCTCCATCAGTTCCTTCACCACAGAGGCAGGCCGCTCCACCACCTCGCCGGCGGCGATCAGGTTGGCGAGGTGAGAGCTCAGTGTCTTGATCTCTGCCATACTCACACCTCCAGCAGGATGGTAACCGGGCCATCGTTCTGGGAGAACACCTGCATGTCCGCCCCGAACTCCCCGTGTTCCACCCGAAAGCCCTTGGCCCGGCACTGGTCCATAAACCGCTCATAGAGGGGGACGGCCAGGTCCGGCTTGGCGGCGTGGGAGAACCCGGGCCTGCGGGAGGAGGTGTCCGCATACAGGGTGAACTGGCTCACCACCAGCAGCGCACCGCCAACCGCCGCCAGATTGAGGTTCATCTTCTCGTTCTCGTCCTCGAAGATCCGCAGGCCGCAGACTTTATCAGCCATCTTGTCTGCGGTGGCTTCGGTGTCCTCCGGGCCCACCCCCAGGAGCACGCAGAGCCCCTGGTCTATGGCGCCGTTCACCACGCCGCCGATCTCCACCCGGGCATTGAGAACCCGGGTTACCACAGCTCTCATACCAGGTCCTCCAACAGGGCCACCGCCTGCTCCAGGCCAGCCCGGTCCTCGTCTGTGAAGTACCCCGGGGTGACGCTGTCCATGTCCAGCACGCCCCAGATGGCGCCGTCCGGGTGGCGCAGGGGGATCACGATCTCCGCGTGGGTGTTGCAGTCGCAGGCGATGTGCCCCACAAAGCAGGCCACTTCCTTCACCACCTGGGCCTCACCGGTCTTCCAGGCGGTGCCGCAGACCCCCTTGCCGTAGTCGATGCGGCTCACCGCCGGTCTCCCCTGGAACGGGCCCACCACCAAGGTGTCCCCGTCCACCAGATAGAAGCCCGCCCAGTTGGCCTCGGGAAAGGCCTGGGCCAGCACCGAGGAGAAGTTGGCCAAAGCGGCGGTGCGGTTTTTCTCCTCTCCCAGGTACAGTTTCAGCTGGTCCAGGAGGAAGGGATAGAACTCTGATTTCGCCGCGGGGTATGTCACAGGGATATAGCTCATGAGAATGCTCCTCTCCGGGACGCGCCCTGTCCGGGGTCCGATGTCCGGTCCGCAGGCCCGCCCGCTCTCAGTATATTGGATTCCGCCCTACTTTCCCACGCAGAAGCGCTGGAAAATGCGGTTTGTCACGTCTTCGCTCACACGCTTGCCGGTGATCTCGCCCAGGGCCTCCATGGCCTCCTCCACGTCCGCCACCACGGCGTCCGGGGTGAGCCCGTCCAGAAGCGCCGCGGCACCTCTGCGCAGCGCCTCCCGCGCCCGGGCCGCCGCCTCCATCTGCCGGGCGTTGGCCAGCACGGCATCCGTCCCGTTGGGGGCGCCGCCTGGGAAGCAGGCCGCGATCTGCCGCTCCAGGCCGTCCAGGCCCTCCCCGCTCCGGGCGGAGAGAAACACCTTGGGCAGGTCCTGCACCTCCGCCGGCAGGTCCTGCACCGGGGGCAGGTCCTCCTTATTGCACACCAGCACCACCGGCGCCAGCTGCCGGGCCTCTTGAATCAGCGCCCCGTCCTCCTGGGCAAAGGGGGATGCGGTGTCCAGCACCACCAGGATCAGCTCCGCGCCCTCCATGGCAGCCCGGCTTCGAGCCACCCCCAGCCGCTCCACCGGGTCCTCCGTCTCCCGGAGGCCGGCGGTGTCGATGAGGCGCAAGGTGATCTCCCCCACGGTGAGCCGCTCCTCCACGGTGTCCCGGGTGGTCCCGGGGATCTCGGTCACGATGGCCCGCTCCCGGCCTAACAGTGCATTGAACAGCGTGGACTTCCCGCTGTTGGGCCGCCCCACGATGGCGCAGGGCACCCCCTCGTTCACCGCCTTTGCCCGCTGATAGGTGGCCGCCAATGCGTCCAGCTCCCGGGACACCTGCTCCAGGGTCTCCGCCATCTCCGCTGCGGTAAAGGGGTCTATGTCCTCGTCCGGGTAGTCCAGCACGGCGTAGTAGTGGGCGCAGAGGTCTGTGAGGATGTCATAGAGGCCCTCCACTTTCCGGGCCAGGGTGCCGCTGAGCTGTCCCGCCGCCTGCCGCACAGCCGCCGGGGTCTCCGCGTGGATGAGATCCGCCACCGCCTCCGCCCGGGTGAGGTCCAGCTTCCCGGCGAGAAAGGCCCGGCGGGTGAACTCCCCCGGCAGCGCCTGTCTCGCCCCGGCGGCGAAGAGTGCCTCCAGGCCCAGGGCCAGCGCCACGGGAGAGCCGTGACACTGGAGCTCTGCGGTGTCCTCCCCGGTGTAGCTGGCGGGGCCCCGGGAGATGGTGGCGAGACACCGGTCCAGTAGTTGCCCTTTGGCGTCCCGCATGCTGCCGTACACTAAAGTTTTGGGCTTGCGGCCGCTCATAGGCCCCCCAACGTCCGGCGTGAAGACTCTGTCCAGGATCTCTGCAGACTGGGGTCCAGACAGCCGCAGGATGCCGATGCCAGACGGCGCCATGGCCGTGGCAATCGCCGCTATGGTATCCATATGTCCGTCTGCCCCCTTTGCTTCCATTCTCAGGCCACATAGTACCACCATTTGGAGGGATTGTCAACGAAAAGTTGGGTAACAGAAACCGCCTGATGCGGCACAGAGGGCGTGCCGCATCAGGCGGTTGTACAGTTCAATGTTCTGGTTCTCCGGCGGTCTCTTCCCCGCCCTATCCCAGCTTCTGCTTCAGCTGGTACAGGAGATTCAAAGCCTCAATCATACTTAAGGTCTCCACCGGGGTGGCCCGGAGGGTGGCCAGCACCTCCTGCTCTGCCACATCGCCGAGAGACACCTGGGCCTCCGCCTCTTTGGGGGCGCCAGTGGACACCGGTCCCCGGGGCACCTTGGCCTCCAGATCGGCCAGGATCGCCCTCGCCCGCTCAATCACCCGGGTGGGCACTCCGGCCAATTTCGCCACCTCGATGCCGTAGCTCTGGTCCGCGCCCCCGGGGATGATCTTGCGGAGGAAGATGACACCGTCCGCCCGCTTCTTGGCGGCGATGTGGTAGTTCTTCACCCCATCGATCTCCCGCTCCGTCTCGGTGAGCTCGTGGTAGTGGGTGGCGAAGAGGGTCTTGGCCCCTAAGCGCTTCTTGTCTGCGCAGTACTCCAGCACCGCCCGGGCGATGGACATGCCGTCATAGGTGGAAGTGCCCCGGCCGATCTCGTCCAAAATCAGAAGGGACCGAGAGGTGGCGTTTCGCAGCATCTGGGCCACCTCGGTCATCTCCACCATGAAGGTGGACTGGCCGGCGGAGAGGTCATCGCTGGCGCCAATGCGGGTGAAGACCCGGTCCACCACCCCGATCCGGGCGGACTTTGCCGGCACAAAGGACCCCATCTGGGCCATGAGAACGATCAGCACCACCTGGCGCATGTAGGTGGACTTGCCCGCCATGTTGGGCCCGGTGATGATGGCCAGCCGGTTCTCTCCCCCGTCCATGTGGGTGTCGTTGGGGACAAAGAGGGTGTCCTTCAAGGTCTGCTCCACCACCGGGTGCCGGCCGTCCCGGATGTCGATGACGCCGCTGTCGTCCACGGCGGGGCGGCAGTACCCGTTCTCCGCCGCCACAGAGGCGAAGGAGTTCAGCACGTCCAGAGTGCCCACGCAGCCCGCGGCCTCCTGCACCTCCCGGACCCGGGCGGCGGCGCTGTCCCGGAGGGCGCAGAACAATTGATACTCCAGGGCCACAATCCGGCTCTGGGCGGAGAGGATCTCGTGCTCCAGGTCCTTCAGCTCCTGGGTGTAGAAGCGCTCCGCGTTCACCAGGGTCTGCTTGCGGATGAAGTCCTCCGGCACCATGTCAAAGTAGCTCTTGGAGACCTCGATATAATACCCGAAGGCCTTGTTGTATCGGACCTTCAAGGTGCGGATGCCGGTGCGCTCCTTCTCCCGGGCCTCCAGCGCCGCCATCATGTCCGCCCCGTGGTCCAGCACGTCCCGGAGGTGGTCTATCTCCTCGTTGTACCCCTTGCGGATAAAGTCCCCCTCGCGGATGGTGGCGGGCAATCTGTGGTTGTCCTCGTCCTCCCGGATGGCACTGCGGAGCAGCTGTTCCAGATCCTCCAGGCCCCGGAGTTTGGAGAGGAAGGCAAAGCTTCTGGGGGCGGTCTGGGCCAGAGGATTCGCCTGGTTCGCCAGCTCTGGCAGCACCGCCAGGCCGTTAGCCAGGGTGAGCATATCCCGGGCGTTGGCGGTGCCGTACACCACCTTGCCGATGAGCCGCTCCAGGTCCGGGACCCCCCGCAAAATCCGGGTGATCTCATCCCGGGTGACCGCATCCCCAAAGAGGGCGGCAACCTGTTCCTGTCGGGTGGCGATGGCGGTGGGGCTGCAGAGGGGCTGCTCGATCCAGGTGCGGATCATCCGGTGGCCCATGGAGGTCTTGGTCTTGTCCAGCACCCAGAGGAGAGAGCCCTTCTTCTCCTTGCTGCGGATGGTCTCGGTGAGCTCCAGGGTCCGCCGGGCGGTGAGGTCCAGCTCCAGGTACTTCCGCAGGCCTCCGCCCTCCAGGTCCAGGTGGCACAGATGGCTGAGATCCGTCTTCTGGGTCTCCTTCAAGTAGGCCGTAAGAGCGCCGGCGGCCTGGCAGGCCCGCTGGGCGCCCGGCTCCTCCGGCATGGCGGCGTCCGCCTCCCACACCCCGCAGGCGATGAGGGCGTCCCGGGCCTGCTCCGGCTCAAAGGGCACGTCCCCCTCCTCCTCGCAGAGGCAGTTGAGGCGCTCTTTCAGATAGCTGGTGAGCTCCAGGGACTCCGCGGCGCCGCTGTTGAGGATGGCCTCACTGGGCGGGCATGCGGAGAGCCGGTTCATGAGGTGGGTGAGCCAGCCCTCCCCCGAGAAGGCGCAGGCGGCAAACTGTCCGGTGGAGATGTCGCACTGGGCCAGGGCGCCGTTCTGGCCGTCCAGCATCACGGCGCAGATGTAGTTGTTGCGGCTCTCGTCCAGCATCACATCGTCCATGGCGGTGCCGGGAGTGACGATTCGGATGATGTCCCGCTCCACAAGGCCCTTGGCCAGCGCCGGGTCCTCCATCTGTTCGCAGATGGCCACCTTGTACCCCTGGCGGATCAGCTTGGCGAGATAGGTCTGCACCGCGTGGTATGGCACCCCGCACATGGGGATACGCTGGTCCTCCGGCTTGCCCCGGTCCCGGGTGGTGAGGGTGAGGCCCAGCACCTCGGAGCCGACCTTGGCATCGTCGTTGAACATCTCGTAGAAGTCCCCCAGCCGGAAGAACAGCAGGCAGTCCGGATACTGCTCCTTGATCTTCCAGTACTGACGCATCATCGGGGTAAGCTCCGCCATGGCCCATCCGCTCCTTCAATCTCTCTTCTCCAACACTTGTTGCAGTATAGCGCACCCGCCTGCAAGGCAGGCGGGTGCCGGTTCCCGGCGGCTCAGCCGCCGCCGTCAAAGTCTACGATCACATAGACAAAGCGCACCTCGTCTATGTCTGCGGAGGGCTGCACCTCGCCGCGCCAGCTGATGCCGTCCTCCTGGGTGTCCAGGGTGAGCAGGGTGCCCACCAAGATGTCCGGGGGATAGACGCCGCCCATGCCGGATGTGGTTACCTGGTCTCCCGCCATGAGGCTGGCGCTCTGGGAGACGTAGGACAGGGAGAGCCTGCCCTCCAGCATCAGGGTGAAGTCCCCCTCCAGCATGGCGTCCGTGTCCGCCCGGGCCACCCGGCCGCCCATCTGGCAGGCCGGATCTAAGATAGTAGTTACGATGGACCAGTTCAGCCCGGTCTCCGTCACTACCCCCACGAGATACCCGTACTGGTCTATGACGCAGTCGTCCAGGCTTACCCCGTCTGCGGTCCCCCGGTCTATCATCAGGGTGGACTCCCAGTTGGAGGTGGAGCGGCGGGTCACCTCCGCGTCCTGGTAGGAGAGCTCCGGTCTGGCCTCCGCCAGTCCCAGCAGGTCCTTCAGCCGCTCGTTCTCCTGGAGGGCGATCTCGCCGTTGCGGGCGTTCTCCTCCAGCTCGGCGATCCGCTCCCGCAGGGCCTTGTTCTCCGCCTCCAGCTCCTCATAGCGGAACCGCTCCTCATAGCGGTCCTCCGTCCACCGGGTGAGGATGGTGGACACGTACCGGAAGGGGGTTGCCACCACCTCCAGGATGCCCGCAAAGGGGTTGAAGTCGAAGATATAGATGCACATGGAGAGAATCGCCGTGAGCAGCAGGCCGGCCAGCAGCACCAGGCCGCCGTTCTCCTGGAAAAATCGCTTCATAGGCGCTTCCCTCCGCCCAGCAGCTCCACGCCAAAGCGCTCTGCCAGGATTCTGCCCAGAAGGCACAGGGGAAGGCCCACCACATTGCTGTAGTCCCCGTGGATCTCCTCCACCAGAAGGGCGCCCTTGCCCTGGATGCCGTAGGCGCCGGCCTTGTCCAGGGGCTCCCCGGTGGCCACATAGGCCCGGATCTCCTCCTGGGATAATGTGCGGAACCGTACCCGGGTGCAGGCGTGCCGGGTCTCCTGCAAGTCTCCCCGGACCACCGAGACGCCGGTGTACACGCAGTTTACCTTCCCGGAGAGCATCTCCAGCATGGAGATGGCGTCCTCGGGGTCGGCGGGTTTGCCCAGGATCGTCCCGTCCAATGCCACCACGGTGTCCGCCGCGATGATGAGGGGCTCCGGTCCCTCGGCCGCACGCACGGCCGCCGCCTTCCGCCGGGAGAGGATCTCCACCATCTCGGCGGGGTCAGTCGTCCCGGTGTCCCCCTCGTCCACGTCTGATACATGGGTGCGGAACGTTAGGCCCAGTTGTCCTAAGAGCTCCCGCCGCCGGGGGGATTGGGATGCCAGTATGATGTCCATGAATGCCTCGCTTTCCCCCTATTCCACATCCCGATAGTATAATCCCCGGGTGAAGTTGCTGGGGGTGTAATTGCCCTTGCCGCGGTAGCGGTCCAACACCTGGGTGCACTCCACACCGGTCTCTGTGGTGAAGAGCAGCCGGATGGCAGAGACCCCGGTGCGGTTCAGGTCCTGCTGCTTGTCCGCCAGGAAGAGCTTGTTGGCATTGAACAGCTCGTTGCGGCAGCCGAAGGTCTTCTCCACCGGGAAGCGGACGCCCTTGCGGTCTGTAAGGCTGTTGGAGCCATCGCAGATGCAGCCGCCGCCCCGGTTTTTGAGAATGCAGTTTTCCATGATCATCAGGGGGAATCTGCCGTAGGCAATGAGCTCGGTGTCCACCGCCTTGGCCAGGTCCCGGATCTGGGCCAGCTTCAGCTCAAAAGATGCGGTGAGGGTGGAAAATCCCAGCCGTTTGTACTCCTTTACCGCCTGGCTGTTGAAGACCTGCAGGCCGAAGTCCCCCCGGAGGGTAAAGCCCATCTCCCGGGCGATGGGGATCATGCCCAGATTGCCGATGTACGCGTCCCGGATGCCCAGCCCCCGGCAGACGTCCATGTCCCGGCGCAGCTCATCCCGCTCCCGGTCCAGGCAGATCCGGGGCAGCACGCAGGCCACGGGGATCCCGTTGGCCTGAATGCCCTTTACGGCGTCCTGATGGGCGGCGATCTCCCAGGTGGGCAGCAGGATCAGGTCCGGCCTCTGCCGCTGGAGCTCCTTGGTGAGCTGATCCATTTTTCGAAGAGACACCTGGATGGCAGGCTGTCCCCGCCGGTTGGGGTACTTGGCCCCCAGGTGATAGGTGCCGTGGCGGCGCTCCGGGATGGCGGTGCGCTGTTTCGCCAGGTCCTCCAGCACCTGCCGGCGCAGCCCGTTCAGGGTGGCCACAGGCACCGAGAGGCCGCTCTCCACATGCACCAGGGCGGCGGATGCGGTAAAGGGGGTGCCGCCGGTCTTGGAGATCTGGCTCTTCACATTCTCTTTCGTGATGGCCCGGGTTCTGGCCAGCTCCGGCAGCTCTCCCGCGGCGGTGGCCACCCGTCCCTCCGGGTCCTCCACCCCAACCTGGACCGGCTGGCCCACCTGGACCATGGCATAGAACTTCACCGGCACGCCGGGCCCCTGGTTGCGGCTGTATGCCGCCTTGGCCGCGGCGAAGATGTCCTTCGGCTCCGGGGGCTCTCCCCGGATGCCGAACATATCCGGGCCCTTCTGGCCCTGATAGTACGCCTCGGTGAAGCCCTGGCGGCTGAAGGCCTGCTCCAGCCGCTTGATGTCCTCCGGGGAGGGCTCCCGCTTCTCCCGGATGGCGTCCGCGTATACCTTCGTTACAATATACACGTACTCCGGCCGTTTCATGCGCCCCTCGATCTTGGCACAGGCCACGCCCATGTCCTGCAGCTCCTGGAGGTGTCCCGCGAGAGAGAGGTCTTTCAAAGACAGGGGGTGCGCGTCTGCCCGGTCTGCCCAGCCGTATGCCAGGCGGCAGGGCTGGGCGCACATGCCCCGGTTGCCGCTGCGTCCCCCGATGACGGAGGACATAAAGCACTGGCCGGAGTAGCACATGCAGAGGGCCCCGTGGACGAAGACCTCGATCTCAATGGGGGACTTGTTGCAGATGGAGGCGATGTCCCGGCGGGAGAGCTCCCGGCTGAGGACCACGCGGGTCATGCCCAGGTCTGCCGCCTCCTTGACCCCGTCCAGGTTGTGGACGGTCATCTGGGTGGAGGCGTGGACCGGCAGATCCGGCGCCACCTGCCTGAGCACCCGCACCAGGCCCATGTCCTGGACCAGCACGGCGTCTGCGCCCATCTTGGAGGCGTCTATGGCACAGGCGGCCGCCTCCTCCATCTCCCGGTCTCCGCAGAGGGTGTTCAAAGTGAGGTACACCTTTACCCCACGGAGGTGGCAATAGGAGACCGCCTCTGCAAAGTCCTCCCGGGTGAAGTTCCGGGCCCCGCGGCGGGCATTGAATTGTCCAAATCCCATGTAGGCGGCATTGGCCCCGGCACATACAGCGGCCTGCAGCGCCTCCGGACTTCCAGCCGGGGACAGCAGTTCCATCTTCTATCCATCCTCCTCAGCGTAGAACCTCTGCCGGACAGGCCATTCCATCCGGCGGCAAACTCACTTCTTTTGCTGCTGGGCTTTAAAGAGCTCCTGTCTCAGCTTGCTGAGCTCCTGTTTTTGCTTGGCGTTCTCCTCCACCATATCCTTGATCTGGCGGCGGAGGTTCTCAGACGAAGACTGCTCTTTCATGAGATCGTCTGCGATATTCATGGCGGTGAGCACGGCGCAGTCCAGACGGGACAGGTGGGCACCCTTGTTGGTCTCTTCCAGTCTTTCGTTGACGTACTCCGCTAATTTCCGGATTTGATCTTCCCCATCGGTGGACACCAGCGTATAGCTGGCTCCCCCTATGATGACATTGACGCGGCTTTGCATGGCGGCTCCTCCTCACGAACTCGGTTCTGCTTGGGTCTTTGGAGAGTATATCATAAATTTGCCAAAATGGAAATATGAAATCTGCCCCCGGAGACGATTTTTTCCTCTCCGGGGGCAGGGAAAATTGTATTCTTTGCCGGACAAACTTGCTGAAACATCAAGACGTCTCGTTACACGAACCACTCCGCCGGCAGATAGGCCCGGGTGCCCTCCAGCATGTCCTCCGCCAGCTTCTCCACCGCAGCCCGGTCCGGGTGCTTTGCCGCCAGGTTGGGGTCCGCCATCAGGGCGTCCACCAGGAGGGCGCGGTCCCAGGTGAGGGCAGCCTGCAGGGTGCGCAGGTGGTTCTCCGTGTGGGGCGCGATCAGGCGGCGGAGGTCCTCCGGCAGCGGGCCGGCCAGGACGGGCTGCACGCTGTCCCGGGCGAACACGGCGTTGGTCTCCACCACAGACCCCAGGGGCAGGTTGGGAATCTGGCCCCGGTTGGGCAGGTTCACGTTGCTCACCATGCGGCCGAGGCCCAGGATGGCCTTCATTAGCAGTACGCCCTCCTCCCCGGACGGCTTTACCGCGGCGGGGATCTCCCCGGACACCAGGCCACGGCTCTTGGCCAGCCGGTTCTTCAGGTCCTCCTTCCGCCAGGACACCGGGGTGAGGGTGAACATCCAGCGGTGGGCGGTGTCCGGGTCCTTCAGGTACTCGTCCCCGGGCATGAACTCCGCCAGGTGCCGGTCTCCGGCGGCAGTGATGGCCCCATACCGGCGGAACAGATCGAACTTCACCCGGTGGCCGCAGGCGAAGTGGGAGTTCATCCAGTTGTCTGAGCCCAGCTGGAAACCGGAATCATAGTACTTGTCTGAGAAGGTCTTGTACAGCGGGAAGAGATCGATGTCCCGATAGGACGCCTTGGTAAACCAGGTGAAGTGATTGATGCCCGTGACGTTCACATGGATGTCCTTGCGGGTGGGCTTTTCCACCCCCAGGATGTCCGAAACCGCGGCGGCCAGCAGCTCCTGGGTACCGAACACCTCGTGGCAGCAGCCGAAGGCCTTGATCTCCGGGAAGATGTGATACAGCACCTGCACGCAGAGGGACATGGGGTTGGTGTAGTTGATCACCCAGGCATCGGGGCAGCACTTGCGGATCCCCTCGGCGATGGGCACAAACATGGGCAGGGTGCGCAATGCCCGCACGATGCCGCCGGGACCCGCCGTGTCCCCCACAGACTGCCAGACATCCAGCCGCTCCGGCAGGTGGACGTCCACCTCCATCTCATCGAAGGTGCCAGGGAGAATAGAGATCACCACAAAGTCCGCCCCGGTGAGGGCCTCTTCCAGGGTGGCGGCAGCCTTGTACTCCCACCGCCCCACGGCCTCCGGCAGCGCCTCGATCTTGTTGCCGATGATCTCGTTTGCATCCGCCGCCGGGCGGTCTATGTCGTACAGAAGGACCGTACCGCCCATGTCCGGCTCGGCCGCCAGATCCCCCATGAAGTTCCACGCCCAGCCCCGGGAACCGCCGCCGATATACGCCACCCGGAGGTGCTGGGTGTGCTCGCCGATTGCCTTGCAGTCTGCCATATTCATCGCTCCTTATGCCAGCCGGACATACACCGTCCAGCCGTCTACCTTTCATGATTTTACCAAATTCCAGAACCTGTGTCTATACGTTTTCAGCATTTCTTCCTGACCGCAGCAGTATCTGCTGACCCGCGCAGGTACTTCCCCCAGACTATTGGCTGGCTTCTCGGGGCCTTCGTATGGTGTCTGTAGGAAATTATCTGCTTTTTTACACAGTTAATAAGCAGACACATACAGTGGCGATTGTTCGTTTCCTGTATGGACGCCGTGACTGGAGAAGCATGTTGAGGCACTGGCAGTTTTAGGATGTCTGCCCGTGCTTGCTAAGGCAACATATCAAGCCCCTATTCGCAGTTTCTTGCGGATAGGGGCTTGATTTCTCATCCCTTTGCCTCAGCGCAGCGGGGGTCCCCCCCAGACACCAGGCCTTGGCTCTTGGCCAGCCGGTTCTTCAGGTCCTCCCTCCGCCAGGACACCAGGGTGACGGTGAACATCCAGCTGTGGGCGGTATCCGGGTCCTTCTGGTACTCGCCCCCACATGAACTCCGCCAGGTACCGGTCTCCGGCTGCGGCGATGGCCCCGTACCGGCGGAACAGATCAAATTTCACCCGGTGGCCGCAGGCGAAGCGAGAATTCATAGAGTTGTCTGATCCCGGAAGCCAGAATCATAGTACTTGTCTGAGAAGGTCTTGTACAGTGGGAAAAGATCGTTGTCCCGATAGGAGGCCTTGGCAAACCAGGTAAAGGGATTGATGCCCGTGACGTTCACATGGGCATTTCTTCCTGGCCAAAGCGATATCAGCTGACCCGCACAGACACTTTCCCTTCTTGCACAAATTCTCCTCCCGGCAACTCCGGATCAGGGGCATCCAAGCCGCACAAAATAGGCAGCGGGAGGCGCACATTGCGCCTCCCGCCGATTACAATCTGGATTGTCTGGGTGTTTTTCTACTGCGGAAGCGGTGCAGTGCTTGTTCCGACCTCAGGCAGGATTTCCTCTTCCGGCAGCCCCTGCACTTTCTGTTCTGCCTCTCTCTTCCCGCTGTACCGGTATGTGATCCATGCCAGGATCACGCAGTTCAGCGGTGCCACAAGGCGCATCAGCAGCATCCCGGCATTTGCAAAATCCCAGGTACTCTCCGCCAGGAGCATATACGGGACGCCCACTACCATCGCCAGCAGCAGGACGGCCGGCAGCATGCCCCGAGCGAGTTTGCCATCTGCGCGGCTGCAGATCAGTGCCTCCAGCAAGTATGCCGGCACACCGGGCACAACAAAATAGAAATAGAACTGCATGAGACCGGCCACTTCCGATGAGAACAGAGATTTAGAGCTGATCATGCTGCGGTACGGGTCCTCAAAGGACCCGATCACGAGGGCGCTGATCAGGATGGATCCCACCAGCCCAGCAACCAGAAACAGCGTGTTGTTCTCCCAGGGCGTCTTCAGGCGGAGGCACAGCGCGAGCACATAGCCGAGGATCACCGGGATCATCAGGATAATACCCGTGAGCAGGGTCTCAACCGGCGATGCATAGGCCACAAAGCTGAACAGCATCTGCGGAATGATAAGGAACGGCAAACACACCATCAGATGGAGCGGCATAAATCTGCTCTCCGGCTTCGCCCGCATCAGCGTACACTGAGACAGGTATGCGGGGACGGTGCAGACCATCAGGGAGACAATGAGCAGAACAGTCCAATACATACAGGTTTCTCCTTTCCATACTCCCGCGTCAGGCGGGGTGTTAAGGGCCAGTTACTCATTTAATATCATATCACATTCTGTTTTTTGACAACCGCCCGCGATAAATTCTCCGTTTTTGCCAATCTCAGCGGTGTAGAATTGTGCATTTTACCGAGTTTCCTTGCCCGTTTTTTCGTCCTGTGGCATTCTATCGAGGAGGAGCGCACGGGTGAGGCAACTCCTCAAGGACATAGCGCAGCGCAATTCCGGCTGGAGAGACAGACCGTTCTACACCTTCAAGCCCATGCAGATACAGAGGTGTGGAGCGCAATTGGCAAAGCGGCCTCCGCCATCGTTGACAATCTGGGAATCGAATCTTGTTGCTTGTTTTTTCCTCCTGTGGTATCCTACAGAGGACACAAACACCGCTGCACTGCAGGAGGTCCTCGCTTATGCTCGACAGTCTTTTCTTTGTCAATCAAGTCATCCACGACCTTGAGACCGACAGCGACTACAGGATCCTGTGGATCTCAACCTCTGAGGATGAGCCCTCCTACTGGCTGCACCTCTCAGGCAGCTCCAATGTCCCGGAGGCGGTATCCCTGGATGACATCGCCGCCGGGATGGAGGCGGGGCGATACTCCTTCGCGCCGGATCTCTGGCGGCCGACATGGAGGGACAGTGCCGGAGAGACCGCCATCCGGCTGCGGGATCGGGCATGGGAGTTGATCCGCCCCGCTGTTCTGGAGGAGCCGGCCATCTATGATCCCAAAAAGCGGAGATCCATCCTGCTGGAGATCGAGCGCAATACCGGGAAAGACGCCAGCGGTCTCTATAAGCATCTCGGCAAATACTGGCGCTTTGGAAAGGACCCTGACGCCTTGCTTCCCGACTATTCAGCGTGCGGCAAATCGCGAGATCTCTTTCAGGATTCCGCAAAGCGCTCCGGAAGGAGGAAAGCACCGGGTGCAGCTGGGAAGAAGCTGGCCAAGGCAGACTTGAGGAACTTCCAGGCGGCTCTGATCCGATATCATCTTGGGGAGGACAAGCTCTCCCTTGAGAAGACCTACCAGCATCTCATTGATGATTACTACTCCGTGAAGGACAAAGACGGGAACAGCGTTACGCCAATGGACCTGGACGAAATTCCCTCCCGGTATCAATTCTTCTACTGGCACCGAAAGAACCAGGATATCCTGGATGCGGCTTTTGACCGGGAGAGGCAGCGCGGCCACCAGCTGACCAGCAGCGCTGAAACCAGAAGAGCAGAGACACGCCCATGGGGGCCGGGAGTAGCCTGCCAGATCGATGCCATGACCGCAGATGTCTATCTGGTTAGCCGCGAGGACCGCACGGCGATCATCGGCAGGCCGACAGTCTACTTCCAGATGGACAGCTTCTCCCACATGGTGACCGGGATGAACATCTCACTGGACCCGCCATCGTGGGAGGATGCTGTCCGGACGTTCTTCAACTCTGCCGAGTACAAAGTGGACTACTGCGCCCGGTATGGCATTCAGATCACGGAAGCGGAATGGCCCTGTATGCACCTCCCATCTGTGCTTCTGGCGGACAGGAGCATCATGGAGAGCCATACAGCAGGCCTTCTCTGCAAGCAATTAGAGATCACAATCGTGAATGCCCCGCCATACCGCGGGGACCTCAAGGAGATCATCGCAAAGCATTTCCATCTCATCGACATGGCATCCCTGCCCGAAAAGGCTGAGGTGGACTTCCCCCAGCGCGATGGAAAGGACAACCAGCCCGAAGCCGCGTTTGACCTCACCGAATTCACGGCCATCATCATCCAGTGTGTGCTCCAGTACAACAACTGTCACCATTTGACGGCATTCCAGGAGACGCAGCAGATGCAGCGGCTCCACGTCAAGCCAATCCCTAGGGACATCTGGAACTTCGGGCTCCGCTATATGAGCGGCGGTTTTAAGGTCCTGGACAGGGCGTATGTCCGCAATTCTCTCCTATCGAGAGGCGAGGGAGCCATCACCCAGTACGGGATTCTCTTCGATGGCCGGTACTACATCTGCGAGCAGGCTGAGCGGGAACATTGGTTTGACACGGCCCGGCCCGGTTCTCCCCGGAAGGTGACGGTCTCCTATGATCCCACCAACGCCGCCACGATCTATGTGAGCCCCGCCGAGGGTGCCGCCCCCGTAGAGTGCCATCTGCTGGCCAGAGACAGCATCTACAAAGGCATAAGCCCGGAGGAAGCGGCATATGACCGTGAGGAACAGGCAGCCTATGCCCCGATAGAAGCCCTCCACCTGGCGCAGCTGGAGAAAGACATCGCGAAAATAATGTCTGACGCCCTGAAAAAGCGCCCGAAAGGACCGGACAACGGCAACGCTGATGGAATCTCCCAGGCAGGGGCAACCTGCAGCCAGGAAAAAGAGACCATTCGCAAGCGGAATACCGCCGAAACCCTGAAGCAGCAGGACGCCGAAGAAAGCTGACAGGAAAGCGTTTCCCCGATTATGAAGGCGCTGCAAGAAGCACTGGAGAAAGCTCTGAAAAGAGAACGTGGTGAAAATGAGTGCTCGTCTCCATCCACTTCGAGCCCCGCGACACCGCGATGAAACGGAGGTTCCGGCCGCAATACACTGAGGCGGGCCGCCAGCTCCCGGCCTCCCATCGCCGTCTATTGGGATTCATGTTTCTCAGGAACTTCACAGGCGGCGTCTGATGGAGTGCGCAAAACAGAAACCGCCTCTTGCAGGCAGCGGGCAGCGGCGGTATCATTGGGTAAATCCCGGATTCTGATACGGGAGACAGGATGGAGGAGGAATTGAAACATGCAAAGACGGCGTATGTTGGCCCTTTTTCTGGCCACAGTGCTGCTGCTCACCTTGATAGGGTGCGGAGAAAAGGCCCCAGAGGTACCGGAGGCATCTTCGGCGCCAGAGGCGTCTGAGATGCCGGAGGAATCGGAAGTACTGGAAGAATCCAAGGTTCCGGAAGAGTCTGAGGCAGTGGAGCAATCCGAGGCACCGGAGGAATCGGAAGCGCCGGAGGAATCGGAAGCACCGGAGGAGTCTGAGCCACCAGAAGAATCGGTGGTGCCGGAAGAGTCTGCGGCATCGCAAGAGTCTGCGGTTTCTGAGGAATCCGAGATGCCGGAGGTATCTGAGGCACCGGAGGAATCTGCAGCGCTGGAGGAGACTGATGCTCCAGAAGAGTCTGAGGCACCAGAGGGATCGGTGGCTCCGGAAGAATCGGTGGTGCCGGAAGAGTCTGCGGCACCGCAAGAGTCTGAGGCATCGAAAGAATCCGAGCCACCGGAGGAATCGGTGGCACCAGAAGAATCCGTGGCCCCGGAGGAATCCGAGGTTCCAGAGGAGTCTGAGGCGCCGGAGGAATCCGAAGCACCGGGGCAGTCTGAAACACCGCAAGAATCGGTGACACCGGAGGTGTCTGAGGCATCGGAGGAATCTGCGGCGCCGGTGGAATCGGTGACACCGAAAGATCCGGAAACGGGCGCCGAGAGGCAGGAGACAGACATCTCCAAATTTCAACCGGTAGAGCTCTCCCAGGATGAATTGGAGGCCATGAAGGTTCTGAACCTGACAAGCTACTCCGTCATGAACCAGGATTCCTACAATTGCACTGCAGAAGATGCGGAGAAGCGGGCCATTGATTTCATCCTGATCCCCCGTCATTCCCTGTACTACACCTATTTTGAGGGCCAGCTGCAGAACTCAAGTACATATTTGGATAGCCCGATACCGGATCCTCTGGGCCAGATTCCCGTCAGTATAAGCACGTACAACTGCTATGTCATCGCCCCGGGAGATAATGTGGATTGGATTCTGCGCAATGTGTTCAACATAGAACCCAGCCATCCAGGGAATGCTGTTGTGATCGATCCGACACACTTCGGCCCCATGCGCTACTACTGGTATGAGGGCAACTACTACTGTGAGAATGTCCTCGGTATCGGGGGAATCAGGCTGGACGGTGACATGGCCATCAACTCCCTGAAGGATGTTTGCCGCAGCGGGGACTATCTCTACGGCCGGCTTCACTCGGAGGCAAATGCAGAGCTGTACCAAGAGATCCATGGACCCGGTTTGCCAGAGCCAGATGATCTGTGGGTTCTGCTCCGGCAGAACGATGTGAATGGGAAGATCGTGTGGTCCCTCTGCTACATGGGAGAAAAGCCGTTACAGGACATCAGCCGCTTTTTACATCCCAGGTTCAGCAGCAGTTCCAGTCCAGACAGCCCCGCACCGGCGCAGACGGACGCCCGCGCCATCTTTGAGGCTTTCTTTGCCAACGGCGGCTGGGATGTTCTGCTGGACGCCCTGGAATTGGACCTGAATCCGGACGACTTCAATACCATGGCGGCGCTGGCAGATGTAGACCAGGACGGTATGGAGGAAATGGTGCTGTGCGCACGGTATATGATGGCCCAGCAGACCTGGCTGCTGGACATTGACGGGGCCGGGGATATCCAGATCCGGCAGACGGGCTACATCGGCGGAGGCACAGGAGGCGGCGATGGCATAGATTTCCTGTATGACGCCGAGGAGAAGCGGCCTGTGGCGGTTCGGGGCGGAACCTCCCGCATGGGGATTTATCGCTTGTCCAAGGTGCTGCAGGTGTTCGGGGATGCCCTCACCGACCCGGTCCTGGAACTGGAGGAGATCACCTACTACACTGTCGACAACAGGCACTTCCAGGAGGAAATGGACCAGCTGCGGCAGGATACAGACCTCTGGGTGGAGGAAGGCGATTTCCTGAGGTGATAGTCGGCAATGGTGTTGATAAACCCCACCCCTAGCCCCCGATACCCCCCAGGGGGGTACCCCCGATGC
>CANRFN010000087.1 GCA_947629915.1 uncultured Oscillospiraceae bacterium | reverse complement strand
CATGGAAATCTGGTCCATCTATAGCCTGGTCTACGAGGAGACCATGGGAACTGCTGTGTGGCTGTGTCCCCAACAGGAGACCGGTGCTGTCTGTCCGGCATTCTCCTTCCAGTTCGAAGAGGGGGTGCCCGTCTTTGCAACCTGCAGCGATGGCCAGCTCATCGATTTCGATAGCGCCTCCGAAGATCAAGAGGCACCAGCGGACATTGCTTTGGACTTCCCCGCAGATCACCGGATCTGGTGGGACCCCCACAATGCAGACGGGACCTACGCCTCCCATGCCGCCATCTCCTTCTCCTGTCCCGGGAGGGATGGCAAGTACTGCTTCGGCACCATCTACATCCGCTCGGATGGGGGAGACCCGCTGCAGGAGGACGTCTTCTATACCGCCACTGTGGTTTGCACGGGGCTGCACATTGAGATCGCCGCTTTGGAAGACAGTCCCCACGCCATCGTGACGTACACCCCGGCCCACGGAACCTGAATAGACAACATGAGCCTCCCTGCTGCGGTGCAGCAGGGAGGCTCAAAGTATCTTATGCCCCATTGCGCAGAGCTTCGTTCTCTGCTCGCAGGTGCTATCTCAGGCAACACTGCCCTAAGATATCGCTTAACATTGGCGGAATGCCCAGTTGGGAAGGGCTTGGACTGTATAAAACGCACAAAGATTTCTTGAACGTATCCGAATCTGCCGGAACCTATTGCCTCTCAACAGGTCTGGGTATATAATTCACGAAATTTCAGCCGCTTTTGCGCGTGGTGCGATGGCACGCATCCGGTTCGAATGGAGTGAATTTTGAATGAAGCGAATGGTAGCTATTCTCTTGGCAGCGGGCCTTTTGTGCGCCAGTCCAGTCCCCATGCGGGCAGACGCCTCCACAGCAGATCCGTATCCGGTGATGGCATCGGAGACCGAGCCCGAGGCATCCACAGTCCCGGAGACAGACCCTGGGGAGGAACCGGCTCCGGCAGAGACCGCCGCCGAGGAGACTGCAGACCCCGCAGAGACAGCAGAGGAGAACACTGCCCCGGAGGCCACTGCGGTGCCTGAGGAGACAGTTGCCCCCACAGAGGCACCGGCACCTGCGGAGATGCCAGCCCCCACTCCCGCGCCCACTCCAACCCCGGCACTGGTCTATCCCGCCTTCACGGACGTGCCGGAGGCATTGGAGGACGCCGTGGCCTATGTGATGAATGGCCAGCTGATGGAGGAGACCTCGCCCTTTACCTTCTCCCCGGAGCTGACTCTCTCCCGGGGCAATGCCATGACCGTTCTCTATAACTTAGCGGGCAGACCAGAGGCGAAGATGCCCGCTTTTCCCGATGTAAAGGGAGACTGGTGGTATACCGAGGCCATCGGCTGGGCCTCCAGCATGGGCCTGATCTCCGGCTATGGAGATGGCCGCTTCGGCCCCAAAGATCCCCTCACCCGGGAGCAGCTGGCCTGCATTTTGTATGCGTATCACAAGATGGACGGACACATCATGCGTGGGGGAGACCTCTCGGCCTATACAGACGCCAAGTCTGTGAGCAGCTACGCCGCCGCCGCCGTGGCTTGGGCCATGGAGATGGGGGTGCTGCAGCCCACAGACAGTGCCATCCGCCCGAAAGACTATGCCACCCGGGGCGACATGGCCCAGGCGGTGCTGGCCCTCACCCGCCAGGAGAACCTCACCTTCACCTACGCCAAGCTGCTGAAAACCGGCGATCTGCTGGCCGGCCCCGGTATCAGCTATGAGGCGGTGGAGGAGTGCTCCAAGTACTGGCACCTCTTTGTGGTGGAGGAGACAGACGACTGGCTTCTGGTCCGCAGCCCGGACGGCGTGATCGGCTACGTGAGCAAAGACGATGTGGAGCTCTTTCAGGAGGACATCGCCCTGCCGGTGACGGAGCCTGCGGCTGCCATCACCCCAGAGGAGGCCGCTGCCAAGCTGCAGGCCCTCCAGTTGGTCTACCTGGACGGGATGTATTGGAACAACCCGGACGGCTCCGTTGTCTTTGACCCCGCCACCAACAACATGGACGCGCTGGTCACCGATACGCCCTGTACGCACAAGACAGCTCAGACAGACCTCACAACCTGTGCGTTCCACGCGGGCATCGGCACGGTGCCCCTGGCATACGGTGAGGCACCCCAGTGCATGGGGTACGCCTCCATGCTCAGCGACCTGATCTTCGGCGCCGGCGCTCCCATCCGGGTCCACAGCAGCTTCGGGCGGGTGAGAGTGGGCGATGTGATCCGCCTCGTGTCCCAGTCCCACTCTGTGGTGGTTACCGGCATCCAGGACGATGGATTTGTTGTGACCGAGTGCAACCGGGACTTCAAGACCTGCAAGATCGAGTGGGGCAGGGTGCTCACCTGGGAGGAGCTCTTGGACGAGGACTACATCGTGATCACCCGCTACCCGGATGCCGAGAGCGATGGCAGTTCCCAGATCCTCTATGCCCCGGCGGAAGTGCCCCTGTATGCCGCCCCGGGGGATGAGGCCACTGCGTCCACCCTTGTAAAGGGCGAGTTTGTGTATGTGATCGCCCGGCAGACAGACGGCTGGTATCTGGTGATCCGGGAGAGCGGACAGAAGGGCTACGTCCAGGCAGACAGCATGATCAACCTCTATCGCGCCGCCTGACAGCAACGTATCGTGCAATGCCGCGGCCCCGTGGAACATCCACGGGGCCGCGGCTTCATCGCTTCCTATGGGCTGTATGTGGGGGAGGCTGCCCTCAGGGAGTGCTGCCTACGAGATTGTCCTCTGAGAAGAGGTCTTCTACGAGCTTCCGGGCCTCCTCGGCGGAATAGAGGGTGTTGAGAACGGCCAGAAGGGCCTTGGTGCTCATCCGGGCGGGGAGCTCCAGGTGCTGCAGAAGCTTTGCCCGGCGTGCGGCGGCGTCCGGGGTGCCGGTGAGGCCCAGGGCGTAGAGGTCTGCCATGGTGAGACCGCCTGTGCTGGCCTGGGGCGTGTCCTCTCCAATAAAGGTGGCGCCGGCCCGCTGCAAGGCCTGGAGCAGCCGTTCCGGGGACATGCCCTCCACGCCAAGTTTGCCCTCTTTTCCGGGGGTGCGTTTGCGCCGCTCCTTCCCACGGATGTCCGGCACATAGGCGTGCTTTACCTTGTCTTTGGGCAGGGCGCCCTTCAGGTAGTTGCGGATCACAAAGCCGGCACCGTCCGGGTCTGTGAGGAGAATGAGGCCCCTGGTGTCTGCCAGGCGGCGGAGAAGGGCCAACTGCTCCTCGTCCCGGAAGATGCCGAAGCCGGAGGTCTCCAGGATCAGTGCGTCTACCACCTGGGAGAGGTTGTTGCGGTCGTAACGGCCCTCCACCACGATGGCCTCTCGGATGCGGGGTTTCACCTCAGTCCACCGCCTGGATCCCGGTGGAGAGCTCCATCATGAGGCCGGTGAGCAGGTCGATCTCCTCGCCGTAGTTGTCCCGGAAATCGATGCTGATCTCGGCGCACCGGCGGAGGGCATAGCGGCACCAGTTGATGCGGAATTTCTTGGCGGCGGCAAAGAGCTTCTCCGCGGGATAGCTGTTCTTCATCCCCCAGAGCTGCATGAAAGTCTGCATGGACTCGTAGTGGTCCTGGCAGAGCCTGGCGGAATAGAGTTGGCGGAAGTACTTGCCGATCACCGCGATGATCTTGTACGGGTCCTCCGAGGAGTACAGGAGATCGGACATGGCGTTGGCGGCCTTGTCGAAGTCCCGGGCGGCGATGGCGTCTGTGATCTGGAAGACCACCGCCTCCATCACCGGGACGGTGATGAAATCGATGTCCGCCTGGGTGATCTGGGGCTGGGTGCAGTATGCGGAGAGCTTGGCGACCTCCCCGGCCAGGTTGGACATCTCATTGCCGCAGCGGAAGATGAGATACCGGGCGTCCTCGTTGGTGATGGTGTGTTTTGTGCGCTTGAACTCCCGGGCGATGAAGGCGATGAGATCGGACTGCTCCTGTTTATTAAAGGAGACGTTGGCGTTCCGATCTTTCAGAAGGGCCCCCAGTTTGGTGCGGCTGTCTCCCTTCCAGGGGATGGTGTCGTAGACAAAGATCAGGCAGCAGTACTCCGGGATGTCCTCCACGAGCTTCAGAAAGCGGGGCATGTCCTTTTTGTTCAGGGAAAAGGGGTCCCAGTCCTCCACCTCCACCAGGGTGCGCTCACTCATCACCGGCAGGCTGTCTATCGCCTGCTCCAGCCACTCCAGGGAGCAGGTATCGGCCCGGGCGGTGCGGTGGTTGAACTCCTCCAACCCCTCCGGGAGGAGCATCTTTCGGATCTGCCTCAGGTAGTACTCCTGGAGGTACGGCTCCTCCCCGTGGAAGAAGTACAGCGTGCCCACCTGCTTGTTCTGGACCGCCTCCCGCAGGGCCTTATATGCGGTGTTGTCCGGGGCGGACTTGCTGGAATAGTTGGAGTAGGACTTGCCGGTCTTGGAGGCGGATTTCGAGTACGATTTGGGCGGCATGACGGCGCCAGCTCCTTTCCGTTGTTGCCGTGGGATCTCTTGCAGTACGCCTCCCAGTATACCACAACCCGGCAGGGCGGGCAATGGGGATTGTTCGGGCTTAGCCGGGAGAAATGCGCGGGGCCGTGGGCGGGATGTGAGAGGCGAATAATAAATTGTTTAAAAATACTCGCCATATCGTAAAGATTGTACTTGACAACCTCCCTGCCGAGCGCTAAACTGCTTCAGTAAATGCTCCATGGCAAACTAGGGGAGGTGTATGATCATGGAGAAAGCAAAAGAGGCGGCCGTGCAGTTCTTCGGCCGCAGCGATGTGTTCGCAGAGGTGTTCAACCATGTCCTGGGGAAGAAGCTGGTGCCCCCGGAGGCGCTCCAAGACCTGGAGGGGGTGCAGATCCGGGAGGGTGGGAAGCCGTTCCATGTACCGGAGGAGCGGGACCTGATGCGGCTCTGGGTGAAGGATGGCAAGAGCTATTGCATCCTGGCCCTGGGCCTCGCGTACAAGCCGGTGTATCCCACGGAGATGCGCTACCGGGATGCCCTCACCTTCTACGATGAGTTCGGGACGGTGTATGAGGACTGGGCTGCGGCAGCGGCAGAGGCGCGGAAGATCGGTCCCTTTGACGGCTCCGTGCTCCTGACGGACCTGATCCTGTGTGCGCCGAAAGGGGAAAAGCTGATCCCGGTGATTTCGGCCACGGTGAATCTGGCGCCAAAGGCGTGGGATACGCCTACCACAATCGCCGAGATGGTGGGTATTCCGGAGCTGGCGGAGGAGAATCAGTATGAGATGCATCTGCTGGATCCCTTCAAGACCGCAGACGATGTGTGCCGGCAGTTCCAGACCGAGCTCCGCTCTGTGCTGCCCATGTTGAAGCACCGGGGCAACCCGGCGGCGCTGGAGGCCTGTTTCGGGGGAGATCCGCCCTGCAATCTCAGCCCAGAGGCGGTGGCGCTGCTCCGGACCCACGGGTACCCGGACGATGTGCCGGGAGAGGCCGGGTAGGGGGCATGAGACGTATGGACCCCATGAACAAGGT
This sequence comes from uncultured Oscillospiraceae bacterium, assembly GCA_947629915.1. Taxonomy (GTDB): domain Bacteria; phylum Bacillota; class Clostridia; order Oscillospirales; family Oscillospiraceae; genus Enterenecus. The sequence continues at coordinate 17,962 of CANRFN010000087.1, read as the reverse complement.
AAAACAGGCGGCCCGGCAGTTTTTCGGCCGCCGCGATGTGTGCGCAGAGGTGTTCAACTACACCTTCGCCGAGAGAGAAGACGGGCGTCTTGTGGCGCCGGAGGATCTCTATTCGCTGGAGGGGAGACGGATCCTGGAGGGCGGGGACCCCTTCCATGTGCCGGGGGAGCGGGATGTGATGTGGCTCTGGCAGCCGGAGGGACAGCCGGAAGCCATCCTGGCGCTGCATCTGGCCTATGAGCCGTTTGTCCCCGGTTTGACGACCCTACTGGATGCCCTCACCTATTTCGATGAGATAGCCACGGTGTCCACCGAAAAGGCGCGGCTTCCCAAAGTGCGGAAGGGCGATGAGATCATCATAGGAGATGATCTCGATGCCATTCTGGACGGGTGCCCGAAGGGCGTGAAGCTGGTGCCCGTCTGTACGGTGACGGTGTATCTGGGGGAGACGGAGTGGGACATGCCGCTCAACAGCCAAGCGCTGTACCCAGACCAAGATCATGACATTCTGCGCCTGACCTCGAACTACAAGACCATCCTCTTCGATCCCGCCGGGATCCAGGACGCCGCCTGGGGGCACTTCCAGTCTGAGCTCCGCTCTGTGCTGCCCATGCTGAAGTACCGGAGCAATCTGAAGGCGCTGGAGGCCTATTTTGGGGGAGAGAGGCCCGATACCCTCAGCCCCGAGGCGGCGGCGCTGCTCCAAGCCCACGGATACCCGAACCTGGCGCCGGAGAAGGGCTGAGCCCGGACGGGAACCCAACCCGGAGAGTGCTATCGATCACAGGACGGCGGGGAGACGCAGGTCTCCCCGCTGTCTTTTTCATGGGTAGCGGCAGCCCCGCGGCCAAGGGGGCATCTGTTGGAAGCATGTTGAAAGGACACAGTTAAAACTGAAAAATACCATTGTATGGAATCCTCGGGTGCACATGGAATATTGTGAGACAAGTGCTGGAAAAATGGACAAAATGCCTGGTAGAACGCACGTTTTTCCTTGCAATGGGGTGTTTGCCCTGGTAAAATATATGGAACGGAGGTGAGACAAGGACATGCTGATTTTTGATCTGGACGGCACCATTACCGATACCAACGGGATGTGGCAGGACGTGGACATCGAGTTTCTCCGCCGGCGCAATCTTCCCATGACGGACGAATACCGGGATGTGGTGGTCCGTTCCATCTTCCCGGTGGCGGCGGAGTTCACCAAGGCGTACTACCACCTGGAGGAGAGCCCGGAGAGCATCATGGCAGACTGGGAGCGGCTGGCGGCGGAGCACTATGCCAGACTGTCCCCGGCAAAGCCCGGCGCCCTGGAGTACATCCGGCAGTGCCAGAGAAAGAAAATCCCCATGGCCCTTTTCACCGCGTGCAGGCCCACCCTGTGCCGGCTGGCCCTAGAGCGGTTCGGACTCATCGATGTGCTGCACCCGCTGGTGTTCGCCGAGGAGATCGGCCTGGATAAGCACGACCCCCGCTGCTTTGCCAAACTGGCAGAGGTATTGAAGGTGCGGCCCGAGGACTGCACCCTTATTGACGACAGCCCCACAAATTGCGCTGCCGCCGCGGCCTGCGGTATGCAGAGCATCGGCGTCTATGACGCCTTTTTCGAAGACCGGCAGGAGGAGCTGCAACGGGTGTGTACCCGCTATGTGCGCTCCCTGGCGGAGCTGCTGGAGCCCCCAGAGGCGGAGGAGGATCTTTCATGAGAAAGACAGGAAAACGGATTGCGCTCTGCCTGCTGGCCGCCCTGCTGCTGATACAGGCGGCCGGTCCGGTCTCTGCCGCATCGGACACCTCCGGGGCGGAGCGAGATGCCAGAATCCAGGCGGCGGCCAACGCTCTCTATTCCCTGGGCCTCATCGAGGGCGTGGGCACCAACCCGGACGGCACCCCCAACTTCAACCTGGGCCAGCCCTTTACCCGGGGCGAGGGCGTGGCCATCATCGCCATCCTGGTGGGCGGTAGGGAGAAGGCCACTACCGGCAGCTTTGAAAACCCCTATACCGATGATCTGGGCTGGGCAAAGCCCTATGTGCTCTACGCCACCGCCAACGACCTGGTGAGCGGCACCGGAGACGGGGCTTTCCGCTCCGGGGACCCCATGGACATCCGGCAGTTCCTTGTGATGGTGCTGCGCATGCTGGGGTACTGGGACGGCACCGCAGATTGGAAGGAGTCCCCCAACCTCTCCCGGTCCCTGGGGATTGATGTGCCCTCGGCGTGGAATCAGAAAGGGGCCAAGTACACCCGGGGAGACGCCATCCTCGCCTGCTACAGCACTCTGGATCTGCTGGTGGGGAATCGGGATGCCCTCACCACCTTCCGGTACACCATGGAGAGGCAGGGACTCATCCCCTCAGACCGCATCCTGAACACCGGCTTTACCTGGGCGAAACTGGCCCCCACCAGGACGGAGGCCTCTCTCAGCAGCCTCTCCCAGATGCAGAACCAGCTCTTTGAGGCCATCCGGGGCCTGGCCTATCCCATCACCATCCGCTGTCCCGGCACCACGCCCCAGGACATCTCCAATGCCCTGGCCAAGTGCACCTTCGCCGTGCGCAAGACCAGCGCCCTGGGCTGGCCGGACCGCACCGAGCTGAGCATAGAGTACCTCACCCACGAGAAGGTGATGTCCTACCTCACCGGCCGCACCAACGTGCTGGACGAAGACGCCAGGGCCTTGATGAATGCCGCCCTGCAGCTGCACCCCACCCTGGTGAACCCCGGCATGGACGAGTACGCCCAGGTGATCGCCTTCCACGACTACATCGTAAACCACACCCGGTACAGCTCCGAGAGCAGGCGGGTCGGCACTCTCACCCAGGGCATCGGGGTCTGCGAGGACTACTCCATGACCTTCCAGCTGCTCTGCTGGCTCAGCGGCATTGAGTGCATGTACGTCACCGGGGATGCCAACAGCGCCGGCGATCCCACCTGGCGGGGCCACGCCTGGAACAAGGTGAAGGTGAACGGCAACTGGTACAACATCGATGTCACCTACGATGACCCCCTCCTCACCACCGGGGACGCCTGCATCTACGACTACTTCCTCAAGTCCGATGCCGAATTTTCCAAAGACCACCAGATCGACCCCATCCCGTACTGGCCGGCATGCCCCTCCAGCTGGACCTGGTGAGCCATCCGAAACGAATTGCGAGGTGGATAAACGCGTGAATATCAGGGTGCAACCTGTCCGGGAAGGCGATGCAGATTTTTTGTACAGGATCATGAACGACAGAGCTATCCTTGACGCTTTGGATGAGGTTCCCACACAGCGCAGTGATTGGGTGGATGCGATCTCGGCATGGAATTTCGATCCGGACGAAGAGGTTTATATCATCTTGGAAGACAGCACGCCGATCGGTTGGCTGGGCATAAACGGGCTGCTGTCTGAGGACAAAGTGGCGTACCTCAAAATGATCGGCCTGTTTCCCCAATATCAAAACAAGGGAATAGGGACGTATGCCATCAAGCAGGCCTTGGATATGCTGAGAGCGAGGGGATATGCGGCGGTGGCGCTCTATACGAATGAGAGCAATCGCCGCGCCCAGAGCTGCTACCGGAAATGCGGCTTCCAGGTCTCGGAGCAGTTCGCGGAGGAAATGGCGAACGGAAATCTGGTACAACGATACAAAATGGTGCTCACGTTGTAATGTCTGAGAGGGCACGCACTGCAATAGGAGCGGCCAGCTTCCGACTTCCATGGCCCGTGAAATGCCTGGAATGGCAGAGCGGCATTGGCCACGTTGGTCGCATCCCGATGAAATGGCGGACCTGGTGCCCATCGAACACAACCCCATAGACAGCCAAAGGCAGGCCTTGGATTGCTCCAAAGCCTGCCTTTTGTTGTCTCATTGGGGCCAAGCGCCATCGGCCCGGCCTGCCCTACGGGTGATTTACCACCCCGGCGAAGAGCATGCTGCCGGTGGCGCCGGAGACGGTGAAGAGAAACGGCCGGTCCAATACAAAGTCCAGCCTCTCCGGCGGTTCAACTGCGGTGTCTTCGGTGGAGAGGACGGTGTAGGCGGCGGCCTCTACGCCCTCCTCGTCCACCTTCACCCGGGCGGCGTGGGTGGCGCTGCTGAGTGCGGCATCTGCATCATCGGGAAGCAGGGGAGAGAAGTCCGCCAGGCCCGGCTGCAGGATGTCCGTGATCCCCATGGCCTGGAGCGTGTCCAGCAGGTTCAGGTTGGAGGAGACATCGAACTTGGGAAGGGAGAGGTGCACATCATAGCGCGTCCCCGCCGCCCAGTCCTCGTACTGGCGCTGGTTTAGGAATGTGAGCACTTCGCCCTCGGCCAGCAGATCCTCCGGGGTATATCCCTCGTCCGGGAGCACAAAGACCATGCAGCCGCCGTTGCGGAAGCTGCGGGTGATGGCGCCGAAGTGGGTGCCGCGGTAGTAGGTCTGGATGTCGGAATAGTGCATCATCTCCACGGTCTCATCCCCGTCCGGGGCGTGGAAGGTCTCCTGGGTGTTGGAAGGGGCATAGAACTCGTCCTTCCACCCGGCCCGGAAGTAAATCGTGCTGGCCAGGGTCATGATGGTCTCCGGGGTTGTCTGGATGCCCCCTGCCTCTTTCTCGAGAAGGTGGCCGGTGTTCTCATTCAGCCAGTCCTGAAGGGCCTTGGTATAGCCATCAGAGCCCATCTCCCCCTGATAGGAGGCGGCGTAGTACCGATCCGCCAGGGTGTCCACGGTGCTCTTGGCGTATGTGCGGCCGTCTGCCAGCCAGATGGAGTTGGCGAGGCGGGATGTGGTGACGCCGTCATCCAACCAGTTGGCGGTCCAGAGCCGGTTGGCCTGGTCCCGCAGGGTCTCCATGTCTCCGCAGCCCAGCTGAGACAGGACCTGGTCCCGGGAGTTGCCGCCGGTGGTCTCCGCCAGCATGGAGAGGGCGATATAGATGTTTAAGGGGGAGCAGACCCGGTTTTCCCCATCGCCTTGGAGCAGCTGGGGCAGCAGTGCCGCCTGAAACTGGTCCGTGGCGTGCTCCAGCCCCTCCGCCGCGGCAGAGCGCTGGTCCGCCTGTGCCCGCCACTTTTCATACTGCTCCTGTCCATCCCCATATGAGACGGTCTTGGGATAGGTGGGCTCTGCCAGGGCGTATCCCGTGGTGCCCATGGGCCCGGACACCAGCAGCGCCACAAGGACGATGGCCAACACCGCCGCCGTGGCCACAGCCCAGGGTAGTCTCCTGCGCTTTCTTTCCCTCTTTTTGGCGTCTACCGCCTCCATCACCTGGTCGTCCCGGATGCCGGTGATGCCGTTGTATAAATCGTCTGCCTTCATGGAACGGACTCTCCTTCCTGTTCCAGCCGCCGCCGCAAACTCTGCCGCAGCCGCTGCATTTTTCGGGCCATCCGATTGGGGGTCTCCCCGGCAAAGGCCGCGAGATCCTTCACAGACTCTCCCATCCAGTACCGGCGGACAAAGAGAATCCGATCCTCCCGGGGCAGGCCGTCCAGCCATTGGGAGATCACCCGGGAGAGCTCCTGCTGCTCCAACTGCTGCTGCAGATCGGCGCCGGGCAGGGCCTCTTCCAATTCATCCAGCAGGATTTCCAGTCCGGACCCCCGCTTCGCCGCCTGATTCCGCCGGTACCGGCTCACGGCCAGGTTGCGGGTGATCCGCCCCAGAAACGCCCGCAGACACAGCGGCTTCTCCGGCGGGATCTGGTTCCATGCCGCGAGCCAGGTGTCCGAGAGGCACTCCTCCACATCTCTCACGTCCCGGAGAAAGTTCCCCGCCAGGCGCCGGCAGAAAGTGCCGTGCTGCAGCTCCGTCTGGCGGATGGCCTCCTCGTCCCGGTGCTGGTAGAGGACGATGATCTCGCTGTCTTCCAATGGTCTCACCTCCGAAATGGTCCCTCATAGAGGACTGTCGCAAAAGGGGGAGGGCTATGCAGGGTATGAGAAACTTTTTTGGCCAAATCCGATGCCAAGCCCAAAAACCAGACATCGGGCCCCGGATGCCCATTTTCTGGTGCGGATTTGGGCGGTATCATGGGGCCGCATCGTGGTGCGGGCAGGAAAAGCTGGGAAGCAAGCCTGTGCGGCAGGGAGACCGTGCCCGCTGGCCTGTCTCTGCTGCAGATACCGTACCACAGACAAAACGAACTGTCCACTGCAAAAGAATTGAGAGGCTCAATAAAATATTTAATGATTGCTTTTTGCACTTTCTGTTTTACAAACTCGTCTTGAAACGTTGAAATATTCCTCCGGAAGTTGTATCCTGCTGTTGTATCATGGCAAGGAAAGCCTTGATGGGCTATCTTGCAGAAATGCGATGGAAAGAGGAGGAGCGCAGCCATGCTGATGGTTCGGGTGGGCACCACGGATGCCACAATAGACTACATGGATCCCTTCTTTGACGCCGTCTATGAGCGGGCATGGTTTGAGGATCCGTTGGTGCGGGAGATGGTGCGGGCGGTGGACCAATCTGAGGTCCTGGACGGCGGCGTGATAGACAGCCCATTCCTCGGCCTGATCTCGCCGCGGGAACTGTCTACCGGGGTGAAGACGTTGATCCTGATGCGGTTTCAGCCGGAACAGGAGTACTACGCCACGGCCTGCGGGGACAACTGTGGTCCCTGGATGCTGCGCATCGGGGAGATGCAGGACGTCCACATCGCCCTCACCCGTATCATGCGCTTCCGGCAGCCGGAGGAGGCCGCAAAACCGGGGCTCAATCTGCTGTGCGTGAACAACGGGCAGCTGTGCGATACCATGCGGGACTTTGTGCTCACCTTTTTGAGACTCTTCCACGGGGAGGGGTGAGAATCATGGTCTTTGCACTCACAGCCCCCAAGGCGCAGTACTGTCTGGAGTACGACACAAAGTTCACCCTGGTGGGCGGAGACAGCGGCACCGGGAAGTCCTATCTCTGCGAGTTGGCAGTATACGCCTATCGGAAGTACGCCTTTGTGCGCTGCTATTCAGATCTCCCCTTTGTGTCCCTGTCCTTCTTTGGGACCAACTGGAGAAGAGATCTGGCCAGGGTAGAACACTCCTTGGTGATCCTGGATGAGTCCAAGCGGTTTCTCCGGACTCCGGAATTCGTCTCTGCAGCACTGGACTCCACCAACTACTATATCCTCATGACAAGAGAGCCCTTTCCGCAGATCCCCAGTGAGTGGAAGCGCTACGTGGTGATGCGGGACGGCAGGCTGGTGCCGGATCCGAACCGCTCGCTGCAGGCGTATCTAGAGGACTGAACGGGCCCGGGTGGGCATGTTTGAGGGGCATAGAAAGCACTGAAAATGCCGCAGATCCCAGCGCACAATTGGAAAAGATTGTATGTCGGCGAGCGGGAGAACCGGAGGCCCCACGGCGAAAACCGTCCCAATTCCGGCTTTACCCCGGCTGCGATGAGGGGAAACCCGCAGAAAAACGTTTGTTGGGGAGGAAAACGGGAATCCGGCATTTTTGGAAAGGAAGTGTGCAAATCAATGGATCTGCGTCCAAAACAATTGTTGCCAACAGAGGCCTTTTGTGTTAGTATGTTGTGCTGTGAACGTGGCGGCGGTTACCTTGCCGCCGCCTGCGAAAAGGCTGGATTTCACCGGATCCATTCCGATGGGGTCCCCAACAAGAGAGGTGAAGAATATGTCCTTCGAGGCCATCCAACAGGTCACATCCGCTGAGCAGGCGGCCCAGGCCCGCAAGGCCGCGGCACAGGAAGAGGCCCTGCGCATTGTGGCCGAGGCGGAGCGGGGCGGCAAACAGCTGGTGGCGGACGCCTGTGCCAAGGCGGAGGCGAAAGCCAAGCAGATGATGGCGCAGGCAGAGGCCAGGGCTGCGGAGACGTCGAAAAAGACCATGGCAGACAACGCTGCCTCCTGCGCGGCGATGAAACAGCAGGCCATGGGGCGTCTGGACCGCGCCGCCGACCTGATAGTAGGAAAGGTGGGTAGCGGTTAGCAATGGCAATTGTCAAAATGAAACGGCTGCGCCTCATCGCGCTGAAGCCGGACCGGGAGAAGCTGCTGCGCACCCTCCAGCGCTTCGGCTGCGTACAGCTGCAGGAGCCGGCGGTGGACGAGACGGACCCGGCCTGGGAGGCCCTGGCGAGACCCGATGGGGCCGGCCTCAGCACCGCCCGGGAGCAGCACGCCCTGCTGCAGGGGGCATTGGAGACCCTGAACCGGTACGCCCCGGCCAAGGGCGGCCTCTTTACCCCGCTGCCTGAGGTGAGCGAGCAGCAGCTCTTCGATGACTCCGCCTATTTCGCCGGCCAACAGCTGGCCAGTGAGATCGCGGAGGAGGAGAAGCGCATCGCCCAGTGCCAGGCAGAGCGGTCTAGGCTGCAGGCACAGCGCACCTCATTGGAGCCCTGGTCTCAGCTGGATATCCCCCTGGAACAGGAGGGAGACGCCTGCATCTCCGTGCTCTTCGGCGCCATCCCCGTGCGGGCGGATTTCAACGCCATGGTGGGCGCGGTGGCCGATGCCACGGAGCTGGCCCAGATCTTCCCCGCGGGGACAGACCGGGACCTGAAGTACTTTCTGGTGATCTGCCACGTCAGCGCGGAGCGGGAGTGTACTGAGGCCATGCGGCCCTTCGGCTTCTCCCGGCTGAACCTCCGGGGCTGGACCGGCACCGCCGAGGACAACATCCGGGCCCTGGACGACAGATTGGCCCACCTGGACGCGGAAATAGACCTCATCGGCAGGCGGATCGCAGAGTGCGCGGACAAGCGCCTGGACCTGAAGCTGGCGGTGGACCGGGCCCAGCAGGAGATCCTCCGGGAGGAGAACAAGGGACGGCTCATGGACAGCAATGAGGCCTTCTTCCTGGACGGCTGGCTGCCGGCGGACGATGTGCCCCGGCTGGAGCCGCTCCTGGCAGACTTCTTCTGTGCCTATGAGATCACCGAGCCCACCGAGGCGGAGTATCCGGATGTCCCCATCAAGCTCAAGAACAACAAGCTCACGGCGCCGTTCCGGGTGATCACGGAGATGTACTCCATGCCCGCCTACGACACCGTGGACCCCAACCCCCTGATGGCGCCCTTCTTCATCATCTTCTTCGGCTTTATGATGGGCGACATCGGCTACGGCATCGTCATGGCCCTGGGCACCCTCTTCTACCTGAAGAAGGTCCGCCCCAAGGGCACCATCCGGGACATGATGTCCATGTTCTTCATGTGCGGCATCAGTTCCATCTTCTGGGGCTGTCTCATGGGCAGCTTCTTCGGAGACTTCCTGTCCAAACTCTTCGACATCACCGGCATCAACCACGACTTCGTCTGGTTCTGGCCGCCGCTGTTCACCCCGATCAATGACATTATCCTGGTGATGGTGGGCTCCATCTGCATGGGCGTGGTCCAGGTGTTCACCGGCATGGCCATCAGCGTGGAGGAGAAGTTCCGCCACGGACAGGCCATGGACGCCATCTCCCAGGAGATCGCCTGGTACTGCATCCTCCTGGGTGCGGTGCTGGCCATCGTGGGCAACGCCATTGTGGGCGTGCCAGCCATTCTGGGCACCCTCGGCATCATAGTGATGGTGGTGGGCTTTGTGCTCCTGCTGGTGGGCAACCTCCTCAGGGCAAAAAGCATCGCCGGCGTGGTGAACTTCTTCGGCGACATCTACAACGGCATCAGCGGGTACTTCAGCGACATCCTGTCCTATCTCCGCCTGATGGCCCTGCTCATGGCCGGCAACATCATCGCCTCGGTGTTCAACACCCTGGGCTCGGTGTTCGGCCTGGTGCCGTTCCTCATCGTGGCCTTCATCGGCAACGCACTGTGCCTGGTGCTGAACCTGCTGGGCTGCTACGTGCACACCCTGCGGCTCCAGTGCCTGGAGTTCTTCGGACGCTTCTATCAGGACGGCGGCAAACTGTACCGTCCATTGGCAGTAGAAACCAAGTACGTCAACATTTCAAGGGAGGAAAATTAAAATGCTTGAACTTTTGAATGCAATCGGCGGCCAGGCTCTGGCCTATATCGGCATCGCACTGGCCATTGGCCTGTGCTGCATCGGCTCCGCCAAGGGCACCGGCATGGTGGGCGAGGCCGCCACCGGCGTGCTCTGCGAGACCCCGGAACACTTCACCAAGTGCATGATCCTGCAGGCCCTTCCCGGCACCCAGGGCCTGTACGGCCTGGCCGCGGGCTTCTTCGCCCTGTTCGCCATGGGCTTTTTCTCCGGCGGCACCAGTCCCTTCACCAACGAGGCCGTGAACTTCAGCGTCAACGGCGGCCTGAACGTGCTCTTCGCCTGCCTGCCCATCATGCTGGGCGGCTTGCTCTCCGCCATCGCCCAGGGCCGCGTGGCCGCTGCCTCCATCAACATCGTGGCCAAGAAGCCCAATGAATACATGAAGGGCGTCATCCTCTGCGGTATCGTGGAGTTCTACGCCATTCTGTCTCTGGTAGGCTCCATCCTCATGCTGATGAACGTGAAGTGGTAAGCCGCAACAAGGACGGAAAGGCGGGAAATGTCTGATGAACGGAATCGATAAAATCACCGCCCGGATTGAAGAGGACTGCCAGAAGGAGGCAGACGCCATTTTGGCGGAGGCCAGAGCCAAGGCGGCGGAGATCACCGCCCGGTATCGGGCCCAGGCAGACGCCGAGGCCAATGCCATCCTGGAGCGGGGCCAGAAGGACGCCGCAGAGCGGGAGCGCCGCCTGGCCAGCGTAGACCAGCTGGAGTGCCGCAAGGCCGTGCTGGCCGCCAAGCAGGACATGATCGACCTGGCCTTCCAGAGAGCCGGGGAGAAGCTGCGGAGCCTCCCCCTGGAGGACTACGTGACGCTGTTGGCGGGCCTCGCGGTACAGGCCTCCTCCACCGGCAAGGAAAAACTGGTGTTCTCTCCCGCAGACCGCGCCCGGGTGGGCAAAAAGGTGGCCGTTGCCGCCAACAACCGCATCGGCCCCAAGGCCGCCCTCACTGTGGCAGAGGAGACCCGCCCCATGGACGGCGGCTTCATCCTCTCCAGCGGCAACGTGGAGGTCAACTGCACCTTCGACACCCTGATTCGCCTCCAGCGGGGCCCTCTGGCCGGAGAGGTGTCTCGGGTGCTGTTCGGCTGAGTCCCCCGGGATGATAGAGGGATTGGCTGATGAAACGCATAAAGGACACAGATTATCTGTATATCTCCGCCCGGGTGCGGGTGATGGAGACAAGACTGCTCACCCGGGAGCGGATGGAGCGCATGATCGATGCCCGGGACGCCGCCGAGGCCGCCAAAGTATTGGTGGAGTGCGGCTACCCTGAGATGAGCCCCATCTCCCCGGACGGCCTGGAGGCCATGCTGGCCCAGGCCCAGGCGGACCTCTTCCAGGACCTGGGGGAGGCGGTGAAGAACAAGCCCATGCTGGACGTCTTCCGCTGCCGCTGGGACTACCACAACGCCAAAGTGCTGGTAAAGGCGGAAAAGCTGGGCCTGAACCAGGACCGGCTGCTCTTGGGCGGCGGCCGCTACGACCCCACGGAGCTGGCAGACGGCTTCCGCAGGGGAGACCTCACCCACTGCACCGAGACCTTCCAGGCCGGGGTGTCCCGGGCCCGGGAGGTGTTGGGCACCTCCGGCGATCCCCAGCAGGCGGACTTCATCCTGGACCGGACCTGGTTTGCCGAGCTCGCTGAGCTGGCCAAGGCATCCGGCAGCACCTTCCTGGAGGGCTATGCGGCGCTCTTTGCGGACACCGCCAACCTCCGGGCGGCGGTGCGGGCCGCCCGGCTGGACCGGGGCCCGGACTTTCTCCGGCAGGTGCTGGTGCCCGGCGGCACCGTCTCCCTGGACGCGCTCTCCACCGCCCGGGGCAGCGAGGTGGACGCCCTCTTCAAGGACACCCTGCTGAAAGAGGCCGCCGAGATGGGCGCAAGCCTGGCCGAGCCCGGGGCGGGACCTCTCACGGACTTTGAGCGCCTCTGCGATGACGCCCTGATGGCATACTTCGGCGGCGCCCGCCAGGTCCCCTTCGGCGTGGAGCCGGTGATCGGGTATCTCTATGCCCGGGAGGCGGAGGCCTCGGCCATCCGCATCATCCTGGGCGGGCGCATGGCCGGCCTGGACGGGCCTACGATCCGCAGCCGGCTGCGCCGGTGCTACGCGTAAGGGAGGGCGTCTCATGGCAGACAACTATCGGATTGCAGCCATCGGGGACAAGGACAGCGTGCTGGGGTTCAAAGCCCTGGGCCTCTCCGTGTTCCCGGTGGAGTCCCTGGATGAGGCCCGGCACACCCTGCACCGGATCGCCAAGGAGAACTACGCGGTGGTGTACCTCACCGAACAGCTGGCCGTCCAGATGGAGGCAGACATCGCCCGCTACAAAGACGCCCTCACCCCCGCGGTGATCCTGATTCCCGGGAAAGAGGGCAGCCTGGGGCTGGGCATGTCCAACATCAAGAAGGCAGTGGAGCGTGCGGTGGGGGCCGACATCCTCTGAGCAAAACCGGATGAAAGAAGGTTTGAGTATACTATGGGTAAAGTAGTAAAGGTCTCCGGCCCGCTGGTGGTGGCCACCGGCATGTCTGACGCCAACATGTCCGATGTGGTCCGGGTGGGCCCCGAGCGCCTGATCGGCGAGATCCTCACCATGACAGGGGACTCCGCCTCCATCCAGGTGTATGAGGAGACCTCCGGCCTGGGCCCGGGCACCGAGGTGGTTACCACCGGCTCCCCCATGAGCGTGGAGCTGGGCCCCGGCATGATCGAGAACATCTACGATGGAATCCAGAGACCTCTGGAGGAAATCATGAAGAAAGTACACGGAAACAACCTACCCAGAGGCGTGGAAGTGCCCCCCATCGACCCGGATAAGCTGTGGGAGTTCACCCCTGTGGCGAAAGCTGGGGACAAGGTAACTGGCGGCGATGTGCTGGGCACGGTGCCGGAGACCCCGGTGGTGCTCCACAAGATCATGGTTCCCCCGAATCTGAAGGGCACCTTGAAGTCCGTGATCCAGAAGGGCATGTACAACGTGAAGACCACCGTGGCGGTGCTGGTGAAGGAAGACGGGACGGAAGTGCCCCTGGGCATGAGCCAGCGCTGGCCGGTGCGTGTGGGCCGCCCGTACAAGCACAAATATCCCCCCACACGGCCCCTGTCCTCTGGGCAGCGGATCGTGGACACGTTCTTCCCCGTGGCAAAGGGCGGCACCGCCGCCATTCCGGGCCCCTTCGGCTCCGGCAAGACGGTGATGCAGCACGCCCTGGCCAAGTGGTCTGACGTGGACATCGTGGTCTATATCGGCTGCGGCGAGCGCGGCAACGAGATGACAGACGTGCTCCGGGAGTTCCCCGAACTGGTGGACCCCCGCACCGGCGAGTCCCTGATGAAGCGGACCGTGCTCATCGCCAACACCTCAGACATGCCGGTGGCCGCCCGTGAGGCCTCCATCTACACCGGCATCACCATCGCGGAGTACTTCCGGGACATGGGCTATGACGTGGCCGTCATCGCAGACTCCACCTCCCGCTGGGCCGAGGCCCTGCGCGAGATGTCCGGACGTCTGGAGGAGATGCCCGGCGAGGAGGGGTACCCGGCGTACCTGTCCAGCCGCCTGGCCCAGTTCTACGAGCGGGCCGGCTCCGTGTCCTGTCTCGGCACCGATGACCGCACCGGCTCCCTCACCGCCGTGGGCGCCGTGTCCCCTCCCGGCGGCGACCTCTCCGAGCCGGTGTCCCAGGGCACCATGCGCATCGTGAAGGTGTTCTGGGCCCTGGATGCCTCCCTGGCCTACCGGCGTCACTTCCCGGCCATCAACTGGCTCACCTCGTACTCCCTGTATCTGGACTCCCTGAAGCCCTGGTTTGACGAGAATCTGGGCAAGGACTTTTTGAAGAACCGGGAGAAGGCCATGAGCATCCTCCAGAGCGAGGCCAGCCTGAACGAGATCGTACAGCTGGTGGGCAAAGACTCCCTGTCCCCGGCGGACCAGCTCACCCTGGAGACCGCCCGCATGGTCCGGGAGGACTTCCTGCAGCAGAACTCCTTTGTGGACGTGGATTCCTTCTCCGAGTACGACCGCCAGGAGAAGCTGCTGGCCATCATCCTGGACTACGACAAACTGTGCCGGGATGCCATCGAAAAGGGCGCTCCGGCGGCCAAGCTCTTCGACATCCCATCCAGAGAGCGGATCGGCCGGGCCAAGAGCATTCCCGCAGACGAATATGCCGCCGCCTATGCGGACATCAGCGCCTCCATGGAGCAGGAGATCGCCGCGGCGGTGCAGAAGGCAGGTGAGGAGCTGTGATCAAGGAATACAGAACCATCCAGGAGATCGTCTCTCCTCTGATGATGGTGAAGATGGTGGAGAACGTCACCTACGACGAGCTGGTGGAAGTGGAGCTGCCGGACGGCGGCATCCGCAGAGGCAAGGTGCTGGAGGTAAACGGAGACACCGCCGTGGTGCAGCTCTTCGAGTCCGCCGCCGGCATCAACCTGGCCCAGTCCAAAGTCCGTTTTTTGGGCCACCCCCTGCAGCTGGGCGTCTCCGGCGACATGCTGGGCCGGGTCTTCAACGGCATGGGCGTGCCCATCGACGGCGGCCCCGCCATCCTGGCCGAGGAGTACCGGGACATCAACGGCCTGCCCATGAACCCCGCCGCCCGGGACTACCCCAACGAGTTCATCCAGACCGGCGTGTCCACCATCGATGGCCTGAACACCCTGGTTCGCGGCCAGAAGCTGCCCATCTTCTCCGGCTCCGGTCTGCCCCACGCCAACCTGGCGGCCCAGATCGCCCGGCAGGCCAGAGTGCTGGGCGATGACGCCGGCAACTTCGCCGTGGTCTTCGCCGCCATCGGCATCACTTTCGAGGAGTCTGAGTTCTTCGTGCAGGAGTTCCGCCGCACCGGCGCCATAGACCGCACGGTCCTCTTCACCAACCTCGCCAACGACCCCGCTGTAGAGCGCATCTCTACCCCCCGCATGGCCCTCACCGCCGCCGAGTACCTGGCCTTTGAGAAGGACATGCATGTGCTGGTCATCCTCACGGACATCACCAACTACGCCGAGGCCCTCCGGGAGGTCTCCGCGGCCAAGAAAGAGGTCCCCGGACGCCGCGGCTTCCCCGGATACCTGTACACGGACCTCGCCACCATGTACGAGCGGGCCGGCCGGCAGCTGGGCAAACCCGGCTCCATCACCATGATCCCCATCCTCACCATGCCCGAGGACGACAAGACCCACCCCATCCCGGACCTCACCGGCTATATCACCGAGGGCCAGATCATCCTGTCCCGGGCATTGTACCGCCAGGGCATCAACCCGCCGGTGGACGTGCTGCCCTCCCTGTCCCGTCTGAAGGACAAGGGCATCGGCGCCGGCAAGACCCGGGAGGACCACGCCAACACCATGAACCAGCTCTTTGCCGCATACAGTACCGGCAAGGACAACAAGGAACTGATGTCCATCCTGGGCGAGGCCGCCCTCACCCCCACGGACCTGCTCTATGCCAAGTTCGCGGACGAGTTCGAGAAGCGGTACGTCAACCAGGGCTATGAGGAGAACCGCTCCATCGAGGAGACCCTCAACCTGGGCTGGGAGCTGCTGTCCATTCTGCCCACGTCCGAGCTGAAGCGGATCAAGCAGGAGTATATCGACAAGTACCTGCCCAAGAAGGAGGGCTGATCCATGCCGGCCGCAGTAGTGAACCCTACCCGCATGGAGCTCACCCGGCTCAAGGGTAAGCTGCGCACCGCCCAGCGTGGGCACAAGCTGCTGAAGGACAAGCGGGACGAGCTGATGAAGCAGTTCCTGGACGTGGTGCGGGAGGTGCGCACCCTGCGCTCCCAGGTGGAGCGGGATCTGATGCGGGTGCACAGCTCCTTCACCGTGGCCTCCGCCTTGATGAGCGGGCCGGCCATGGAGCAGGCGCTGATGTACCCCAAGCAGAGCGTGGAGCTCTCCATGACCTTCCAGAACGTGATGAGCGTGAACGTGCCGGTGTACCACTTCCAGACCCGCACCGCAGACAACGGGGACATCTATCCCTACGGCTTTGCCGCCACGTCCGGCGAGCTGGACGCGGCGGTGGGGGCCCTGGGCGAGGTGTTCCAGAACATGCTGAAGCTGGCGGAGATCGAGAAGACCGCCCAGCTGATGGCCGAGGAGATCGAGAAGACCCGGCGGCGTGTCAACGCCCTGGAGTATGTGGTGATCCCCAACACCCAGGACTCCATCCGCTACATCACCATGAAGCTGGATGAGAACGACCGCGCCACCACCACCCGCCTCATGAAGGTGAAGGACATGATCCTGAAAGAGGCCATCGAGCAGCGCCAGGCGGAGAACGCCCGGGTGCTGGAGCAGAACTGAGGGTTCATTTCCCAAAAGACAAGACAGCCGGCGCATCGCCATCAACGGTGCGCCGGCTGTTTGCGTCCGGCGGAGATTGTTAAAATATTAACAATCTCCGCCCGCCACGGCGATTTTGGAGAATTGCGATGTAGAGGTCGCCATGGGAGGACTGCTGGACGGGAGATGATCAGGCATCTTCCGAAACAGATCTGCTGTCCCGGCGGGCCTCTTTCTGGTATTGAACAGGCGGGGTGCCGGTGATCCGCTTAAACTGCTTCGAGAAGTAGCTGGCGTCCGGGATCCCCACCTTTGCCGCCAGGTCCTGGATGGACAGGGAGCTGGTCTTGAGGAGGGCGCAGGCCATGTTGATCCGGCGCTTCAGAAGATAGTTGGAGATGCTGTCCCCTACCTCCTCCTTGAAGCGGGTGCTGAGATAGTTGGGGCTGATGAACTGGTCTGCCGCGATGTCTCTGGTGGAGATCGGGGAGCAGAGGTTGAGATCGATGTACAGAATTGCCTTTTGCACTGGGGCGGAGTACGGGGCGAGGGAGTACTCCTTGACCAGTTTGCAGTATGTCTTCACCATCTCCAGCATCAGGTCGTTGAGCTCCTGCTCGGTCTGGGCCTGCTCAATTCTCACGCCGAGGCGGGAGGAGGAGTGGTGAATATAGATAGGGTGCACATGGTTGCGCTCAATGGCCTTCCGAAAGAGGGTATTTGTGATCATGACGCTGTTTTTGTAGTCCCGAAGCGGGTCTGCTGAAGTGGGAGTTGCCTTTTGAAGCGGTTTCTGCATGACTAAGGCGTAGGCGTAGAAGGCGGCAATGGCGGCGTACTCGTCTCCATCCGCAATGGCGTCCAGCAGCACGCTTTCCGCTCGATAGCGTTCATCGATCAGCTGCATCTCCCGGTTGAAGTCCAGGACCTCCATGAGGGAGGGCTCCAGAGGCGGGATGTTGATCCCGCCGAGCTTCTGCACGATATGTTCCAGGTTCATCTGTAAGCACCTCTAAAATGTGTTTTTATCCGCTTTTCCATAGAATACAGGAGAATCCTACAAATTTCAAGGAGAATCTTTATAGCGGGGGCGCATGGGCCATGGTAGAGTATTGCCAGAGGGAGCCCTTCCAAACAGGGGCGCAACACACGGAATTCAAACAGAAAGGGAGAGACACTATGGTTTTCAAACCGGACGGCATACTCAAGAGCAAAGTCTTCGACACCCGCATCAAGTCCGCCAACGTGCAGCACAGCGAGCGGTGGCTGGGATACCTGCTGGGTCCCACCTTCGTCATGTCCATGTACTACATCTGCGGACAGAGCTACCTGAACATGTTCTACACCGATGTGCTGAAGCTCACCCCCATCTGGGGCGGCCTACTCCTGGCCCTGCTCCCGATCGTCTCCAAGGTCCTGGACGCGGTGACCAACATTCTGCAAGGTTGGGTGATCGACCACACCCAGTCCCGCCACGGCAAGGCGAGACCGTGGCTGCTGATCTCCGGGCCGCTGCTGGTGATCTCCTCCATCCTGCTGTTCACGGTGCCCCGGGCCAGCACAGCGGTGCAGGTGGCCTGGGTTACCATCAGCTACAACCTCTACTTCAGTGTAGCCTTCACCATGTACTAAAACTTTCGCAATTTCCCGTTCTAAGGTGGCTTCTGCTCGACATCAGGTGCCTCAGTACTGGGGGGTTCCTTCCT
>CANRFN010000086.1 GCA_947629915.1 uncultured Oscillospiraceae bacterium | reverse complement strand
CCGGCCTGAAATTAGAAGGTGCACCATGGCAAAATCCAAGGAACTGTACGGCAACGAATCCATCTCCTCCCTGAAAGGGGCAGACCGGGTGCGCAAGCGCCCCAGCGTGATCTTCGGCTCAGACGGGCTGGAGGGCTGCGAGCACGCGGTGTTCGAGATCCTCTCCAACGCCATCGATGAGGCGAAGGAGGGACACGGCAACCAGATCATCGTCACCCGGTACGAGGACCAGTCTGTGGAAGTGGAGGACTTCGGGCGGGGCTGCCCCGTGGACTGGAACCCGGTGGAGAACCGGTACAACTGGGAGCTGGTGTTCTGCGAGCTGTACGCCGGCGGCAAGTACAAGGAGGACGGCGGAGACAACTACGAGTTCGCCCTGGGCCTGAACGGCCTGGGCACCTGCGCCACCCAGTACGCCAGCCGCTATTTCGATGCCGTCATCTACCGGGACGGCTTCAAGTACACCCTGCACTTTGAGCGGGGCGAGATCGTGGGCGAGATGAAGAAGGAGCCCGCAGACCGGAAGAAGACCGGCTCCAAGTTCCGGTGGCTGCCGGACCTGGACGTGTTCACGGACATCAACATCCCCCTGGAGTACTATACGGACACCTTGAAACGCCAGGCGGTGGTGAACGCCGGAGTGACCTTCCGGCTGCGCAACCAGGTGAACGGCAAGTTCGAGACCACGGACTTCCGGTATGAGAACGGCATCATGGACTATGTCACGGAGCTGGCGGGGGAGAACCCCCTCACCCAGCCGGTGCTGTGGCAGGCTGAGCGGAAGGGCAAGGACCGGGCGGATAAGGCGGAGTACAAGGTGAAGCTGTCTCTGGCCTTCTGCTTCTCCAACACGGTGCAGCGCATTGAGCACTACCACAACTCCTCCTGGTTGGAGTACGGCGGCTCTCCGGAGCGGGCCATGCGCTCGGCCTTCGTGTCCGCCATAGACACCTGGCTGAAGCAGAACGGCAAGTACACCAAGAACGAGAGCAAGATCAGCTGGAACGACATCCAGGACGCCCTGGTATTGGTGTCCAACAACTTCTCCACCCAGACCTCCTACGAGAACCAGACCAAGAAGTCCATCAACAACAAGTTCGTCCAGGACGCCATGACGGACTTCATCAAGAAGCAGTTTGAGGTGTACTTCACGGAGAACCCCCAGGACGCGGACAAGATCGGCGCCCAGGTGCTCATCAACAAGCGGTCCCGGGAGAAGGCGGAGCAGACCCGGCAGGGCATCAAGAAGAAGCTCTCCGGCTCCCTGGACATCTCCAACCGGGTCCAGAAGTTTGTGGACTGCCGCACCAAGGATGTGAGCAAGCGGGAGCTCTACATCGTGGAGGGAGACTCCGCCCTGGGCAGCGTGAAGCTGGGCCGGGACGCGGAGTTCCAGGGGATCATGCCCATCCGGGGCAAGATTCTGAACTGCCTGAAGGTGGACTACGCCCGCATCTTCAAAAGCGACATCATCACGGACCTCATCCGGGTCATCGGCTGCGGCGTGGAGGTGAAGGACAAGCATGTGAAAGACCTCTCCGCCTTCGATCTCAACAGCCTCCGGTGGAACAAGATCGTGATCTGCACCGATGGCGATGAGGACGGCTTCCAGATCCGCACCCTGGTGCTCACCATGCTCTATCGGCTCACCCCCACCCTCATTGAGAAGGGATACGTCTATATCGCCGAGTCCCCCCTCTATGAGATCACCTGCAAGGAGAAGACCTGGTTTGCGTACTCAGACCGGGAGCGCAACGAGATCACCGCGTCTCTCGCCGGCAAGAAGTTCGAGGTCCAGCGCTCCAAAGGTCTGGGCGAGAACGAGCCGGACATGATGTGGCTCACCACCATGAACCCGGAGACCCGCCGGCTCATCAAGGTGATGCCGGAGGAGGCGGAGAAGACCGCCCGGGTGTTCGATCTTCTCCTGGGCAACGACCTCGCCGGCCGGAAGAACCACATCGCCGAGAACGGATACAAGTACGTGGACATGGCAGACGTCTCCTGATCCCCCAAAAAGGCAACGGACAAGACCTGGTCTGTCCCCACACACCCCACGCATTTTCCGCAGGGCGGCGCCCGCCGCCCGCCAACTACTATCGAAAGGAACTGGCCCGGGAGAGGCGCGGACGCCCCGCGCCTCTCCTGAGGCCACACTATAGGTGATCGCATGGCCAAAAAGAAGGCCCCGGAACAGCAGGGGCACAAGAAAGTAGACACCACCAACGTACTGGGCCTGCGGGCGCAGGTGATGGAGCAGCCCATCACCGAGACCCTGGAGCTGAACTTCATGCCCTACGCCATGAGCGTGATCATGTCCCGGGCCATCCCCGAGATCGACGGCTTCAAGCCCTCCCACCGCAAGCTGCTGTACACCATGTACGACATGGGGCTGCTCACCAAGTCCCGCACCAAGAGTGCCAACGTGGTGGGCGCCACCATGAAGCTGAATCCCCACGGAGACGCCGCCATCTACGACACCATGGTCCGCCTCAGCCGGGGCTACGGCGCCCTGCTCCACCCCTACGTGGACTCCAAGGGCAACTTCGGCAAGGTGTACTCCCGGGACATGGCCTGGGCCGCCTCCCGGTACACCGAGGTCCGGCTGGATCCCATCTGCGCGGAGCTCTTCAAAGACATAGACCAGGACGCCGTGGACTTCGTCCCCAACTACGATGGCAAGCTGATGGAGCCCACGCTGCTGCCCACCACGTACCCCAACGTGCTGGTGGCGGCCAACCAGGGCATCGCCGTGGGCATGGCCTCCAACATCTGCGGGTTCAACCTCGGCGAGGTGTGCGATGCCGCCATCGCCCTGATGCGGGACCCGGAGACGGACCTCACCGGCATCCTGAAGGCCCCGGACTTCTCCACCGGCGGCGAGCTTCTCTACGATGCCGCCGCCATCCAGGAGGTATACAACACCGGCCGGGGCAGCATCCGGCTGCGGGCCAAGTGGCGCTATGTGAAGGATCAGAACCTCATCGAGATCTATGAGATCCCGTACACCACCACCGGCGAGGCCATCCTGGACAAGGTGGCGGAGCTGGTGAAGGCGGGGAAGATCAAGGAGATCTCGGACATGCGGGATGAGACGGACCTGAACGGCCTGAAGCTCACCATAGACCTGAAGCGGGGCACAGACCCGGACAAGCTCATGAACAAGCTGTTCCAGTCCACCACCCTCATGGACAACTTCGCCTGCAACTTCAACATCCTCATCGCCGGCAACCCCCGGGTGATGGGCGTGTCTGAGATCCTCTCGGAGTGGATCGCCTGGCGCACAGACTGCGTCCGCCGCCGCACCTACCACGTCTGCCAGAAGAAAGAGGAGAAGCTCCACCTGCTGAAGGGCCTGCAGCGGATCCTGCTGGACATCGACAAGGCCATCCGCATCATCCGGGAGACGGAGGAAGAGGCGGAAGTGGTGCCCAACCTGATGGTGGGCTTCGGCATCGATGAGATCCAGGCGGAGTACGTGGCGGACATCCGGCTGCGCAACATCAACAAGGAGTATATCCTGAAGCGCACGGAGGAGATCTCCTCCCTGGAGGACGAGATCAAGGACCTGAAGGACATCATCAACTCCACCGCCCGGATCCAGGAGATCATCATCGGCGAGCTGGAGAACGTGAAGAAGAAGTACGCCGCACCCCGGCGCACCGAGATCATCTACGAGTACCAGCAGGCCGCCGAAGAGGCCCAGACCGCGGAGGAGACCGCCCCGTCCTACCCGGTGAACGTGTTCATCTCCAAGGAGGGCTACTTCAAGAAGATCACCCCGGCATCTCTCCGCATGGCGGACACCCAGCGGTACAAAGAGGGGGACGGCGCCTTTCTCCAGTGGGCCGGCAACAACCAGGACGAGCTGCTGGTCTTCACAGACCGGCAGCAGTGCTACAAGAGCCGGCTCAGCGACTTCGACGACTCCAAGGCCAGCGTGCTGGGGGACTACCTGCCCACGAAGCTGGGGATGGACCCGGACGAGAAGTTCGTGTGGGCCTGCTGTCCCGGGGACTACAGCGCCCACCTGCTGCTGTTCTACGCCAACGGCAAGGTGGCCCGGGTGGAGCTGGCCAGCTACCAGACCCTCACCCGGCGCAAGCGTCTGGCCAACGCCTACTCAGACAAGGCGCCTCTCGCCACCGCCATGGTGCTCACGGAGGACACGGAGCTGGCGGTGATTTCCACGGAGGGCCGCTGTCTCATCTTCCACACGGCCAAGCTGGCCCCCAAGTCCAGCCGCGTCACCCATGGCGTGGCCCTCATGAACCTGAAGCCCAAGTACAAGCTGGAGCGGGCCCTGCCTGTATCCGAGACCTCCATCAAGGACGTGGCCCGTTACCGCGCCCGCTCCATCCCCGGCACCGGCTCTCTCCTGAAAGAGGAGGACCGGGGCTTTATCCAGATGACCCTGCTCTAACATCGGCGTATCCCCATCTCATCGGAAGGTCTGATAATCGTGAAGCATTTACTGCGCTCGGTTCTCTACCCCGCCCTGATGATCCTGCTGGGCAGCGTGATCTACGCCTTCGGCTTTGTCTGGTGCTGCGACACCAACGGCATCGCCTTCGGCGGCCTCACCGGCGTGGGGCAGATCGTGAACCACCTGTTTCCCCAGGTGCCCATCGGGGCATGCGTCATCGTGCTGAACATCCCCCTGTTTTTACTGGGCTGGAAGCTCATCGGAGGCGGCCTTTTGGTGTCCTCCCTCTTCGCCATGTTGGCAAGCTCCCTGCTCACGGACTTTTTCGACTACTTCACCTATGAGCCCATGGACCCGCTTCTCGCCACCATCTTCGGCGGGGTGAGCCTGGGCCTCTCCCTGGGCATCATCTTCCGGCAGAACGCCACCACCGGCGGCACGGACCTGCTGGCCCGGCTTCTGAAGCTGAAGCTAGCCTGGCTGCCCATGGGCAAGTTGCTGCTGGGCATCGACCTCGCGGTGATCGTGGGGGTCTCCCTCACCTTCCAGACGCTGGAGTCCGGCCTCTACGGCTTAGTGGGCCTCTACATCTCCTCCATCGTGATGGACGGGGTACTGTACGGCCTGGACACCGCCAAGGTGGCCTATATCATCAGTGAGGACAACGAGCGCATCATGCACAAGCTCCTCTACGACCTGGACAAGGGGATCACCATCCTCCAGGGCACCGGGGCGTACACCGGCCAGGAGCGGAAGGTGCTGATGTGCGCCTTCAAGCAGCGGGAGATCGCCGTGATCCGGGCGGCGGTGAAGGAGATCGACCCCAACGCCTTTGTGATCGTGACGGACGCCCACGAGGTGTTAGGCGAGGGCTTCCGGGACTACAAGAAGGACGACATCTAATCGCATCAACTCGCTATCACACCAGCCCCGGGAGAGGAGGAACGCGGATGAGACAACTGAAAAAGGCCATTCCCGCCCTCCTTCTGGCGGCCCTTCTCCCCCTCAGCGGCTGCGCCTCCATGCTGGAGCGCACCGTGTCCAGCGCGGAGATCCACGCGGACTACCCGGTCTCCTCAGACGAGGACGCCACCCTCCGGGTGGAGTCCTACCAGGCCCTGGTGAACTCCATCCTGTACTACGTGAACGAGCACAGCTCCTCCGGCACCCTCCGCCTGTACAACTACGAGGGCAACGCGGAAGAGGACCTGCAGCGGGCCTGTGCGGACGTCACCGCATCGGAGCCCCTGGCCGCCTACGGGGTGCGGGACATCTCATACCTCATCACCCGGATTCTCACCTACTACGAGGTGGAGCTCTCCATCCAGTACGCCCACTCCCAGGCCACCCTGGACAGCATCCGGACGGTGAACGGCACCTCGGTGCTCCGGGGCGAGCTCAGCGCCATGGTGGAGGAGCAGAGCAACCTCTCCATCCTCCTGCTCTCCTACTTCAACGGGGACGCGGCGCAGGCGGAGGCGCTCTTCCGCCTGGCGTACTACGGCAATCCCCTCTGCTGTCTCGGCACAGACCTCCCGGGCTTCACTGCGGCCTTCTACCCGGAGGAGGGGCAGCGGCGGGTGCTGGAGCTCACCGCCGAGTGGCCGGTCTCCCAGGAGGCCCAGCAGAAATACGCCAGCCAGCTCTCGGCCGCCGCCACCGCCCTTCTGGAGGCGGAGCCCCTGTCTGACACGGACCACACGGTGGAGAACCTGGCGGCACTGCTCCGCACCCACGCGGTGTGGGCGGAGGACGGGGCGGACAACGCCCTGGCCGCCTTTACAGGGGAGCCGGTGAGCAACACCGGCCTCATCCTGGCCATGGAGTACCTCTGCCAGCGGGCGAACATCCCGGTGGAGCCGGTGCTGGGCACAGACGGCCGGGGCCCCTGGCTCATCGTCTCCACCCCGCTGGGCTACCGGCACCTGCTGCCCCAGGGGCTGATCGCCGAGGAGCCAGAGGCCAGTCCGGAGCCCAGCCCTGAACCCGGCCTGGAACCCGGCCTGGAACCCAGCGCAGAGCCCATCCAGCCGCCAGAGGGAGAGCCCCCGGAGAGCGATTCTCCGGCGGAGGGGGAGCCCACAGCGGAAACCCCCGATGAGAGCCCGAGCCCAGACGATCCCGCGCCATCCAATCCGCCGGCGGAGAGCCCGGAGCCAGACCTGGAGGCCAGCGCAGGCCCAGAAGATCCCAGCGCAGCACCGGAGGACACGGATGCTCCAGAGGCCACGCAGGCGCCAAGCCCCACCCCGGCGCCCACCCCCACTCCAAAGCCGGAGGAGATCCCCCTGCTCTACACCGATGCGGAGCTGCGCCTCATGGGCTACCAGTGGGATGCCAGCCTGTACCACGTCTGCGTGGAGGCAGAACTGCCGCCGGAGACCACCCCGCAGCCGGTGGAGAACCCGGGGGAGAACCTGGGCGACATGACCTGACCGTATGCTTTCCACCCGCAGTAAAGTTTGGTTAAAATTACCATTCTAAATCTTTCAATTTTCCCTTGACAGCGACGCCGGAATCTGCTATCCTCTCTCTTGCGCTTGCGAGTGTAGCTCATCTGGTAGAGCGCCACCTTGCCAAGGTGGAGGTAGCGAGTTCGAGCCTCGTCACTCGCTCCAAGTCCGGCCGTCTCGGTCTTCCGAGGCGGTCGTTTTCTTTTTCCCGTGCAGAGAGAACAGGGACCCACGCCATGGCACAGACAAGAACACACCTCCCCGGCGGCACATAGAATGGCCCCGAGGAGGTGCTTTTCATTATGGAGAATCTGATCCCCACCGCCGGGGAGGACTCGGACGTCTTCCAGCGGGTGTGGCAGCGGGTGATGGGCGGGCGGGACGCCGTGCCGGCCCCGCCCGCCCCAGCGGAGGCGATCCCGCCGGAGCTGCAGGGAGACCTGCCCTGCGGCTGCAAGAGGGAGGCAATGCAGGAGGTCCCCGGCGCCGAGACCGATGCAGAGGCGGAAGAGGCGGCATTGGCAGTGCCCAGAGAGGCCGCCACACCACAGTACATCCCAGAGCCCATCCTGCCCAATCCGGCGCAGAGCATGCGGGCCCCCGCCCCGTCCAGCGGCACAGTGGAGCCCATGCCGCTGCCGTTGGACCCGGGGATGCAACTGCAAGAGACCCCGAAACAGGCGTGCACGGAAGCGGAGCAGTCGGTGCCCGATCCCAAGCCCGGCACCGAGACGGTCCCCCTGGCGCCGGGGAACACCCCCTGCCGCGGCAGCGACATGCCCCAGCTCTGGGAGCAGCCCCAGCAGGTGCCGGACTGCACCGCCAGGCTCCGGCAGCAGGTGATGGAGGCCCTGGAGGGCTGGCAGTTCTACCGCATGCTGGCACGCCGGGCCCGCGCCTGCGATGCCCGCACCCTGAACGCCCTGGCCGGGGAGGAACACCGGTGCGCCCGGAAGCTCTCTGCGGCGTACTTTCTCGCCACCGGAATGCGGTATTGGCCCCTGGACCTGCTCACCGCCCCGGCAGTGCCCTCGTACTGGGGCGCCCTGCGCAGCCGGTATCAGACGGAGCAGAAGCAGGAGATGGACTACCGGATCTCCGGAGACGACTGGCCGGACCCGGACATGCAGGCCCTGTACCAGGAGCTCACCGAGGGCTGTCAGGGCCGGTGCCGGCAGCTGCGGGCACTGCTGGAGGCGGACCACACCGTCTGAGCTGACCGGCCGGAGAGCCCACAGAAGGGCACATGCCCAACCGGAAGCGGCAGGCTTTGCCTCGTGCAAAGCCTGCCGCTTTTTGTGTGCCTGGGTTGTGCGGTTGTGCGTGTGTACCCTGCCTCGCTCAGATCAGCTTCTTGGAGGCCTCCTGGGCCGCGATCAGGCGGTCGCAAAAGCGGTCGAAGGGGGGATCGGTGTGCTGGCACTCCGCCGGGTGGGCAAGGATGTACTGGAGGGCTTTGCGGACCCCCTCCGAGAAGGGCACGTTGGTGCGCATCTCCGGGACGATGCGCTTCAGTTTAGAGTTGTCGAAGACCACGGACACCGCCTTGTCCCCCAGGAGGCTGCCAGCGAAGTCGTAGCCGGCGGCGCGGCCCACATCGGCAAGGTAGCTGGAGGACACGTAGTACGGGTTCAGCTCCACGTCCAGGGCGTCCGCGATGGTGGCGTAGATCTGGTTCCAGGTGAGGGTCTCATCCCCGGTGATCTGGAAGGCCTCGCCGATGGCGTGGGGGTTGCCCATGAGGCCGGTGAAACCGATGGCGAAGTCCGTGTTGTATGTGAGGGTCCAGAGGGAGGAGCCGTCCCCGTGGATAATTACCGGCTTGCCCCGCAACATCCGCTCCATGACCTGCCAGGAACCGTGGTTGCCGTGGACCCCCACCGGGATGGAGCGGCAATCGTAGGTGTGGCTGGGCCGCACGATTGTGACCGGGAAGCCGTCTTTCTGGTTCCGCTCCATCAGGTACTGCTCGCAGGCGATCTTGTTCCGGGAGTACTCCCAGTACGGGTTGGACAGGGCGGTGCCCTCGGTGATGCGGTAGTCTGCGGCGGGCTTGTGGTACGCCGAGGCGGAGCTGATGTAGATGTACTGCCGGCACCGCCCTTGGAAGAGGCGGTAGTCCCGCTCTACGTCTGAGACGGTGAAGCCGATGAAGTCCGCGATGACATCGAAGACCTGTTTCCCGATCTGGCTGATCACTTCCCCCTCTCGGTGGATGTCTGCCTTGAGAACATGGACCCCCTCCGGGACCACGGAAGTCCGATTGCCCCGGTTCAACAGCCACACCTCCCAGCCCAGGGAGACCAGCCGCTGGACGATGGCGGTGCTGATGGTGCCGGTGCCGCCGATAAACAACGCTTTCATAGTATCCTCCTTCGTGTTTGAAATCTCTGCCCTCAGTGTACCACAGAATGGCCCACTTGAGAAGAAAAACCTGCACGTCTCTTTCACATTCCTTCTTGACAATCCCTCGCCGTGCGCATATTATGGAACCACTTAAGAGACATATTGGAAGGAGGTGTCCCCCATGTGGATTCACCCGGACACCGGGCGCTTTCTCCGGACGGCAAGGCAGCTCATCGCCGCAGGCCGGCTGGACGTGGTCTACCGGAAGAAGACCTTGGACGCCCTGGCCTCCGCCGGTCTCACCGTGGAGGACGCCAAGGACATCCTGCGGGCGCTCACCAAGGAGAACTACATCTCCGGGCCATCGGCAGACCACACCCAGGCCGGCGAGGTGTGGGTCTTCAAGAGGGACATCGAGGGCCCCCGCTTCTACATCAAGCTGAAGATCGACACCGCCGGCGCCAGGCCCGTGCTGAAGTGCCTGGCCTTCCACCCGGACGAGTACTGAGGAGACGGAGGAGTGAACATGCTCGCATACTGTGACACCTGCGGGAGAGAGGTACAGGGGGAGATCCAACGCCGCATGGAGACCTTCCCCGTGCTGGAGGACAGCATCACCGTGAAGGCCAGGGTACTGGTGTGCCCCTGCTGCGGCAACGACCTGTTCTGCGAGGAACTGGACAGCGCCTCCCTGCGGGATGCGTACAACAAGTACCGTCTCAAGCACCGGCTGCTCTACCCCGATGAGATCAAATCCATCCGGGAGCAGTATGGCCTGGACCAGGAGACCTTCGCCAAGCTGTTGGGCTGGGACCCTGCTGCCATCCGCCGCTACGAAAACGGCAGCCTCCAGGACCAGAGCCGGAACACCACATTGCAGTTTCTCCAGTCCCCGGAGAACATGCTCACCTACCTGGAGCAGAACAAGCCCAAACTGGACAGGCGGAGGCGAGAGGCGCTCCTCCGGCGGATCAGCGAGCTCCAGCAGGACAGGCTCCCGGAGACCGCAGCCCGGATCGCCCGGCAGGCCTTTCCCGCCCTCCCCTGCCTCAACAACGGCTTCAAGGCCTTTGACTTCGACAAGTTCGCCGCCATGGTGCTGTTCTTCTCCAGCCGCTTTCAGGGGGTGCCCAAGGTAAAGCTGCTGAAGCTTCTGAACTACTCGGACATGCTCTGCTACCAGGCCAACGGGGTCTCCATGTCCGGCGCCAGCTATGTGCACTTCCCCTACGGGCCGGTGCCCCAGAACTACGAGCTGCTCTTCGGTCTCCTGGAGCTCTCCCAGACCGCCCACATCGAGATCACCTTTGAGAACGGCTATGAGAAGCACCTGGTGCTCCCGGACAAGGTCCTCCCGCCGGACGCCCTCACCCCGGAGGAGCTCGACATCCTGGAGCAGGTGAACGAGTACTTCATCGGCTTCGGCTCCGCGGACATCTCAGACTACTCCCACCGGGAGGCGGGGTACCAGGCCACAAAGCCCGGCGAGGTGATCTCCTACGCCTACGCCAAGGACATCCGCCTGGGCGGCCGCTGACCACGCATCTCGGGAACATCGTATAACATTTCCCCGCTTTATCGCAGAAATTTCAGCTATTTGTAGTATAGTGTATTGCGCTTTTCCAAAATGCACATATCATACTGGTTATCCGGCATGATATGCGTATTTTCTTTGACATTCTATTTGAAATATGATAAACTTGCCAGTAAACAATCCAATCCATACGTTTCGAAAGGCAGGGATCTCGATGTCTCTCTACGATCTTCGCCACGCCGCGGATGATCCCAGTCTCCGCTTCCTGGCCGTTCAAAAGGGCTGCACCATCCGAGAGGCGGCCATGCACTGCTGCGCTCTGGCCAATCAGGGCGGCGGCAAGCTGATCTTCGGACTTAGCCCCGCCCCTCCCCATGCGGTGATCGGCAGCCGCGCCTTCCAGCCGTATGAGCCGGTGCGGCGCATTTTGCAGGAGCAGCTGCACGTCCGCATTGAGGCCCGCACCTACCGGGAGGAGAAGAAACGGGTGCTGGTGTTCCTTGTGGCGGGCCGGCCCACAGGCGTCCCCGTCCAGGTGGGCGGCATCGGCTGGAACTATGCGGGGGACACCCTGGTCCCGATGTCCCCGGAAGACCTGCAGCGCATCGAAGCGGAGATCCAATCGGATTTCACCGCCACCATCTGCGAGGGCGCCACATGGGAGGACCTGGACATGGATGCGGTATCCCAGTTTCTGGCCCTGCGGCGGGAGAACTGCGGAGACAGTGTCCTGGACCATCTCTCTCGGGAGGAGATCCTGGCGGAGTGCGGTGCGCTCTCTGGCGAGGGCATCCCCTACGCCGCCCTGATCCTCTTTGGCAAGGAGAAGTCGTTGGAAAAGTTTCTTCCCTCATGCGCAACCGTCTTTGACTTCCGGTACCGCGAGACGTTTCCCTCGAAGGAGTACCGATTCTTTCGGCGAGGGCTGTTTTCGTACTACAAGGAGATGTGGAGTCTCCTCTTCAAAGGAGACCGCCTCTATGACCGCGTAGACGGGTTCGACATGGTCCGTGATGTCGGCCTCGGTCTGGAAAGCACAGTGCAGCTCTTTCTCAACGCCGTCTGCCACCGGGACTATCAGAGGGAGGGGCACATCGAGATTCGGATGAATTGGAAGGCGTTCACCATCCAGAGCCCCGGCGGGTTTCCGGAGGGCATCACGGCAGACAACCTGAAGGCCCGGCAGCACCCCCGGAATCGGCTGCTCAGCAAGCTGCTCACCTTCTCCGGTCTCACAAGATACAGCGGCCATGGCATGGACGTTGTGTACACCAGCTGTCTTCGGCAGGTGAGGTCCCTCCCGGACTTCACCGGCACCACCGATGACACCGTGGTATGCACTCTGCGCAGCGCTGTCTCAGACGAGAAGCTGCTTCTCACGCTGTATCGTTTCGACTACGGGGCCTTGAGTGCCCTCCCCTATGAGGCGATACAGGTGCTCCACATGCTCTATCGCAGAGACCCCGTACCGGAATCCCTGCAGGACTACGTGGACCTGCTGCTGGATCGAAAAGTGATCTCCAAGTCCAACGGCTATTACACCTTTGTCCGCCCTGCGATGACGCCACCCCACGCCACGCAGAGTCTGGAGGAGGCCATTCTGGAGGTTCTGTCTCAGGCGGAGCAGGGGCTCTCTACCAATGCCATCCAGCAGGCGCTCTCCGCCCAGTGGGAGAAAGCCGTGCAGGATGCCCTGGAGCAGCTGCAGCAGGCCGGCGAACTCTGTCTTCTGAAGGAAGGTGTGCTCGGCATGTGGGTATCCCGGTGAGACAGCACACTCATTTCGTGCCCAATTCACCCACAGCGCCCCACCTCCCACCAACACGCAGCCATGTGGCAGCTCATCCATGTCCGTTTCGGGCATTTTCCGCCCATTTCCCCCACTGTGCCCCATTGTGCCTTCTTTTCGTGGGGTGTCCCTCCACGTTCCTCCGAAATGGGATGTCTTCCCCTCAGCAACAGACTTTTCTCCCCACAATAGCAAGCAACGCGGCGAGCAGCCCATAGGGCTGCCCGCCGCGTCTCATGCTGTGCGCTCAATCACGCGGGACGAATCCGGCGTATCTCAAGCCTCTTCTTTTCTCTTTCCGGGGAGGAACTGTGCTGTCATGCCAAGGAAGGCAGCTGCCATCATCAGCATCCACAGCTCCCGGTTGGACTGATCGTTGGTCTGGGGCGGATTGTCTGAAGGATTGTCCTCCGGCGGTGCCAGCGGCACTTCCGGATCGGGCAGCTCCTCCCATGGCTCATCCCAGTTGGGTTCGCCAGGTCCTCTGAAGTTGGTGAATCTGGCCTCATTGTGGCCCGTTGCCGGGACCGCTCCGGTCTCCCCTTCGCCACGGGTCTGATAGCCGTCCTGGTTGGCCTCCACCTCGGTAACCGTGTACGTGGTTCCCACAGGCAGGCCCAGAATCCAGGCGTGCTCACCGTCTTTCAGAGCTACTTGGCCGACACCATTTTCGAAGGTGACATCGCCAAACGTGCCGCCGATAGTTGGATCGCTGAGGGTGATGATGAAGTGGAACACCTGATTCGGATCGG
Organism: uncultured Oscillospiraceae bacterium; assembly: GCA_947629915.1. Classification (GTDB taxonomy): domain Bacteria; phylum Bacillota; class Clostridia; order Oscillospirales; family Oscillospiraceae; genus Enterenecus. The sequence continues at coordinate 10,168 of CANRFN010000086.1, read as the reverse complement.
CGTCCTCGCCTCTCACTCTCTTGCGGACCGCGAAGTTGCCTTTCTCCACCTCGCCCTTGCTGTTGACGAACGTGGCCACAGCCTCGCCGTCTGCAGGAATGGTGCCAGTGGTACCGGCCGTTCTGGTGGTGTACCCATCGGTATTGGCCTCCGCCTCGGTAACCGTATAGGTGATGCCAGCAGGCAAGCCCGTAGCTGTGAGCCGCTCACCGCCCTTCAGGGTGAAGGTGGCCACGCCGTTGACGAAGGTCATGCCACCGTAGGTGCCGTTGATGGTGGAATCGCTCAGCGTGACGGTGAAGGTCCAGTCCTTATTCGGGTCTGCTTCCTTGCCCTCGATGTTCTTTACCACCGTGAGCGCTCCCTCTTCGATGCTGTTGGTGAATACTGCTTCTGCAGAACCTTCCGCCGGGATCTCTCCGGTCTCACCTGTGGACGTGGTCTTGTACCCGTCTGTGTTGGCCTCCGCCTCGGTAACCGTATAGCTAATTCCAACGGGCAGGCCCGTAGCGGTGAGCCGCTCGCCGCCCTTCAGGGTGAAGGTGGCCACGCCGTTGACGAAGGTCATGCCACCGTAGGTACCGTTGATGGTGGGATCGCTCAGGGTGACGGTAAAGGTCCAGTCCTTGTTGGGATCTGCGCTCTCGCCCTCGAGGATCTTGGAGACGGTAAGGGCGCCCGTGTCGATGCTGTTTGTGAAGACAGCATCTGCACTACCCTCCAACGGGATCTCTCCGGTCTCGCCAATAGACGTGGTCTTGTACCCATCGGTATTGGCTTCCGCCTCCGTGACGGTATACGTGATGCCAGCAGGCAGACCAGTTGCGGTGAGGGTTTGACCGCCCTTCAGGGTGAAGGTGGCCACGCCGTTGGTGAATGTCATGCCACCGTAGGTGCCGTTGATGGTGCTGTCGCTGAGGGTGACGGTGAAGGTCCAGTCCTTGTTCGGGTCTGCACCCTCGCCCTCTAGGATCTTGCTGACGGTGAGGGCACCCGTATTGATGCTGTTGGTGAAGACCGCCTGGGCATTGCCGCCCTCTGTGATCTCGCCGGATGCACCAGTGGACGTGGTCTTGTATCCATCGGTGTTGGCTTCCGCCTCGGTTACAGTGTACGTGACGCCAGCAGGCAGGCCTGTAGCGGTAAGGCTCTCGCCACCCTTCAGAGTGAAGGTAGCCACGCCGTTGGTGAATGTCATGCCACCATAGGTGCCATTGATGGTGCTGTCGCTGAGGGTGACGGTGAAGGTCCAGTCCTTGTTCGGGTCTGCACCCTCGCCCTCGAGGATCTTGCTGACGGTGAGGTCTCCCACGCCAATGGTGTTGGTAAAGACAGCTGCTGCACTACCCTCCAACGGGATCTCTCCGGTCTCGCCAATAGACGTGGTCTTGTACCCATCGGTATTGGCTTCCGCCTCCGTGACGGTATACGTGATGCCAGCAGGCAGACCAGTTGCGGTGATGGTTTGACCGCCCTTCAGGGTGAAGGTGGCCACGCCGTTGACGAATGTCATGGCTCCGTAGGTGCCGTTGATGGTGGAATCACTCAGCGTGACGGTGAAGGTCCAGTCCTTGTTCGGGTCTGCACCCTCGCCCTCGAGAATCTTGCCCACTGTGAGGTCTCCCACGCCAATGGTGTTGGTAAAGACTGCTGCTGCCCCATCTTCAGAGATCGTGCCAGTCTCACCAGTGGATGTGGTAACGTAGCCGTCTGTGTTGGCCTCCGCCTCCGTGACGGTGTACGTGACGCCAGCGGGCAGACCAGTCGCAGTGACGGTTTGACCGCCCTTCAGGGTGAAGGTAGCCACGCCGTTGACGAATGTCATGCCGCCGTAGGTGCCGTTGATGCTGGTATCGCTCAGGGTGACAGTGAAGGTCCAGTCCTTGTTCGGGTCTGCACTCTCGCCCTCCAAGATCTTGGAGACGGTAAGGGCGCCGGTCTCCATGCTGTTGACAAACTCCGCTCTCGCCTCAGCATCTGCGGTGATGGTACCGGTCTCTCCGGTAGCCGTGGTGGTGTAGCCGTCTGTGTTGGCCTCCGCCTCAGAGACACTGTATGTGATGTCTGCAGGAAGGCCGGTAGCTGTGAGGCTCTCACCGTGCTTCAGGGTAAACGATGCCACACCGTTGGTGAATGTCATGCCGCCGTAGGTGCCGTTGATGGTGGTGTCGCTGAGGGTGACCGTGAAGTGCCACTCCTTTGTGGTGTCCGCGTCCTCGCCCTCAACGGTCTTGGTGACCGTGAGGCCTCCGGGCTCGGGCAGGTCGTTTTCAAACACAGCATCGGCAGTGCCGCTCTCTGGGATGGTTCCCACCGTGCCGTATTCTGCGGTCTCGTACCCGTCTGTATTGGCCTCTGCCTCAGAGACGGTATACCAGGCATCCGCCGGCAGGCCGGTTGCTGTGACGGTCTCGCCGTGTCTCAGGGTGAAGGATGCCACGCCGTTGTGGAACGTCATGCCACCATAGACGCCGTCCACAGTGGGATCGTCCAGGGTGACCGTGATGTGCCACAGCTTCTCCGTATCTCCCGCACCGGTTACGACCTTTGTGACCGTGAGGTTGCCCGTGTCTGGCTCATCCTTGCGGTTTTCGTAGTGAGCAGTAGCTGTGCTGCCGCCGGGGATAGCGCCTGTGATACCGCTGCCAGACGTGGTGTACCCGTCCTCACCGGCCTCGTCTTCTGTGACGGTATAGCCGATGCCGGCCGGCAGGTCTGTGGCGGTAAGGCTCTCACCGTGCTTCAGGGTGAAGGTGGCCACGCCGTTTCTGAAGTACATGTCTCCGTACCAGCCGTTGACAGTGTCATCATCCAGGGTGACAGTGAAGTGCCAATCCTTTTCGGTGTCTCCCGCCTCGCCTGTGACGGTCTTTGTTACGGTGAGACTGCCGGTATCGGTGTCCGGCAGGTCGTTGATGAACCATGCCTCAATGGTGCCAGCCGTGATGGTTCCCTCGGTAAAGTGCTCCTCGGTTACGTATCCGCCCTGGTTGGCCTCTTCCTCTGTTACGGTATAGGTTATCCCCACGGGCAGGCCAGAAGCCGTGATGCTCTCGCCATGTCTCAATGTGAACGATGCCACACCATCGACAAAGCGCATGTCGCCGTACTGTCCGGTAAGGGGTTCGCTCAGCTCGACACGGAAGTACCATTGCTTACTGGTGTCTCCCTCACCGGTGACATTCTTGCTGACGGTGAGGTTGCCAACCTGCTCCTCCGGCGGCGGGGGCGGCGTTGGCTTGTCGTTGACGAACTTGGCCTCTGCAGTACCGTTTTCAGGAATCGTTCCGGTTTCACCAGTCTGCGTGGTGGTGTAGCCATCTGCATTGGCTTCTGCCTCTGTGACGGTGTAGGTAACGCCTGCCGGAAGGTTCCTTGCAGTGCTGCTCTCGCCGTGCTTCAAGGTGAAGGTAGCCACACCGTTTGTGAAGGTCATGTCACCATAGGTGCCGTTGACGCTGGTGTCGCTCAGGGTGACGGCGAAGTTCCAGTCCTTGGAGGTATCACCCTCGCCTGTGACGGTCTTGGTGACTGTGAGGTTGCCGAAGTTTCCTCCTGGCGGGGGCGGCGTTGGCTTGTCGTTGACGAACTTGGCCTCTGCCGTGTCGTTTTCAGGGATTGTACCAGTCTCCCCTTCCGGTGTTGTGGTATAGCCGCCTTCGTTAGCCTCAGTCTCCGTGACGGTGTACGTGATACCAGCAGGCAGGTCGGTTGCGGTGAGGCTCTCGCCGTGCTTCAGCGTGAACTTAGCCACGCCGTTGGCGAATGTCATGTCACCGAGTGTGCCGTTGATGGTCTTATCGCTGAGTTCGACAGTGAAGTTCCAGTCCTTGTTGCGGTCTCCATCGCCTGTGACAGTCTTTCTGACGGTGAGGCTGCCATAGTGCTCCTCTGGCGGGGGCGGCGGGTTCTTGGTGTTTACAAAGTCGGCTTTTGCAGTATCGTCCTTGTGGATCGTTCCTGTATCGCCTGTCATCGAGGTCTCATAACCATCCTGATCGGCCTCTGTCTCTGTAACGGTGTACGTGATACCGGCAGGCAGGCCTGTAGCGGTGGCACTCTCATCGTGCTTGAGGGTGAATGTGGCCTTGCCGTCAGTGAACATCATGTCACCATACTTACCGCTGATGGTCTTATCACTGAGTTCGACAGTAAAGTGCCACTCCTTGGTACGGTCTCCGTCCCCTTCTACTGTCTTGGTGACTGAAAGATTGCCGGTCTCGTATTTGTTGATGAAGGTTGCTTCCGTTGCCGAGGTCTCAGTCAAGGGCTCACCCAGTTTACTGTATGTCCCTGTAGCTGTCAGTCTGCCATTCTCTTCGCTCACTATCACAGTGAGGGTCCACTTGCTGGTGTCATAGGTAAAGCCAGTCGGAATCGGATCAGGTACTATTTCTTGGATCGTGAAGTTGTATGTGCCTTCTTCAGAGAAGATGATCTCATCAAAGAATGCTTCGTCTTCGTCGATAATAGTAACTGTCTTGGTATCTTTCAGGACAACATAAGGATCGTCTTGATTCTCGTTCAGCGCGAATGTAAACGTTTGCGTGGTGTTTGGATTTCCGACCACCGATTTGCTCACCTTTGGCTGGTAAGTGGGGCTGGTTGGGTTTTTAATAATATTGGTGTAGTACTCTGGGTTATGCCCGACTGTCACACCACCCTGGTTAAGTATTCTGTAGTCATCTTCTCCAACGGGATACGATGGGATATTGCCATAGTCGTTGTAACTGTGCCCTGCATCAGCTTTCTCGTTTACTTTCACAGAGAAATATACCATCCCACAGTACCCAGCAGGAACGTTTGTGATCTCCCATGTGATCTGACGACCGAACACATCATAAGTGATGGTTACGTGACTGTTTATTCCCGAGACCAACTCAGTATCCGTACTCACAGTGTATACGTTGGTATCATCGTTAAAATCGTAAGCTGTAAGAGTACTACCGTGGAAGCTGGCATTTACAAAGTCTACACCGGGGTCCAGCATATCACGCACAGTAACATTAGCGGTTTCGGTCTCATAGTTATTCCAGGTGATAGTATAGCTCACCGTGTCGCCAACCTGTACTTGTTTGCCGCTGCCGGGAGTGTCCTCTTTCTTCTCAAGGACGGGGTTCTTTACCTCGGGCGTCACCTTGTGGTCGTTGCCAATGCTGACCTCAGCGCGGTTAATGATCTCGCAATCCTGCGAATCGCCGGGTGTTCCTCCTCCTTGATCAGATGAGTAGGACCACTCTTCTACTGCCTTCTCATTTACCCGCACGGTCAGATACACAGTGCCGATCTCGCCAGGAGTGACCTTGTCGATTATCCATGTGACCTTATGCGCTGTCTTGTCGTATTCAATCATGATGTCTTGAATATTTCCAGCACTATTGCGGACCCTTCCCGTTGCTGTTGTTTTGCCTTCGGTCAGCTGGACACCTCCGAACTTTGCTGAGACAAAGTCAACACCCGTATCCAGCCAGTCTTCCACTTTGACGGTCTGGTCTGTATCAGTGGCATTTCGCCAGCTGATCTCGTATTTGACTTCTTGACCAACTGCAACAACTTTCCCAGCTCCCGGATCAGTTTCCGTCTTCTCGGGAATAGGATTCTCCACCACGTTGGTGTAGTGCCAATCCTCGTTGCCGACTTTGATACCGGCCTTGTTGACTACTTCATAGTCGTCTTTGCCTGGATCACCGGTGAGGGTGCCACTGCCGTCTTCGTACTGCCAGTACTCAAACGCCCTCTCATTCACCTGGACTGTTAGCGTAACCGTGCCTCTGGCGCCTGGCTCCACGTTATACAGAACCCAAACTACGCTGTGTCCAGGGATTGCCTCGCCGTGACCAGGTATCTTCTCATCCGAAACTAACGACCATCCATCTTTGTCATAGTACATGCCGCCATCGCTGGCTGAGACAAATGTCACACCCGGATCCAGCTTATCCATGATCGTGATGTTGGCCATCTTACTCGTGTCGTTGTGATACAGGATCTCATACTTAATGATACTGTCTTTGTCAAGATTATCCTCATCCGCATCGCCATCGAAGTCATCTTTTTTGTTGGGATCGCCTACCAGAACCTGTTTGCCATCTCCAGGAGTAATTTCCGTCTTTTCCTGAAGCGGGTTTTCCACCTGCTTTGTGACCTCGCTGTCATTTCCGATTTGGACCTCGGCGCGGTTGATGATCTTATAATCGGTCTTGTTGTCAACACCCGTACCATCGCCAGATTTATCTGGATAAGACCATTTCTTTACCGCGTTGGCGTTCACGGTCACATTCAGGTTTACGGTTCCAAACTCTCCAGGCTCTGCGTTTTCGATCGTCCAGGTAACTTTGTGGTCTTTCTTGTCGTATTCGATCGTGATGACTTGGGTTTTTCCTTCCCCATTGGGGACAAATCCCGTTGCAGTTGTTCCCTCTTTGGTCAGCTGAACGCCTCTAAACGATGCAGAGGCAAAGTCCACACCATCGTCTAGCCAGTCTGTCACGATGATTTTCTGACTGACATCCTTCGTGTTCCGCCAGCTGATCTCATAATTAACTGGCTGCCCAACTTCCACCGGCTCGCCATCGCCAGGATTCGGCTCAATCTTCTCTGTGACTGGGTTCTCTACCTGGTCAGTGTAAAGCATAGGCCCGTTGCCTACTTGAACGCCGGCCTTATCTACTACCTCGAAATCGTTTTTCTCAGGATCTTGCTCGGGTGCATCTAAATAGTCGTCCCCGTATTGCCAGAGCTTCTTTGCATTCTCGTTTACTCGTACCGTAAGGGTTACTGTTCCACCTGCATTGGGGGCAACGTCCTTCATAACCCATACAACAGTATGAGCCGGTACTTTAATGACCCCTGCCCCTCCAACAACTTGATATTCCACATTGCCATCTTCGACAAAATATCTGTAGAAGCCTTCATCTGTCGCTCTTACAAAATCGACACCAGGATCCAGCCGATCCACGATGATGACAGGTGCTGTATCCGCTGTAATGTTGTAATAGCTGATCTCATAGGTGATCTCATCGCCAATCTGCACCGGTTTGTCAGCACCCGGTGTAATCTCGGTCTTGGTCGGCTTGTAGGTGTTCACAAAGTGAGCTTGCTCCTCGAACCAGCCCGTGTTGCCGAAGACAGAGTACACGCCGGTGTAATCCTCGCTTGACGTTGATGGGACTTTTGTTGTGTCCGGCTCATCGGTCACAGCAAAGTGAACCGTGGGGCTGACCAGGTAACGGGCCATGTTTCTGAGGTAAGAGGATGCTTCACCATCGTAGTGAGGATCGACAAGCTCACCATCCCTATACATATAATGGCGAATACTACCATCAGGCTGAGCTACATCCACGCGAGAGTCAGAGCAGCTTGGATTCGCCAAAACCGTCTGCTTTGTATGTGTATTTTCATCCTGTCTATAGAAGTCCGCCGTCTCTGAGCCAGCACTCTCTGGATGATGGTGGTTACCCAGCTCATCCGACCCCATTGTAGCATAGTATTCCCACATGATGGCATTCGTATGGGCAAAGGGTTCATACGACACTGTTGCAGAAGGATTAGTCGGCCATGTCAAACCGTTTTCAATCTGCTCTTCTGGTTCAGGATAGTTGCTTCCATATGTCGCACCAGGTGCCGTATAAACAGGCACTTGCTGGACTCCTGGCCGATAGATACTCTCTGAGCCGCGCTGCTGAATGTGGCTGACTTCTTGCAACGTATAGCCTTTGTTCATCTGCTCTTCAGTGAGCTTCTCAGTGAATCGATAGGCGACACGGTTTTGCAAGCCGGTTAGGAGCAGGCCTTCGCCGTGTTTTAGAGTGAACTCGGCTGTGCTTGCTGCAATCTGCTCCTTCGACAGGCTTCCAAACAGATCCGGACGATCATCGCTAGGTATCGTCTGGTCATAGAGGTCATCTCCTGTCAGCGAACCGCTTTCAGCGCTGCCATCTCCTTTATTGGCGTTCACACCAAAGTTCAATTCAGTCGTCATGTACATCGTGCGAGTCTTGTAGGGGGACGCGAAGTAGCTTTCGCTCGTCTCGCTGTTTGGCTTTCTAATGAAAAATGTGTGGCTGGTCAATGCCGTATGTCCGCTATGCCCGTCTGATGTATGCTCCCATATCGATGTAGATACTGCGACAGGTTCTCCGCTTCCCTTCTCTGCATTCAAAACCTCTTGCACAGGGATCAATTCTGCATCCGTAGCCCAATATGTCTTGGTTCCAGCAGGGAGATCATTAGTTGGGTCTGCTGTTTCAATCGTTGTGGTTCCATTTTTAAGATTCGCAGTATCGATTTTATCTTCTTTATTGTATTCTGGATCTTGATACAGGCGGCGTACGTGCTGAGATCCTGTATCTGTCGTTCCGCTGGATGGAAGGTAGAGGTAGTACAGCATATTTTCTGCCGTATTGCATGGTTCTTCGGTAATTGTGCCATCATCATTTGCATAGTACAGGCCATCCGAACCATAGACAACCATGCGGGCTGTTGTTGTTTCGCCATCTGTGACAACGTTAAAGAGCGCCCGAATGCTGTCGCTATACGTGACAAGGCCGCTGTTGTCTGTGAGCACATCAATGTATGCTAGGCGCCGCTCCCATGTGTCACTGTACTCGTTATATTGAGTCTGGATAGCTGTGCGTTTCCCTGTCACACCCTGAACGAATATCTGATAGTTAAACTCTTCACCTGATGGAATTGTAGTGCCAACCGGCATCTCTACCGTCTTGGTCACATGGAGCATCTGGTTTGCAATCTCCAGCCGACCGTTGTTGCCTAGATAATTATCAATGATCACGTCATCATCTGTACCAGAGTTCTCTGAGATCGTTGGTAAGTAGTAGCTAGACGACGTCTCCGTTACATTTTTTGATTTTGCAAGGCGATTGCTGGACATATCGCCAGAACGAATGCCCCCCGGACGAGCTGCAACAGCAAAATGGAAATACCCTTTGAACTCATTCTCGTCCACTTTTCCATTACTATCTTTATCAGCGGCTTTCAACGCTGCTGCGACAAGGGGGGTCTCACGAATAGCCTGCCAGTATTCCGTTTGCTGTTTCAATACAGTTTCATCCGTAATCCCGCAACCTTGAAGATACAACTGAAGTTCAGATTCCTCATCTGTGAGTTTTTCCCATGTTGGCTCACCACGGGTGTTGTCTTTTGTATCCGTCCGAGACAGATAAGGAAGTTCAACGCTTAGGTTATTATTGGTGTCCGTCCAGCAAAGCATATCGCCGTTGTCAATCAGATCTGATGTAAATGCAGAGCCGAACTCGCTGCCCTTACGTGCCAGGACAAACTGCACGCTGCGTCCGCCAAAGGTACCAGGAACATCTTTGTTGGTGATATTCGACAAACATGTTGATTGGATGCTTGACTAGAGCACCCTGGGGGTATATAATAGGGCCGAGGTGATCACCATGGCAGCCAGACCCCTACCCCCTGAAGCACTCACAACCGCCACCCGCGAAGAGCTCCTGGCGAGCCTAAATGCTTACGCAGAAAGGCTTCCCATGAACCAGCTCCTGTCCCTGGCACAGTCCGCCGGGGAGGCCGCAGGCGCCTTCACGGACAAGGTGGAGAAGTGCCCCCACTGCGGAGGCCTCCACTTCGTCAAGAACGGTCGCCGCAATGGCAAGCAGGCCTACATCTGCAGGGTATGCGGCAAGACCTTCGTCTCAACGACTGGCACCGTCCGGTACTGGTCTCACCAGTCCAGGGCCGTGTGGCAGGACGCCATCTCCGACACCCTGAATGGCGTGTCGCTGCAGAAGACTGCAGATCGCCTCGGCATCTCCACGGACGTGGCCTTCGATATCCGGCACAAGATCATGCTGGCCATGGAGCAGGACGTTACCGCTGAGACTGAGGCCGCTAAGGCGGCTGCTGCGGCAGCGGCTGAGGCGGCTGAGATGGTGCTGCCCAGTGATTTGGGGCTGTCCTCTGCGGAGGCCTCCAGCGCCTCTGAGGAGGCGGAAGAGGCTGCCCCCAGCGTCATCAAGGAGATGGATGAGACGTTTACGCTGGAAAGCTACAAGGGGACCAAGCTGCCTGAGGATTTCTGGCGCAAGCCCCGGAAGCACGGCGCCGTAGCGCAGAAGCCCGGCATATCCAGCGAGCAGATCTGTATCTGCGCCTCTGTGGACCGCAACGGGAACGCCTATGCCAGGAC
>CANRFN010000085.1 GCA_947629915.1 uncultured Oscillospiraceae bacterium | reverse complement strand
ACCCGCTGTATAAGGAGGCCAGCTACAAGCCCTACATCATCGCGGCCATGATCTTCCTGGCCAAGTGCAAGGACCCCGGGGCCGTGCTGAAGGCCCTGGAGGAGCGGGGCGTGAAGCGCCAGTTCGCAGAGTGATCTATTTCAAGCAGAGAGACCTTCCATTTCGCCTCGGCCGGCCCCGGAGGCCGGCCGGGCGCACCCAGGAGGAAGTATGGGAAAACGCATTGTGATCGCCCTGGGCGGCAACGCCCTGGGCAAGAACCTGCCGGAGCAGATGATCGCGGTGAAGAAGACCGCAAAAACGATCTGTGATCTCATCCAGGCGGGCCATCAGGTGATCATCGCCCACGGCAACGGGCCCCAGGTGGGGATGATCCAGAAGGCCATGGCGGAGCTCACCCGGGTGGAGCCGGAGAAGTACATCCCCTGTCCCCTGTCTGTGTGCGTGGCCATGAGCCAGGGCTACATCGGCTACGACCTCCAAAACGCCCTGCGGGAGGAGATGCTGGACCGGGGGATCTCCAAAGGGGTGGCCACGGTGCTCACCCAGGTGGAGGTGGACCCGGCAGACCCCGCCTTTGCCCATCCCACCAAACCCATCGGCGCATTTATGAGCAAAGAAGAGGCGGAGCGGATGGTCCGGGAGCGGGACTACCAGGTGGTGGAGGACGCGGGACGGGGCTGGCGCCGTGTGGTGGCCTCCCCCAGGCCCCAGGCCATCGTGGAGATCGCGTCCATCCGGGACATGGTGGACGCCGGCCTCGTGGTGGTGGCCTGCGGGGGCGGCGGCATCCCGGTGTACACCACCGAGGGGCACCATCTGAAGGGCGCCGCCGCGGTGATAGACAAGGACTTCGCCTCCTGCGTGCTGGCCCAGCAGCTGGACGCGGACTTCCTGGTGATCCTCACCGCCGTGGAGAAAGTGGCGGTGCACTTCGGCAAGCCGGACCAGAAGTGGCTGGACCGCATCACCCCGGAGGAGGCGGAGCAGTACATCGCCGAGGGACACTTTGCCCCGGGCTCCATGCTGCCCAAGGTGGAGGCCGCGGTGGAATTTGCCCGCTCCAAGCCCGGCCGCACCGCCCTCATCACGCTGTTGGAGAAGGCCAGGGACGGCATGGAGGGCAAGACCGGCACCCTCATCGCCCAGTGAGACAGATACCCACATCCTACTATTATAAGGAAGGAGCGTGCGGCGCAAGTCCCTCATCCGGGCTGCGCCATCCTCTATGACTGTATTGCACACAGACAAGGCACCTGCCGCCATCGGCCCCTATTCCCAGGGGTATCAGGTGAACGGCTTCGTCTTCACCTCCGGCCAGATCCCCGTGAATCCGGCAGACGGCACCGTCCCCGAGGGCATCGCCGCCCAGGCGGAGCAGAGCTGCAAGAACGTGGGCGCCATCCTGGAGGCCGCCGGTCTCAGCTACGAGAACGTGATCAAGACCACCTGCTTCCTGGCGGATATGGGGGACTTCGGGGCATTCAACGGCGTCTACGAGAAGTTCTTCGTCTCCAAGCCCGCCCGCAGCTGCGTGGCCGTAAAGGACCTGCCCAAGGGCGTGCTCTGCGAGGTAGAGGCCATCGCGGCGGTGTAAGGCTGAGACCTGAGAAAATCCATAAGATCAGGTGAGCGGGAGGCACTCTTCAAAGGAGAGCGTGCCTCCCGCTTTGCGCATCTTTCGGATCGGGATCTCACGGCTGCGGGAACAGATGCCTGCAAAACATGCTTGTGCTTGTACCGTGGGATTGTCTGATATCCTATACAGCAGGTGTTCACGATATGATCTGGAATGTGATTTTGCCCCGAGACTTACAAAAGTTGTAAATCCTGCTGTATCTTTGCTGGCGAATGTCTCGAAATTGTCTCTCTTGACGGATTCCCCTGTTTGGGATACAATACCGCAGAATTGGACTGCTTTCGGAAGGGGTGCGGACATGGCGATTGCGGAGCGTTTGAAAGAGGCCAGGGTAAAGGCGGGGCTGTCTCAGGAGCAGGTCTCAGACCGGCTGCACGTCTCCAGACAGCTGGTCTCCAAGTGGGAGAGCGGCGCCAGCGAGCCCAAGGCCAGTGAGATGGTGCAGTGCGCTGTGATCTACGGGACCACGCTGGATTGGCTCTGCGACCGCACCCCCTCGGTGCCAGAAGCGGACACCCCAACGCAGCCGGAGGATCGGCTGCCGGAAAACCTGCAGCCCCAGGAGGCTGTTCCGCCGCCGGAAGCGGTACAACCGCAAGGGGAGGCCCGCCCGCCGGAGGAGGTCTCGTCCCAGGAAGGGGAGCAACCGCAAGGGGAGTCCAGACCAGCGGAAGAGGTGCTGCCCCAACCGGAGAAATCCGGCATACGGAAGAGGCTGTCGCCCAGAAAGGCACTCCAGGCGCTCCTGCTTCTTCTGGCAGGCGCCCTCGTTGCCGTGATCGTCCTGCTGCTCCAGCTGCTGGCCAGCAATCAGCGTCTGCGGGAACAGGGGGATCATCTCTCCATCAACGATCCCTTTTACGACCAAAGCCTCCCGGTCTGGTACCAGAATAATGTCCCGCTGGTTACCGTGGATCCAGAGGCCATCCAGACACCGGCGGCGGACAAAGAGATGGATACCTACGAGACCCGGCGATTCGAAATTGACATCGAACCGGGAAAGGTGTACCAGCTCACAGACTTCCTGAGCTTGCCGGCAGGTTCCATGGTTACCATCCAGGCGGAGTACGTCCCGTCTGCCGGCTTTGTGAGCTATGGGCTGATGGACCGGGACTGGAAGGCTATAGAGGCCCTCACCCACAACGAGATTCACGGAAGGGTGTACGTACCCGAGGCGGGGGAATACTGCCTCTACATCCAAAACGGATCGGAACAGTCCATCAGCGTACAGGGCTACTACACGTACCTGGCTGTGGACGCCCACACCCCGGTGATCCAGCGGTGAGGCGTGGCTTGTCCGTTTTTCCGATCTGCATAACATCCCATCCTTGGAAGACTTCCGGGGCACACCGCGTGGTGTGCCCCGGATTGTTTTTGGCCGGAGCGGGGGGCTAATGGGTGGCTGTTACGGAATGTGGCGGGTGTGTCACGATCTGTGGCGATATGAGCGCTTTCAGGGCCATTGTTACGAGTTGTGGCGGGAATGTTGCGATTCGTTGCTTTCCATTCTGCGTAGCGATGTGCTAAGTTGCGTTTGCTTTCCGGAGGACCCAGACCATAGGTTGGCCTGGTAGATGGTATGAAATCAGAGAAGCAACTGAACATCGATTGGAGATCGACCGAGGGAATTGGTAATAGTAGAAATTGGTAATATTAGAACTGACGGATACGGTTATAGTCGTGGTACTGATTTTAAACGATACTTTGCAAATGACTAGTGTATAATGAGAATAAGAAACGGCGTCAAATCGATTGTTCAGATTACGCGTATCTTTTTCTGCCAAATTGTAATTTGAAAGGAAAACGAACCTAATGAAAAGATTTACAAACGCAGTCGTTACCTTGCTGGTAGTGTGCTGTATGCTCTGCCTGAGCGCTTCTGCTCTGACAACTGGATACAGGTATGAAACTATTCTGTATCTGGAAAAAGGAGTATGGTCTGATGATTGCCCTGTTTCACGGAGCTTGAAATATTCTTATGTCGTAGCAAGCTGTAATAGCGTAAAGCCTGTAGACGATTCGCTTGATTTATTTACACAAATTCGGTGTCGCGTGAATGATATGTATGGGAATTTGATGATGGATGAAAAACACGGAGAATATGTTGTTTTAAAAGAGGGTACCGGTGATCAAAAAATTTATCTCCCAGAGGGGAAAAAGGACCAAGAGGTAGCTTGCTTGCAGTTTAGAGGGAATAGCGATCTGTTTGACGCAATAGCTGATGTGAGCTATGATGGACTGTAAGGAGTTTCAGAGAATAAGTAAAGCTTAGGTTGATGTGTGCCCACGAACAAGGACGATTGTGATTTCTGGCATCTCTTTTGAAATGCGTTATCGTGGTCCCACTTTGCCGGAGGGAAGGATTGGGTTGTGCAGGGGTGCACCCAGTAGGCCCGTCCTGTACGAATCGGCTCGTCCAGGCTGCTGATTTGATTTTAAGATGTTTAGGCGTAGAGGCTATATTGCGAGTAATCTTTTACAGGAAGGAGTTTGATTTGTGTTCTTTCGTTCTGTGGCTGTACAAATTCGCTCCTGCTTAAAACAGTCAGGAAGTATTATCACTTTTTTGATCCTATTGGCTTTTGTCCTTCAAAACTTCATATTGAATGTCCAGACGTATCAGGGGGATGATGTGCTAAGCATGGTTCATCCGATGAAGCTTCTGGTGCTCAACGAATTTGGTGGATATCTGAATATTGAGATGTTTAGCGTTCTGCTGCAGGTTTACCCGCTTTTGCTGCCCCTCCCGGCGGTAATCCCCTACGCCAAGGAACGGCAGACGGGGGAGAGCATCTTGCTGGCAGCCCGGATCGGCGGGATGCGGTATGCCTTCAGCCGTCTTCTCTCTGTGCTGGTCACTACCTTCATTATCTTTACGGTCCCGTTTCTGATTGAGATCGGGCTGAACTGTATCTCCTTCCCCCTAGAAGCGCAGGGCGATCCATTGGGAATTGGGATCTACGACCCCAAATACCCGGAGATGGTACGCCGGTATCTGTTTAGCGGTCTGTATATTCGCTCTCCATATCTATATGCAGTTGTGGAAACGCTGTTCTGGGGGCTCTGCAGCGCCATTTTTGCCGCCTTCTCTGCGGCCTTTGTGGCTGTCTTCCGTTTTAAATTCACGGTGTTTTATCTGCTCCCGGTTTACTTATTTTTGAATGCAACAACGCTACTGAGCGCAAAGGTTGCGGGGACCACCGCTTGGTACTACTACGTACTGCCGTACAACGAACGCCTGAAGAATCCGGCCTATCTCTGGGTTCTGCCGATCCTGCTGCTGATCGCCGTCCTTGCCACGGCACGGGGAGGGAGAAGAGATTGCATCGGCTGAGGAGTGATTTGCTCTACACGCTGGCATTTGGCATCCTGTCTGGGGCCCTATCCGCCTTCCTCTTTGTGCGGCCGATGTACGATGTGACCTACCTGCCGGAACTGGTGCTCCAGCTCAGCGGTTCTCGTGGAGTATTTGCGCTGGTTGGCGGCATCTCAGAGATCATGAACATGTACATGCGGTTTGCCCCATCCATCCTCTTCGAAATCTATGCCGGAACCGTGATGTATCGCAGCTTCTGTACTGCCAGCGTATATGTGTTCACCCGGAACCCAAACCGGGCGAAGTGGTATCGGCGTGAGGCGTGCCGGGTGCTCCTCCTGTCTGCGCTGTTCACGACGGTCTCGCTGCTGGTCGCGGTGTTGCTGTCTGCGGTGCGGCACGAGGTCATCCCGAATGTACCAGGGGCCATCCTTTTGCTCTATCATTTCATCCTGTACTCCATTTGGACCTTCACGGTTACGATTCTCATCAACGTGCTCTCCATCCGGTTGGGCTCGTACAATGCCACCCTGGCGGCCGCAGTCCTCCAGGCGGTGTGCATTGCACTTCTGGGCTTGGTGCGCCTCAGCGACCAGCCAGTGTTCGCGGTGCTGACGCGGGTGAGCCCCATCTCCCATCTGGTCCTGGGGTGGTTCCGCAGCGCCATCCCTGCGGTGGAGGAGGCCATTCCCCCGGTGACACGAGAGGGATTTTGGGGCTTTTCTTTCCCCACGTCTCTCCTGGTGGTCTCTGTGTACTGCCTGGCGGTTGTACTCTCCGGCAGACAGCTGGTCCTCCATCATGACATCTTAAGCGGCAACGCAGAATTGGACGGTGGTTAACGATGGTCCTTCAAGCCAAACATGTTACAAAATCGATTCGCGGGAGAACCGTCCTCTCAGACGTGAACCTGCGGCTGGAGAGCGGCACCGTCTACGGGTTTGTGGGGCGAAACGGCTCCGGCAAGACCATGCTCTTTCGGGCGCTGTCCGGCCTGATCTCTGTGTCTTCCGGGGAGGTGGACTTGGACGGCAAGGTGCTGCGCCGGGATTTTGACGTCCTGCCCAACCTGGGGATCACCCTGGAGACCACCGGGCTTTTCCCCAGCTACACCGGTGTGGAGAACCTGGCATATCTCGCCGGGATTCGAAACCGCATCGGAATGAGCGAGATCCGCAGGGCCATCCAGCGGGTAGGCCTGGACCCGGAGGACCGGCGGACCTACCGGAAGTACTCCATGGGGATGAAGCAACGGCTGGCCCTGGCGCAGGCAGTGATGGAGCGGCCGGACATCATTATGCTGGACGAGCCCACCAACGGCCTGGATGAGGACGGCGTGGACATGATCCGTCAGCTGATCCTGGAGGAGAAAGAGAGAGGCGCCATGGTCCTGGTGGCCAGCCATAACAAAGAGGACATCCAGATCCTGGCCGATCAGGTGTACCGCATCTCCGCCGGCGTGGTCTCCCCGCGTGAGGAGGCCGCTCTATGAGAGTTCGGCTCTGGTACGGGTTGGCTGCGGTTCTGGTCCTGGTGGCTGCCATTTATGGGCTTTTGAAACGCCAGACGTACACGGACATCATGGAAACCGAGGATCCACTCGCCGTGGCGCAGGTGGCGGAACTGTCAGACAAACTGGTGAACATCGTCTGTGAGAACCTACGTGCGGACCTCCCCACGATCCCGCTGATCCTCCATGTGCGCGTTCTGGAGGAGACCGAGTTTCTCCCTGATCACTGCAGCAAATTCAAAGTGCAGGTACAAGAGGTCTTCTCCGGTACCGGCTGTGCGCCTGGTGATGCCATATACCTGGTGCACCGTTCCTGCTATATCATAGGATATAAAGGAAATTATGTAGAATGTGGATATGTAAATATACCAAAGGTGGGGGAGGATTATCTGGCCTTTGTAGGGGAGCAAGTGGAGAGCCTCACAGATTCTATCCCGGTGTTCCGGCTCTATGAGGAGTCTCTCATCAAGCCGATCTTCTGCTACAAGGATAGCCCCTGCACGATTTTGCCCACGCCAGAGCAGTCCACCTATGTCCCGTATGAACCGGTGCGGGACAATGAGTTTTTCGTGACATCGGAGGAGGGGCTGCAGGCCATGATGGACCTGAAGCACGAGATGCTGGAGCGCTACCCCATGGGTTGAGACAGGAAAACGCCCGCGAGGCACGGATGAGACGTGCCTCGCGGGCGTTTCTTATGTATGATGGCTGCCTCAGGCCTTGCAGAAGCGGTTGGCAAAGGCCTTGCCCACCGCCTCCGCCACAAAGGCGGCGAAGTACGAGATCACGAACATGATGGGCCAGTCGTGGAGGGCGCCGTTGAACCAGTGGGAGAACTGCTCCTCCGCCGGGATGGCCGCGTTGAAGAAGATGTTGGCGGCGGACACAATGAAGGTGTTCACGGTGTTCAGGATGATGGAGGGGAGAATGTTGGCCACCAGCTTATAGGCCAGGGTCCCCTCCTTGCAGAAGCGCCGGGTGATGGCGGCAGACCAGTCGTTATAGGGGAGCAGGATGCTCCAGATCAGAATGTTCAGGGTGATCATGCCGCAGTTGGAAAACACGGTGGAAAAGTTCAGCGCCAGGCCGTCCACAAAGATGGACGCCAGGGACATGAACAGTCCCATCATCATGGCAAGGACGACATTTACGGTCTCTCCATAGTGGTCTCGGAACATCATGGCGGGGGATTCTCTCCTTGTTGTGGGTGATATCTGGGAAAAACCAGACGGTTTCTGCAATAGCGGGCGTATTCTATCGTATTTTCACGGAATTGTCCAGCATTGTTTTTGCAAGATGAGAGAAAATAAAAATGTCTAAATTCGGAAATATCGGACAAGATGCGCCTGCGGCCTCTCGGGGAGGCCGCAGGCGCATCTTTGTGTATGCGTTGGAGGGCTTGTCTCATTCCTGGTTTTGCTTCATTTCCGCCAAAGCGGCCAGCCGCGCCAGCTCCGCCGGGGTGTCCGCATCGGAGAGCTCCTCTGGGTCTGAGACCGGGATGTATACCACTTGATCTGGCTCCTGCTTGATCAGCCAGGAGCCGCCCTTTCCCTGGGGGAGGTGGAGGAGGCCCTCAAAGAGGCGCTTGGGGAAGAGCACCGGTGCGCCGGGGATCCGGGTGCCGCTGTTCTCATAGCAGAGGCGGTGGATCTGATCCGGGTTCTGCTGGAAGGATCGAATCAGGGCCTCCATGCTCTCTTGGCGGAGGAGCGGCTGATCTCCCGGGCAGAACAATACCCCATCCGGCTCGTACAGGGAGAGGGCCAATACCCGCTCCAACCCCAGGCGGACGGTGTCGCTGCGGTGGGGGAGATCGTGGAGGACGGTGTGGATGCCCCGCTGCCGGGTGTACTCCGCCACCGCACTGTCTCGGGTAACTACCGCTCTCGCGGAGAGGGGGAGGGCATCGGTGCTGTCCAGGATCCGGGAGAGCAGGGGAGCGCCGCAGAAGTCCTGCAGCAGTTTATTTTGCCAGGGGGTGCCCTCCTGCTGAAAGCGCTTGCCCAGCCCGGAGGCCATGATCACCGCCGCCACCTGGGGCACCTCCCGCCGAAAGACGTCCCGGAAGGCGCGGGCATTTTCCCGCCTGCAGGTGTCCCGAAAGCGCTCATACTGCTCCAGAAGGGTGAGCCCCTCCGGGGAGACCACACTTCCGCCGCCTCCCTTGCCCCCAACGGTGGAGATGACGAGGGGATATCCGGTGACTTCCTCGGCCCGGCGGAGGATTTTCAAGGCCTTCGTGTAGGCAAGACCCATGCGTCCCGCGGCCGCCCGCAGAGAGCCGGTCTCCTGTACCCCTCGCAGGAGGCGGCATGGGCCCTCGCCGAAAAAGCGCAGGCCGTCCTCCGCGATCAGGGTTACCCGTGTGGCCGGTGTCATGAAAACCACCTTCCTGGAGTGTGAATTGGGGGCCGCGGAAATCTATTTGGCAGTCCCTGGGAACAGAGAGCATGGTACCAGAGGGGGCGAGGGGCTGTCAAGAGAAAAATCCACGATTATTGGAAAGAAAGGCCTTGCAGCAAATGCCCGGCTGCGATACCATGAGAGCAGAGCCGCAATCGGCGGCAAACCTGTTTTGAAAGGATGCGGATTGTATGGCAAGACGGATACTGGCACTGCTGCTGGCGCTCTGCATGGCAGCTGGCCTCATGGGAACGGCGTGGGCAGAGAACGCCCTCACGGCTGCGGTCTCAGACAACAAGGGAAGACAGAGCTATGGCACCTGGAGCGAGCCCATGCACTCCTTCCTCTACGCGGGGGACGACAACACCCTGGTGCGGGTAGAGGCCACCCGGGACCAGCAGAACACCATCATCGTGGAGGAGTACAGCGAGAACTTCTCCCTCCTCTCCTCCCGCACGGTGCCCATGGAGCTGCCCATCTTCGGCGGCTTCTTCGCCGGGGCCCGGTACAACTTCCTGGTGTTCGGAGACACCAACCCCGATGAGAGCAGCTTCAAAGAGGTGTGCCGGGTGGTGAAGTACTCCAAGGACTGGGTGCGCCAGGGGGCGTGCTCCCTGCAGGGGACAAACACGATAGAGATGTTCAAATCCGGCTCCTGCCGCATGGCCGAGGCTATGCAATGCCTCTATGTGCGCACCTGCCACGAGATGTATGTCCCCGGCGATCGGACACGCCGCCAGACCAACCTCACCTTCAGCGTGGATGAGACCACCATGGAAGTGGGAGATGTGAGCAAAAAGGTGGCAACGCTCTCCGATGGGTACGTGTCCCACTCATACAACCAGTTCATTGCGATTGACGATGACGGCGGCATCATCACCCTGGACCACGGAGACAGTGCGCCCCGGGATCTGGTGCTGATGCGGTATGTCCTGAAGGCGGGAGAGATGGACTTCACTGCGTATGGCGTGGAGGGCGGCTCCCTCTGCCACTTTGCCGGGGAGGCTGGAGACAGCTACACCGGCGGCTCGGTGGGCGGCTTTGGCATCTCCAACTCCCACTACCTGGTGGCATACAACCTGGACGGACAGACCGGAAAGCAGCAGACGGTGCGAAACGTGAAGGTGGGGGCTCTGGCGAAAGAGGACAAGGGAAGCCTGCAGAAGGGCGATGACTTGCCGTACCTCGGCACCAGCATCTCCCTCACAGAGTACCCCACAGACGGCACCACTACCACCTCCACCCCGCAGATGGTGCAGCTGGACTTGAACCGCTTCCTGGTGCTCTGGCAGGTCTACGACCTGGCGGACATCACCAAGGACAACCTCTCCTACGCGTTTGTGGACGGGGAGGGACAGATCATCGGCTCCGTGCGCACCGTGGCCGGCGCCCTCTCAGACTGCCAGCCCATCGCGGTGAACGGCGAGGCGGTGTGGTACGTCACCAGCGAGAGCATGCCCGTCTTCTACATCCTGGGGGAGCGGGGCCTGCGCACTGTGAAGATCATCCCGGACGAGCCCCAGTTTGCAGACGTGCCCCAGGGAAACTGGGCCTATGACCACGTCCAGAACGCATACCGGCACAACGTGGTGGCGGGTACCGGCACCGATGCAGAGGGCAATCTGCTCTTCACCCCCGGCGGCACCGTCACTCTGGCCCAGTTCTCCGTGATGCTGGCCAACGCGGCCTATCCGGATGCGGTGGCGGAGAAGACCGCCACCAACTGGTACAGCCGCCAGGTGGAGGTGCTGGAGGAACACGGCATCTACAACCGCATGGATATCACAGACCAGGCCGCCACGGCCACCCGCAGTGAGATGGCCATGATGGTGTACAACCTGATGCTGGACCTGGGAGAGGAGCTGCCGGAGCAGACGAAGCTGGAGGCAACGGCGAGCACCATTCGCGATCTGAACAGCGTGCCCGCGGCATACCAGACTGCGGTGATCACCTGCTACGCCATGGGGATCATCAGCGGCACTGGCAACGGTTTTGACGGCGCCGGGGACATCACCCGGGACGCCATGGCCGCCATCTACACCAATATGGCCAACGTGCTGGAGGCCTTCTAAGACAACGCAAGATTCCTGAGATGGGGGGCCGCCCGGCAAAACGCCGGGCGGCCCCTTCAAATTGTGCTTGCAATGCGCCAAGTCCTGCTGTATACTGATATCAGACGGATAAAAGAGCACGTATTTGCCCTGAATTTGCATCGCTTGTCCTATAATGCAGGAAAAAACGGTGCAAGACAACTTTGAAGGATTGTGTGTAATCTATCACGAGAGAAAGGATCGAAGCACATGGGCTATTTGGGACAGGACATCAAGAAACTGGGGTTCGGCCTGATGCGGCTGCCGCAGAAGGACGGGGTCATCGACGTAGAGCAGGTAAAGGTGATGGTGGACAAGTTCCTGGACGCCGGCTACACCTATTTTGACACCGCCTGGGCGTACGGCGGCAGCGAGGACGCCATTCGCCAGGCCCTGGTGGAGCGCTATCCCCGGGAGAAGTACCAGCTGGCCACCAAGAACGCCTGCTGGATCAAGTGCGAGACCCGGGAGGAGGCCATTGGCCAGTTTGAGACCTCCCTGCAGCGCACCGGCGCCGGCTATTTCGACTTCTACTTGCTGCACAACCTGGGGGAGAACCGCACCGCCGCCTTCGACAAGTTCGGAATGTGGGACTGGGCCCAGGAGCAGAAGGCAAAGGGCCTCATCAAGCATGTGGGGTTCTCCTTCCACTCCACGCCGGAGGAGCTGGAGGCCATTCTCAACGCCCATCCGGAGATGGAGTTTGTCCAGCTGCAGATCAACTACGCGGACTGGGACAACCCCCGCATCCAGTCTCGGGCAAACTACGAGGTGGCCCGGGTCCACGGCAAGCCGGTGATTGTGATGGAGCCTGTGAAGGGCGGCATGCTGGCCGATCCCGCGCCGGAGGTGCAGGAAGTGCTGAAGGCGGCGGAACCCGATGTGTCCCCCGCCTCCTGGGCCGTGCGGTATGCCGCCAGCCTGGAGGGCATCATCACGGTGCTCTCCGGCATGAGCAGCGTGGCCCAGATGGAGGACAACCTGGCCACCATGCAGGGCTTCACCGCCCTCACCGAGGACCAGCAGGCGGTGATCCGCAAGGCCACCGAGGTGTTGAACACCCTGCCTGTGATCCCCTGCACCTCTTGCGACTACTGCGCCAAGGTGTGTCCCATGGAGATCGGCATCTCCGGCACCCTGGCGGCCCTGAACCAGTACACCAAGTTCGGCAAGGGCGCCATGCTCCAGCAGATGGGCTGGCGGGTAGACGGCAAGGGCAAGAAGCGCCCGGATCAGTGCGTGAAGTGCGGCAAGTGCGAAGAGGCCTGCCCGCAGCACATCGGCATTCGGGAGCACCTGGCCAAGGCGGCCGAGATCCTGGGCTGAGACAGTACAATAGCCGCGCAGATTCCCCCTTGCGGGGGATCTGCGCGGCTATTTCTGTCCTGGGACAGTGGAGTGGGCATCATCTGGATAAGGGCGTGCTCCACCAGTCCTCACCGCGCTTCATGGCGGCGATGTCTGTGAGGATGTAGTGGACGCCGATGTAGATGACGCAGAGGTTTGCCAGGCTGTCCAGGGCGATCAGCAGGGCCATCATAGGACTCACCTCCTCGCTGGCCTGTGTGGGGGGACGGCCGCCTCAGGCGATCCTGTTCCAGGTCTCGGGCAGCTTGGTCCACCAGTCCTCATCGCCTCTCTGGATGGCGGAGATGGCCGCGGTGAAGAGCGCAGCGGCTGCACTGATCTTGCCGATGCACGCCAGGAGAACCATGGCTTTCCAGAGTTTGCTGTGCATGAATGTGTCCAGGATCTTCATGCTAACACCTCCCATTGTGTGAATTGGTGAAATGGAACACGTCTGAAATTATAACATCTGGGATGACAGGCGTCAAGAGAAGGCTGAAAGGAATATTGTATTACATTTTTACAAGGAAAATCGTATTACAATATAACCGGAAACGCCGAAAAATCTTGAAGTTGTATAACAAAATGCGAGAGAATGGGGAAAACGCCGGCAGACAGCACGCTCTCATGTGGCCTGGGCAGAGGGAGCGTGGCACGTTCCTGACCATGGTGTTGTGTTCGGGGGCCCATTGGGATGTGGGAGAAGACAAAAGAACCCCCTCACGCGTCTGGTGCTGCGTGAGGGGGTCTCTATCTCTGTTTTTCGTTGTGGGTTTGCGGCTGAGTCAATGGCTCGGTGATTCGCGTCCCGAGATCGCTGGCGAATGCCTGCAATTCCAGAGAACTTCTGGTAGTTTTTGGCACTTGCCGAAAAACTTGAAAATCCTGTTGACAGACAGCCTCCCAGGGTATATAATGGCGCCAGCAAAGGGTTAAGGCTTATTCAGCTTGCGAGTCAGACCCTTGCGAGTCTTTCTCATTAACGGGGCTGTCTGTTGCCGCAGATGGCCTCGTCTTTTTTATGAAGGCCTTGAGATCCGCTGCGATCATCTTCAGGGTGGGGTACACCCCGATGATGGTGGCAACGGCAGCCATCACTAATAAGACGTTGACTACCTCGTCCATAATTTTCACCTCCTTTCGGAGGCTTGACCCGTTGCGCAATCCGATGAGGAAAGTGCTACAGAGAAATGCCTTTGATGGAATTGCGATTTTGAGCCCTTTCCCTGTGCTGGCGCCTCTCAGATTATAAACCATCTGGCCTGGGATGTCAACAAGAAAATTGGAAAATGACGCGGATAGCACGGATCGCAAAAAGACGGTAAAATGTCATACAAAATTCCAATGTTGCATCTGTGATCAGAAAGAGAAAACCCAGGCAGGACAAGGGCTTTCCCGCGGAAGGGGCAGCAGCTGGCAGGGAAAATTGTATTACAAGTGGCGGCGGAGGCCTTTTGAAACACGATAAACCCTAGAAATTTGAATTAAAATATTTATCGAAATGTTAAATATCTTAATGAACTTGGAGAGATGCTCTCTGATTTCTGACCTCTTGAAAGGAATAAAAATCTTTGAAAATCTGCTTGACATTACTCGCCAAAAGGAGTATCATAGGGGCCGTCAGCAGAGGGATAGGGTTTATTCATCGCCTGTGGAGTCAGACCCTTGCGCGTCTTTCTCACGAACGGGGCTGTCTGCGGCTACAGATGGCCTCGTCTTTTTTATGAAGGCTTTCATATCTGCGGCGATCACCTTCAGGGTGGGGTACACCCCGATGATGGTGGCAACGGCAGCCATCACTAATAAGACGTTGACTACCTCGTCTATAGTTTTCACCTCCTTTCGGAGGCTTGACCCGTTGCGCAATCCGATTGGGAAAGTGCTAGAGAGTGCCTGTGATGGTATTGCGAATTTGGGCCCTATCCCTGCGCTGACGCTAACATACAGAAGTCCGCGGAAGCCTTTTGAAACACGATAAAACCCAGAATTAAAACATTTAACGGAATGTTAAATATTTTAATGAACCTGTAAAGCGGCTTTCTGAATTCGGGCTTTCTGATAGGAACGAAAATTCAAAATCTTGTTGACAGACAGCCTCACAGGGCATATAATGGCACCGGCAAAGGTTTGAGGCTTATTCAGCATTGGAGTCAGACCCTTGCGCGTCTTTCTCACGAACGGGGCTGTCTGGGGCAACAGATGGCCTCGCCTTTTTTATGAAGGCTTTCATATCTGCCGCGATTTCCTTCAGAGCGGGAAAAGGCCGGGCGGGCTTCTCCGTTTGAGAAGCCCGCCCGGCCTTTTTGTGGGCTTTTTTGTGGATTTTTCCCGCTGGGCCGGATTGCCTTTTCCCCGCGCCTGTGGTAGGATACAGCCATCTTTTTTCTGCAATTGAGGGCCGCTGGGATCGAAGGCCCCCAAACTGCGGGAGAGCGAAGGAGACGATACGGATGAAGGTACTGGAAGATCGCATCCGAAAAGACGGCATTGTCCGGGCTGGGAATGTGCTGAAGGTAGACAGCTTCCTCAACCACCAGCTGGACGCAGACCTCTTTGAGGAGATGGCCATGGAGTGGAAGCGCCTCTTTGCAGGCAAGCCCATCAATAAGATCCTCACCATCGAGACCAGCGGCATCGCCATTGCGGTGGTGGTGGCCCGGGAGTTCAACGTGCCCGTGGTGTTCGCCAAGAAGGCCAAGAGCATCAACCTGGATGACGACAACTACACCACCAAGATCCAGTCCTTCACCCACAACAAGGTCTTCGATGTCATCGTCTCCAAGAAGTACCTGGGGCCGGAGGACCATGTGCTCATCATCGACGACTTTCTGGCCAACGGCTGCGCCCTGATGGGCCTGCTGGACCTGGTGAAGGACTCCGGCGCCACCGTAGAGGGCATTGGCATCGCCATTGAGAAGGGCTTCCAGAGAGGCGGCGCCCTGATCCGGGAGAAGGGATATCAGCTGGAGTCCCTGGCTATCATCGATGCGATGAGCGAGGACGGCACCATCGTCTTCCGGGAGCAGAACCGCTGAGAGAGTTGATATGAGCCCGGCCCGCCTGAGAGGGCAGGCCGGGCATTGTGCGCCTGGAAACGGGCATAATACGGGAGAGAGGAGGCAGAGACATGGGAAGACAGCGGGGTTGGACCCGGAGAGATTTGGAGCGCCGGGGCTGGACGGCTGAACTGATCCAGGAGCTGCTGCCTCCGCCCACCGAGGACACCCGGGGCGCCGGCCGGGCGTACTGGAGATGGGACGACATCAAGCCCGCCGAGCAGACCGAGGCCTTCCAGAAGGAGAGGGTGCAGCGGCAGCCCAAAGAGCAGCCGAAGCCCGCCCAGCAGGAGCAGCCGCCCAAGGCGCAGGCGCCGCAGAAGCCCCCGCGGATTCAGCCCACGGAGGACGTGAAGGCCTGCCTCCGGGAGGCGTGGCGCCGGCTGCCCAAGACAGACACCGCCGCCTGGAAGCTGGCCTCCTTCTATCACAGGGCGGTGCTGGACCACGTCCAGACGGAAGACAACCGCCGCTGGAAGAGCATGGCCAACTGGGTGGGGGAGTTTCTCGCCATGGAGCGGAGCCCCCAGCCGGAGGAGGCACCCCGGCGGCTCACCTCCCTGGCCCGCAGCGGGTACTGGCTCAGCCGAAACCTGCGGGCGCCCCTCACCGCACGGCTCTATGAGCACTACGCCGCCGTGCTCCTCACCACCGCAGAGGCGGTGCTGCAGCACTTCTCCAAGGACCGGCCGGACACGGATCCCATGGCCGCCCTCACCGCCAAGGGCTTTCCCATCCATATGCTGCTGCAGGAGAACCTCCAGACCATCTGGGCGGTGTGGTATGTGCCCCAGGCCATCCGCACCAGCCTCAGTGCGCTGCTGGCCCTGGACCCCAAGGACGAGTACCCGGAGGCCCGGGCCATGCGCCGCCGGTTTGTCCTCCATGTGGGCGGCACCAACACCGGCAAGACCTATGAGTGCTTCCAGCGGCTGATCCGGGCCCAGACCGGCGTGTACCTGGGGCCGCTGCGCCTGCTGGCCCTGGAGGCCCAGGAGTACCTCCTGGACGCCGGGGTGGCCTGCGGCCTTGCCACGGGGGAGGAGGAAGACCTCCGGGAGGGGGACACCCATGTGGCCTCCACCGCGGAGAAGCTGGAACTTCACACCCGCTACGATGTGGCCGTGATCGATGAGTGCCAGATGATCCAGGACCGGCAGCGGGGCTATGCCTGGACCCGTGCCATTTTGGGCGTGCTGGCCCCGGAGGTGCACCTCTGTGCCGCCCCGGAGGCGGAGAAACTGCTGGTCTCCCTGGTGGAGAGCTGCGGGGACAAGATCGAGGTGGTGCACCACGAGCGCAAGGTGCCCCTGATCTGCATGAACCACAACGTGGACTTCCACCGGGTCCAGCCGGGAGACGCCCTCATCACCTTCTCCAAGGTGGGGGTGCTCAGCGTGGCGGAGGACCTGCGCCAGAGCGGAAAAGAGCCCGCCATCATCTACGGGGCCCTGCCGTACGGCGCCCGCCGCCGGCAGATGGAGGGCTTTCTCAAGGGAGACATGCAGTATGTGGTATCCACAGACGCCATCGGCATGGGCTTGAACCTGCCCATCCGCCGAGTGATCTTCATGGAGACAGAGAAGTTCGATGGCGTGGAGACCCGGGAGCTGAAGCCGGAGGAGATCCGGCAGATCGCGGGACGGGCCGGCCGGTACGGGATGTACAGCAAGGGCTTTGTGGGGGCCACCCACAACATCCACAAGATCCAGTACGGCCTGGACGCGGTGGTTCCGCCCCTGGAGCACGCGGTGTTGGGCTTCTCGGACCTGGTGCTCCAGGCCGATTTCGACCTCCTTCAAGTTTTAGAGGAGTGGAGCCGCATGCCCACGGTGAAGCCCTTTGTGAAGATGGACGTGTCCCGGTATATCAGCATCATCAGCATGATCCGCCGGGAGGGATTTGATCTGGACCGGGCCACCGAGCTCCGGGCCGCCAACATCCCCTTTGACGAGACCGATCCGGAGCTCCGGGAGCTTTTCTTCCGCTATGTGGAGTGCTGGCAGAACGGCATCGAGCCGGAGCAGCCCGGGGTGCCGGAGGACAATCCCACCCTCCCGGAGCTGGAGCAGTACTGCCGGAAGTTGGACCTCTATTACTCCGCCTCCCGCGCCTTCGACTTCAACGCAGACCTGGACCACATCCAGGACTGCCGGGAGCGGGCGGCGGACATGATCCACGAGATCCTGGTGTACCGGCTCCGGAGCAACATCCGCTTCTGCGCAGACTGCAAGAAGCCGCTCCCCCTCCACTACCCCTATCGCCTCTGTCAGGACTGCTACCGCAAGCACCAGCGGGCCCGGTGGGACGCGAAAGACTGGTAGCCGGGAACGGAGCATTTCAGACGAGACAGAAAAGCACATTGCGGCGGGCACGGCCAGCCGCAATGTGCTCTCTTGATTTCTGGGGGATGTGTGGGTACGTGGACACAGAAAGGGCTGCCTCTCAGACGTTGGGGCGGTCCTCCAGCAGCCAGCGCAGGCCGGAGACCGTGCGCCCGGCGGGGTCCGTGTAGTGGTTGCCGGGGTTGCGGAGGTAGACCGTCTCGGTGCCGAGCTCCTGGAAGTGTCGCTGGAGCGCTTCGGTGTTGGTGCCGTTTTGGGAGAATAGGGGGTGCCGGGTGCGGTCCTCCTTGTCCCCCAGGGAGAAGTACACCCGCTGGGGGATGTTTGGGCAGGCTGCGCCTTGCACCCAGTCCAACAGGCCGGGATACCAGAGGGAGCCAGAGACAGTGGCAGCCCGCTGAAAGTGATCCGTCTGGAAGAGAGCCCAGAGGGAGAAGAGTCCCGCCAGGGAGTACCCGGCGATGCCTCGCCACAATGGGGTGCGGCCTTTCTCTACGGACAGGCAGACCTCCTCCAGGATCCAGCGGAGGTATGGCGCCGCGCCTCCGGCAAAGGCCTCTCCCTTGCCCAGGGCCGGGGCGGGCCAGGGAGACAGGTCCCGGTTCCAGTCTGGAACGGTGCAGAGGACCATGGTGAAGTCTGCCTGGGCGCGTTTCCAGAGCAGGCGGTGCACTTCTATGCCCTCCTCCGGAAAGGACACGAGATACAGGATCGGGCAGGTGTTGGACTGGCCCGGGAAGATGATGTAGTTTCCCTTGGATTCGGCCATGGGAGATCCCTCCTGGTGAAGTAGTATTGGTGGGGCGGGGAAGAGAGCGCTGTGCTGTCTGCCCATGAAACGGGACTTGTTTTTTCCAGGGGCTTGGACTATGATAGGGGCAAGACAGGCCAGCCCTGTGCACATTCAAAGGAGATGCGTAATTATGGAAGAGATTCTGAAGTTCCTGCAGGACAGCGGTACCTTCTACCTGGCCACGGCAGATGCAGAGGGCAACCCCCACGTCCGCCCCTTTGGTGCCGTCTGCGCCTATGCGGGGAAGCTGTACCTGATCACCGCCAACACCAAGGCCGTATACGCCCAGCTCATGGCCCATCCCGCCCTGGAGATCTCCTCCATGACTGCCGATGGCCGCTGGATCCGCCTCAACGCGGACGCCCGCCGGGATGAGAGCCGGGCCGCCAAGGCCGCCATGCTGGAGGCCAACCCCAACCTCCGGGCCATGTACAGCGAGGACGATGGCAAGATGGAGGTCTTCGCCCTGGACAACGGCAAGGCCCAAATCTGCTCCTTCACCGCAGCCCCGGTGGAGATCGCCTTCTGATCAGCCCTACCTATCTCTCTTGCAAAGAGCGCCATGCCTTGCGGTATGGCGCTCTTTTTCGGCTTTTGCCGGGTTTTTAGCGGAGATACCGCCCGGTTACGCTCTCCGGGTGGGCGGCGATCTCCTCCGGGGTGCCGGATGCGATGATCCGCCCGCCGTGGATGCCGCCGCCGGGGCCCATGTCGATGACGTAGTCCGATTGGCGGATCACGTCCAGGTCGTGCTCGATCACCACCACCGTGGCGCCGGCGTCTGTGAGGCGGCGGAAGATCTCCAGCAGGGAGGCCACGTCCAGCGGGTGCAGGCCGATGGTGGGCTCATCGAAGACAAAGAGGCTCTCGGACTGGGCCCGGCCCATCTCACTGGCCAGCTTCAGCCGCTGGGCCTCGCCGCCGGAGAGGCTGGGGGTCTCCTCGCCCAGGGTGAGGTACCCGAGGCCCAGGTCGTGGAGAACCTGGAGCTTCCGCTGGACCAGGGGCAGATCTGCCGTTGCCTCCAAGGCCTCGTCCACGCTGCACGCCATGAGCTCCGGCAGTGAGAGGGCGGCGCCGCCCTTCTTGGGGGTGCGGCGGATGAGATAGGCCTGTTTGCCGTACCGGGCGCCGTTGCACTCTGGGCAGGGGATGTCCACGTCCGGGAGAAACTGCACGTCCAGGCTGATGGAGCCGGTGCCATCGCAGTTGGGGCAGCGGAGGTCTCCCGTGTTATAGGAGAAGTCCCCCGCCTTCTTCCCCAGCAGCCTGGCGTCCGGGGTGCGGGCGTACACCTTGCGGAGCTCGTCGTGGATGTCCGCATAGGTGGCCACGGTGGAGCGGACGTTGATGCCGATGGGGGTGGCGTCTATGAGCTTCACCTGGCGGATGCCGGCGGTCTGGATGGAGACGATGTGGTCCGGCATGGGCTTGCCGTTGATCTCCGCGTCCAGTGCGGGGATCAGGCTCTCCAGCACCATGGTGGTCTTGCCGGAGCCGGAGACCCCGGTAACCACAATCAATCTTCCCTTGGGGAAGTTCGCCTCCAGGGGCTGTACCGTGTGGATGGGCAGGGTGGAGAGGCGGATGGTGCCTTGGGCGAACATCTCTCCCGGGGCGATGTCTGGCTTCCGGCTGGACACCGTCTTGCCAGCTAAGAAGGGGCCGATCCGGGACACCGGATTGGCCATCACCTCCGGCACGGTGCCCTGGGCGATGATCTCCCCGCCCCCGGCGCCGGCCTCTGGGCCCATCTCGATGATCCAGTCCGCCTTTTTCAGGATGGCGGTGTCGTGGTCCACCAGGATCACAGAGTTGCCGTCTGCCAGAAGGTCCTCCATCACCCCGGAGACCCCTTCCATATTGGAGGGGTGCAGGCCGATGGTGGGCTCGTCCAGGACGTACAGTACGCCGGTGGTCCGGTTGCGCACCGCCCGGGCCAGCTGCATCCGCTGCCGCTCCCCGGTGGAGAGGGTGGAGGCCTCCCGGTCCAGGGTGAGATAGGAGAGGCCCAGATCCATGAGCCGTTTCGCCGCCCGCCGGAAGGACTCGCAGATGCTCTCCGCCATGGGCCGCATCTCCTCCGGGAGGGACGCCGGCACCCCGTCCACCCAGGGGATGAGATCCGAGAGGGGCAGGGTGCAGACCTCTGCCAGGGAGATCCCCCGGAGTTTCGGCGCCCGGGCGGCCTCGCTGAGCCGTGTGCCGCCGCAGTCCGGGCAGATGCTCTGCTTTAAGAACTTCTCCACCCGGCGCATGCCCTTCTCGTCCTTCACCTTGGACAGGGCGTTCTCTACGGTGTACGTGGCGTTGAAATAGGTGAAGTCCATGTCCCCGGCGGCGCCGCTGGTCTTGTTCTGGTAGATGATGTTCTTCTTGATGGCGGGGCCGTGGAACACGATGTCCCGCTCCTCCGGGGTGAGCTCCCGGAAGGGCACATCGGTGCGGACCCCCATCTCCCGGCAGATGTCCTTCATGAGAGACCACATCAGCGTTTGCCAGGGGGCCACAGCGCCCTGGTCTATGGTGAGGGACTCATCCGGCACCAGAGTGGACTCGTCCACGGTGCGCACCACCCCGGTGCCCTCGCACTTGGGACAGGCGCCGGTGCTGTTGAAGGACAGCATCTCCGCCCCCGGGGCGAAAAAGCGGGCCCCGCACACCGGACAGACGGACTCCCGCTCTGCCGCCGTGTTGATGGACGGGGGCACCATGTGGCCGTTGGGGCAGCGGTGGCTGGCGAGGCGGGAGAACATCAGCCGGAGGATGTTCAATAGCTCCGTGCCGGTGCCGAAGGTGCTGCGGATGCCGGGCACCCCGGGGCGCTGGTGCAGGGCCAGGGACGCGGGGACGTACAGCACCTCGTCCACCGCTGCCTGGGCGGCCTGGGTCATGCGGCGGCGGGTATAGGTGGAGAGAGACTCCAGATAGCGCCGGGAGCCCTCTGCATAGAGGACCCCTAAGGCCAGAGAGGACTTGCCGGAGCCGGACACCCCGGCGATCCCCACGATCTTGTGGAGAGGGATGTCCGCGTTCAGATGTTTCAGATTGTGGACCCGGGCGCCCCGCACCTCAATGTGGTTGGGCACCTGGTCTTCCGTGTGGGCCATGGGATCACCTTCGCTGTTTTTCTGGCGGCTATCCTATCATGTTGCGGGCCGGTGTGCAAGAGAAAATGGTTGAGACAGGTGTCCCTTTCCCAGCTGGAGGGCCTCCTCCTGCAGGCCTTCAAAAGTTGTGCAAATGCACGGGAATTGTGGCAAAATTGTGTCCAATCATGCAGGAATGGCATCAAGTGCATGCAAAACGCTGCAAAACCTCAGATGGGATGAGCGCAGAATCGTGAAGGTTGGCCGTAGAAAAAGGGAGGAAAGGCGCCTATAATGCGCAACCGCCCGGCGGGAGCAATCCCTCCCGCCGGGTGCCCGTAACACATCATAGGAGGATCTATTTCCGTGCAAAAAAATCTCACCGAGGGGAGCCCGATGAAGCTGCTTCTGGGCTTTACGATCCCCACTCTATTCGGCATGCTGTTTCAGCAGTTCTACAATCTGGTGGATACCATGATCGTAGGCAAGCTCCTGGGTGCCAAGGCATTGGCAGCCGTGGGCGCCACCGGATCGGTGAACTTTCTGATTTTAGGCTTCTGCATCGGCCTCTGCAGCGGCTTTGCCCTGCCGGTGGCCCGGGAGATCGGCGCCGGCAAGGACAGCCGCATGCGCCGCTGCTGTGCAAACGCAGTATACCTGTCTGCGGTCTTCGCCCTGGTGCTCACCGTGGCCACCTGCGTGCTCTGCGGCCGCATCCTGGTCTGGATGGACACCCCGGCAGACATCTTCGTGGACTCGTACCGCTACATTTTCATCATCTTCCTGGGCATCCCGGCCTGCTTCCTGTATAACCTTCTGGCGGGCATCATCCGCTCCCTGGGAGACAGCCGCACCCCTGTGTACTTCCTGGCCCTGTCCTCGGTGCTGAACATCGGCCTGGACATCGCCTTGATTCTCTGGACGGACCTGGGCGTGGCCGGCGCGGCCCTGGCCACCGTGATCTCCCAGCTGGTGTCCGGCGTGGTGTGTCTCCTCTACGTCCGCCGCCGCTTCCCCATCCTGCGCTTTGCCAAGGTGGAGCTGGTGCCGGACCAGGAGATCTGCGTGGACCTCTGCTGCAACGGCATCCCCATGGGCCTGCAGTATTCGGTTACCGCCATCGGCTCCATCCTTCTGCAGACTGCTGTGAACGGCCTAGGCAGCCTTTACGTGGCCGCCATGGCCGCCGGCTCCAAGGTGCAGCAGCTGCTGGCCTGTCCCTTTGACGCCATGGGCGCCGCCATGGCCGCATACTGCGGCCAGAATACCGGCGCCCGCAAGCCGGAGCGGCTGGGCGTTGGCATCCGGGACTGCGCCCTGCTGGGCCTGGGATACAGCCTCATCGCCTATGGCGCCATGTTCCTCTGGGCACCCCAGGCGGCCATGCTGTTCCTGGACCCCGCCGAGCCGGAGCTGGAGCTGCTGGTAACCCTCACCAGCGCCCTGGTCCGCAACCTCACCGCGTTCTTCTTCCCCCTGGCCCTGGTGAACATCGTGCGCTTCTCCATCCAGGGCATGGGCTTCAGCCCCCTGGCCATCGTCTCCGGGGCCATGGAGATGGGGGCCCGGGCTGCCTTTGGACGGGTGTTCGTCCCCGCCCTGGGCTTCTCCGCCGCCATCTACGCCTCCCCGGTGGCCTGGCTCTGCGCCGATCTCTTCCTGCTGCCCGCCTGCGCCGTCTGCATCCGCCGGGTAACCGCACGGTGCAAGAGCGGCGGCCTGCAGCCCCCGCGGCACATCGTGCCCGGAATGCGCACCCGCGCCCACGGGTAATACCAACAACGATACAGCATGCCAAGAGGCCACCCTCCTGCGTGGGAGGGCGGCCTTGCACTTTTTGTTTTGCCTGCTTTTCGGTATCTATTCAGTCTTTCGGCATCTGCCACAAAAGAATTGCCCATAGACAGGGGTAGCGCCCAGGCCTGCGAGGGG
>CANRFN010000084.1 GCA_947629915.1 uncultured Oscillospiraceae bacterium | reverse complement strand
CCTCTTTATTATATGGGTATAACTTAAATGCATGAAATTTCGAATTCTGGGTATGACTACAATTCATGATATCAACTACATGGGTCCTGCTGGACAATGTGGGACGGCTCTGGTACATTGATGAGCTCACCAATGTGAAGAAGGATGCAGAAGGAGCCTATGATCTTGGAGAGGATTACTATCTGATGAGTGGTGGCATGAGTAAGAACAGTGACGCCATTGAACTCCAGACCGGTAAGGATACCTACAGCGTGTTTGTGGTGCGCGAACTCGTGGAAACCCCGCTCTATGACAAGTTCCTCAATGGCGACCTGGGTATTACCTATCACTTCTCCGACATTTCCTATGCTGGCCAGATCGGCATTCCTGATGCAGGCGGTGGAGATGGGGTAGCAACCAGCCCGATGTTCTTCTTCTCCCTCTATGACTTCAATACCGGCAGGGAAGGCGCTGAGTCGCAGTACAATGAGCTGTACCTGTACGTACAAAATCGTGAGTGGCAAGGTCAAGGCAGCAATTATATGCCGATTTACTCCAAGGGTTCGCTCTATGAACTGGGCAACACTGGCACAGATTACTTCATCGCCACCATTAACAAGGCGGAGTATATCAGTGGCCTGAATGAGACCAGCTTCCCCGTGACATTTGATCCCGGTACCGCGACAACCCTGGAGCCGGTTACTTTGTACTTCACTGAAGAGACATACTCGGATGCGTTCCCCACTGCAATGGCCATCAATAGCGGCTATAACGACCTCTCATGGGAAGCGCCCGATGGCTTGAGCTTTGACCATTGGGAACTCAACGGTGAGGCCGTAGATCCATCTGACCTGCCGCCGCTTGAAAAAGGTCTCGTCTTCACTGCAATTTGGGGTGAGAAGAAAGCGGTTGAGTGCAAGCCCGGCGAAAGCCTGATTGTGTACAACCTGACCGATGACACGGATATCTTCTATCCCGTTTACCCAGATGCCTATGGCGACATTATGCTCCCCACAGCAGCTCAGATAAATGAAGAGCTTGGGTTAGATATCGGTGATGATCTGGTTCTTTACTGGACAGATAGCACTGGGAGAGAGCTTACAGAATACGAGATTCAGTATGGTGTCACTTATGAAGAGGGCGTCAGCTACATCTTTGAAGTCCGGAAGGCTTATACAGATGCCGAGATTGTCAGCATCACTGTTGACGTAGATTACGAAGAATATAAGGCAGAAAAGCAAGAGGACGGTACCTGGATAGTTAAAGTACCGCAAGGTACTGTAATAGAGAATATATCAATCTATTCTGACATCGAGGTAATCCCTAGCGATGGAGCAACATGTGAACCGTGGAGCGACATTGATGGACCGGACGAGAACGGCGTTTTCGAAATCACTGTTACGGCAGAAGATGGAACACAAAAGACACATAAGCTATTCGTAGTTGAGGAGGAATGAATCAATGAAACGTATTTTCTCCTACATCGCAGTGCTGCTCTGCTTGGCACTGTTAGTCATGCCCTCTACGGCCGCCAATAGCCGCCCGTTCAGCGGCACGGCCACCCGGAGCGGCAACATCGTCCGGCTGGAGGTCACCCTGGATGAAGCTGGGCTGCACTCTGGCCAGATCACCGTCACATACAACACCTCTGAGGTAGTACTGAACTCTGCCAACCTGGGAGACAGCCTTACCGCAGCAGAACTCACCTCTTTGGACACCGGAAAGCTCGGCGAGATCGAGTTGGGATTTGCCTCCCGGACAGCCGTGCCCACGGGTCAGGTGCTCACAGCGGCCTTTACCGCCAAGGTCTCTACTGACATTACCTTCACGATCTCCGTGAAGGAGTTCAGCACCAACACCACTGTGGACCCGGACGACAACGGTAACGTGGCAGAGAACAACAAGGGATACGACTTCACGGTTACAGCGCGGACCACTACCTACGTGCCGCCGGGAACAGATCCCACTCCTACCCCGGAGCAGACCACAACTCCCGCCCCAGAGCAGACTACTACGCCAGCCCCGGAGCAGACTACTGCCCCCGGTCCAGGGTGGACCAGCGCTCCTGGCCCAGTGCAGACAAGTGCACCAGCCCCGGAGCGGACCAGTGCCCCAAGCTCCGAGCCCATTCCCGTAACCCCTGTCACCCCTGCTCCCGCCCCTACAGCGGATCCCAGTGTCACAACGGATGACGTCACGGTGGGCAATGAGGTGAGCACCGAGACTACCGGCAAGCCTGCCGCTACCGTGAAGGATGGCGTTGCCACAGCGGTGGTGTCCAGCGACATGAGCAAGGCCATTTTGGAGCAGGTGGAGCGCAACGACAGCGACACAGTCGTGCTCGCACCGAAGGTACCGGAGGGCGTCTCCAGTTGCCAGGTGGCCATGCCCGGCGACATGTTGTCTGAGTTGGCAAAGACCGAGAAGGTGAGTGTCCGTGTGGAAACGCCTCTGGGCAACGTTACACTGCCCAACAAGGCGGTGACGCACCTCAGTGATGGCAAGACCGTGGCCGTAACCCTTGCCAAGAGCGAGGACGTAAAGGACGCCATTGAGGTCACCATCACGAAGGACGATAAGGTAGTTGAGACCGTAGATGGCGGCATTCACGCAGTGCTGAATCTGGGAGATGGCCAGGTGGCAGTGAAGGTGGACAAGGACGGAAACGAGACCATCATCACCAAATCTGTGGTGGTAGACGGCAAAGCCTATGTCTTGTTGGACGGCAGCGCCACCGTGAAAGTCATAGACAATGAGGTCAAGTTCAACGATGTGGCAGACAGCAGCTGGTATTCGGATGCCGTGGACTTCGCCTCCAGCCACAACCTCTTCAGCGGCGTCAGCACAACGGAGCCGGTCTTTGCCCCGGACATGAAGCTGGACCGTGCCATGACGGTCACCGTCCTCTGGAAGATCGAAAACCAGGAGGATCCGGCGGACATCGCCGAGTTCGATGACGTGGCTGAGGGGGCCTGGTATGCCGATGCCATCGCCTGGGCCAGCGGCAAGGGCATTGTCAGCGGGTACGGCAATGGTGACTTCGGCCCCGCGGATGTGATCACCCGGGAGCAGTACTTCACCATGGTGTACAACTACGCAAAGGCCATCGGACTGGACACCACCGCAAAGGACAACCTGAAGAACTTCAAGGATGCGGATACCGTGTCCTCCTGGGCCAAAGAGGCCATGCAGTGGGCCATCGGCTCCGGCCTCGTGAGCGGCACCGGAGACAACACCATCAACCCGCAGGGCGATGCCACCCGCGCACAGGCGGCCGCCCTGATGGAGAACCTGATCCATATGATGGTGAAGGTGTAAGCCAAGCGAATCCCTGAGACAGAATCACAGCGCCGGGCGGCACACATTGCGTGCCGCCCGGCGCTGTGTTGTGGATTGTGTTGCCTGCCTCGGGAATTACTTCCCGGTGGAGTTGTAGTGGATCGTGACGTCCTCATCGCAGACAGCGCCTGCAGAGGTGATCGCCGCCCACTGGTCCTCGGTGCCGGCATAATAGATGTCTGTGACGCTGGTACGGCCAAATGCACCGGGTATAATAGCGGTTACGGTGGCCGGAATGGTGAAGCTGGTTACCGGCATGGTGTAAATAGGCTCGTTGAACTCATAATTGATTTGCTTGACGTAGTCGGGGATCACGATGTCTCCGGAGTACGCGGATGGATAGAATATCATCTCGCCATCGCCTTTGAGGAGGATCGGACCATTGTCCACAGAACTGTACACGGGGTTCGCGGGATCTACGGTGAAGGTCACCGGTCCCGGGGTTCCGTAAAACGCGAGAGGATCGATATACGTCAGAGATGCGGGAATGTTGATGGCATTGAGAGAGGATGTCGCAAATGCATATTCTCCAATGTAAGTGAGGGTGCTCGGAATTGAGACCTCCCTCAAGTTTGTGTTGTCGAAGACATGGGGCTCAATGCGCTCCAGTCCCTCCGGCAACACGATCTCATTCAGAAACCTGCACCAAAGGAAAGCGGAGTTGCCGATGTGCCGTACAGTGGAAGGAATTGTAAGATCGGACATGTACATACTATCATAAAACGCATAGTCTCCAATGGAGCAAATTCCTTCTGGAAGCTCGATGGTGACTGAAGAGGGGAATTTGCTTAAGGCATAACTCCCGATGGAGGTGATGCCGTCCCCTACCACGACCTTACTGATGCGCTCCGTGCTGTTATGCATATCCTCAGACCAGGGGCGGGAATCATAGCCGAACCCGATGAAGTAATCCGGCATGGGGCCTTCTCCTGTGATATAGAGCACGCCGTCAGAAATCGAATATTCCACATGGGCCTGGATGTGCTCCAACAGGGTGCCGCTGCCGTCCTTATATTCGGCGCCCAGGGCGTTGCAGGTGAAGACCGCGAGGTCACCCCGGGTGATCTGTTCGCTGCCGGTGAACTCCCCTTTGGTGATGCCCAACTGATCGGTGAGAGCGGCGGCCTCATTCCAGGCAAAGTCCGCGCCGGAGATGTAGCCGATGGCCTTCAGCAGGAAGGTGAGGTACTGAGTGGCGGTCATCTGGGTCTCGCTGCCGAATGTGGTCTCAGAGGTTCCCGCTGTCAGGCCGCTGCCATAGGCATAGGAGACAATGTTGTCTGCCCAGTCCGGGACATCTTCAAAACGATGCTTCTCGTATTTGGAGGCTTTCTCATACGCCTCGGCATCTTTTTCGTGACCCAGCAGCTTTACCAGCATGGTGATGGCCTCAATGCGGGTCAGGTTTCGATCCAGGCCGAGGTCCGGTGTGCCGTCCGGGTTGGTGGCCACGCCGGACATCAGACCCAGATCATACAGCTTCTGGGCGGCCTCAGCCTGGTCCGTGACATAGCTGTCCTCGCTGTCCGCGGCAGATGCCGCCAGGGCGGTGGTGGAAAACAGCAGTGCCGCGGCAACCAGAATTGCCATAAGACGGTTCAGGTGTTTTCTCATGTGATCGTTCTCCCTTCGTTTTTGTGCTTGGCTGAGATGCCTCAGCCATTGCGCTGCTCTGGCATTCCGAGCTGGGAAGGCCACTCAGACAGCCAGACACTTCGGGGAGTATTTTAGGGTTTTATTGCGCTAAAGTCAACCGGAAAATCAGAAGGATTTCTGCAAAATCAGAAATTCCGGCGCCTTTCCTTTTGAAAACGCGCAGCTTTGTATATGCCCAGCAGAAGGAAGGTTGTAAATATTTAGATAAAATGAGTATTAAAAGAAAATGTTGAAAGGCTTGGCTTTGGACATGCGCGAATGGGAAAGGGCAAAGAATTTGGGCACATCTGTGCTTTGCTAAAGGATAACGCACTGCGAATGTTAGACCTGCTGGTAGACATTTCCGCCTAACTCTGGTATGATGAGCGGGAGAACAGAGCGGATCATTGCGGCAGTTTCAGCAGCTTTCGGGAAATTGTCGCGCCGAAAGGGTGGATATTTGTGCAGACGGAGACAACCGATCGAATCCGGGCGGCGGCCATGCTCAGCGCCCTCTTCGTGTGGTGCGGCGTGCTGGGCTGGATTTACGAGATCTTCTTCTACCGCATAGACCGGGGAGAGTTTATCAAGCGCGGCCAGGGCTTTGGCCCGTGGCTGCCCATCTACGCCGTGGGCGGCTTGCTGATCCTGCTGCTGGTCTGGCGGCTCCGGGAGAGGCCCATCGCCGTGTTCCTGGCCAGCGGCGTCATCGCGGGCGTGGTGGAGTTCGCCGTGGGCTGGTTCCTCTTCACCTTTTTCGATGGCCTTCGCCTCTGGGACTACAACACCGAGATCTGGAATTGGGGCAACATCGGGGGATACATCTGCCTCCGCTCCGTCCTGGTCTTTGCCGCCAGCGGTTGCCTGGTGGTATACGGCATGGTACCGGCCTTGAAAGCCATCGCAGACCGGGTGCCCCGCAAGGCATTTCTCACCGCGGCCTTCGGACTGCTGGGGCTCTTCCTGGCGGACATCCTCTTCTCGTACGGGACGTTCTTTGCCGGCATGCTCTGAGCGCGTGCCATTCCAACTGCATCGTGAGACAGACAGGGGCCCGGAACCGTATGGTTCCGGGCCCCTGAGTTCGTTCAGTTCCGGGTGATGCTGGCAGAGGTCTTCTGGGCTTCGCTGATGGACAGCAGGAAGTCTGCCCATCCCGGGTCCTCATCGTTCCCCATGCGGTCTGTGGTGAGGAAGGTTCTGGTGTCCCCGTCCAGGCGGAAGAGCAGCCAAACCCGGCCGATGTGGGCCCAGTTGTCCTCCTCCATGTACTGGTCTCCCACCAGAAACAGACTCTCCGGGTCCGCAACGTGGGCGCCAAAGGTGATGCACCAGCCCTCGAAGGTCTCATCGCCGGCGTACCAGGTCTTGCCCTCGCCGAAAGACTCCAGGCGCCAGTCGTCCGCGGGCTTCAGGCCCTCGCCGTCCGGGAAGCGCCAGGTGCCGTCCTCCTGGGGCGTGAGGTACCGGTTGCTGAGCCAGTCTTTGGCTGTTGCGATCACGTCCTCCGGGACGCGGTCTGCAGTGCCCGCCGGCATGTGATCAGACCAGGCGCGGATGTCTCCCCAGATCTGCAGGGTGTCTTCCACGATGGCCGCGGTGCGGATGCACTGCACGTCATCGGCCGTTGCGCCTATGTCGCTGTACAGCCGGCTCTCCGGATCCCAGGAGCCGGGGGCACCCCAAAAGGTGATCTCCGGCAAGGCGGTCTGGAGCAAACCGTCCATGTCCACCCGGCAGAGCGCCCCATCTCGGGCCAGGAAGACTGCACCGTCTGCGGCGATGTCCGAGACGCCGTCTCCGTTCACGTCCCGCAGGAAGGGTGCTGTCCCGGTCCAGTCTGTCCGCGCCAGCAACACCGGGGTGCCGTCTTCCCGGACGGTGATATAGTCTGTCCGCATAGTGGGGTCCCCCTGGTAAGAGGGGGCGTGGTATGTGGCCTGGATGCCCTGTATGTCGCCGGCCAGGCCGGAAAACCACTGCAGGCTGGCGCTGTCATCGGAGAAGTCCAGGAAGAGGGAGGCCGGGCCGTCCTCCCCAGAGGCGTCTGCCTGGGAGATCCCGGCGTGGAAGGTGCCGTCCGGGGTCCGGTATACGGCGAAGCTTGTGCGGGTGCCGCCGGGGCCGAGGGCGAGAGACCAGCCGGATCCCATGTATTCCGTGCCATCCGGGGCTGGGGTGAGGGAGAGCGCCGGGGCCTCATAGGGGGTGAGATCGCCCAGAGGAATGGAGGCGATGGGTTCCTGATCTGGCAGCTGCACGGGAATGGCCGGGGCATCGCAGGCGACATTGGAGAGGAAGTGCCAGCTGCCGTCCGCCTGGCCCTCCAGGGTAACCGCATACCAGCCGGAAACGTCAAAGTCGCTGTAGTGGTACAGGGTGACCTGGTTGCCGGTCTGGGTGCCGTACTGGACATCGATTGCAGTCCAGTTGGTGCCGCCGGGGAACCAGTAGTACGCGTCATAGGCCGGGGCGTAGGCGAAGCTGTCCAGGCCATTCTTGGCGGTGTCGTCCAGGGTGAGGCCCATGTTGTCCTGCAGGATGGAGTCGATCCGCTCTCGGGTGATCTTCCAGCAGTATTCGACGATCTCCGAGGGTGCCTCTTCATCGAAGGCCGCCTCATACTCCTCGGCCGGGACCTGGCCATAGCCGTGGACGTAGAGGAGGTCGAAGAGATTGATGTCCTGGGGTTTCTCATAGAGGTTGAGGGGATTGGCAAACTGGTTGTGGATGTTGATACCGCCCTCCCCATTGAAGAAGACCTCGTTGAACCAGCGGATCTCCTGGTCTGAGAGCGTGCGGGTATCTGCATCATCGGGGGAGGCCGGCTTTATGGCTAGACTGGCGGTGCCGCCGGTGAAGGTGCAGGCGC
Source organism: uncultured Oscillospiraceae bacterium (assembly GCA_947629915.1). GTDB lineage: Bacteria > Bacillota > Clostridia > Oscillospirales > Oscillospiraceae > Enterenecus. Next base: position 15,988 of record CANRFN010000084.1, on the reverse strand, counting down.
CGATGGTGCAGGTCAGGAGAAGCACCGCCAGCGTGGCAGCTGCCACCTGCCGGGGACGGACGATGCGGTGGATCCGCTCCTTCAGCTGCCTGGCACCTGCGCTCATGGCGGTGGCGGCGCAGAGGGGATTGCCGGCGCCGTTCACATGGACGAGAGACAACAGGGTCTGGCCGTATTGGTAGCTGTCCTCACCGTTGAGATGGCGCAGGACGGACTCATCGCAGGCCAACTCGCAGTCTGTCCGGGAGGAGATGGCGGCCGCCCACACCAGGGGGTTAAACCACCAGATCGTGAGGCAGAGGCAGCGAAGGAGAGACCACAGGGGGTCCCAGTGCCGGGCGTGGGTTTCCTCGTGGAGCAGGACCATGCGGAGCCGCTCCGGGTCTGCGAGCACGGTAGGGGTGACGTAGATCGCGCTGCCAAAGAGGCAGGGCGATGGCACGGCCTTCTCCGGCACCAGGTACACCGCCGGATGTCCGGGGGACTTCTCCCGGTACAGCTTCCGGCAGCCCAGGACCCGAAGGGCAAAGCGGAGATTGGTGAGGGCGAAGAAGAGGGCCAGGGCGATCACCCCGGAGACCCAGACGCCAAAGAGCACATCGGTGAGGGACAGGGCGGGGGAGACCTGGGGATGGATGGTCGGGGCCACCGCCGGGGCAGTTTGAGAACTGGGATTGCCCGCCTGGGCTGTGCTGACGTTGGGCGCCGCGGCCGGGGCCTGCATCTCCGTGCCGCCCTGTGTATTGGGCGAGCCCTGGGTATTGGGTCTGGAGATCTCCTGGGGGTTCAGCCGCTGCTCCACCGCCTGCTGCACCGGGGCTGCGGCGTTCAGGACGGAGAACTGGGCGGCGGGGAGGTTCCAGGGGATCAACAGCCGCAGCAGGACCAGCCCCCAGAGGGCGTACTGCACCCGGCGGGACAGGGTGTTCCAGAAGAGCTTCCGGACAACCAGAAGAGCCAGGATGAGTACGGAAGCGGTGATGACATGTTCCAGCATGAGAAATCCCTCCTGATCGATTCATTCGCTTCGGGCTGAGGATGTGCGATGGGGGCCGGGCTCAGGCGTCTTTCTGCTGCTCCCGGGCCCTCTCCAGGATGGAGGAGAGCTCGTCAAACTCCTCCTGGCTGAGGGAGCGGCTGTCCAGCATGGTGTTCAGCATCACACCCACCCGGCCGCTGAAGACCCGGTCCAGAAACCGGTCCGTCTCCCGGCGGGCGGCGTCCTGGCGGTCCAGGATGGGGTAGTAGAGCCGGGCCTTTCCGTTGCTGCCCGCTTCTACCGCCCCCTTGTTCTCCAGCCGGCCCAGCATGGTGATCACCACGTTCTTGGACCAGCCGGTGGTCTCTTTCAGGGCCGCGGTGAGCTGCATGATGGTGCGGGGAGACTGCTCCCACAGCACTTTCATCAGGGTCCACTCGCCGTCTGAGAGCTCGGTTTTCACAGGGACACGCCTCCTTCTTTGGGTATACGCTTGTTTACCTTACAATCCGGATTATAGCAGATGGGTATACAGGCGTCAACCGGGCAGAATAGACAAAGTTCGGAGAGCAATTTTGTGCAAAAAGACGAAGATTGCTGCCCCAGGAGGGCAAAACGGAGCCGGGCCCTGCCGGGTCCGGCTCCGCTGGAGAGGTTGTTGGATTGACTTTTCAGGGCCGCAGATTGTTCAGCAGGCTCTCGATGTCCGTGTAGATCACCCGCTCCACCTGGTCGAAATAGAGATCGGAGTTGCGGATCACGGTGATGATCTTGTCCGGCTGCATGGAGAAGCCGTAGTCCCGGATGAGGATGGTCTGGAAGGTGTTCAGGTCCATCTTGCCGCAGCTGCTCAGCACGGTGCGGAAGAAGTCCTCCAGCCGGACCTCCTGGTCTCCGGTGCGGAACACCCGGGTCTTGCCCATGCGCTGGCTGGAGAAGCGCTCCCGGTCCTCTGTCAGAAGGGAGGAGAAGAACCACTCCTGGAAGTCCCGGTCCTCCAGGGGGTGGTGGAAGCCGTTTGTCCGAAGGCTGGTAACCGTGAAGTAGCTGAGCCCGTGGTCCTTGGCGAACTGACACACCGCGGCGCAGTAGTCCTCCAACTGGGCGGCGGGGATCCCGTGGGCCTCCAGCTGCTCCACGCTGACGTACAGCGATGGCTCGTACTCCACGATCTCCCGGTCCGCCTTCATGTTGTAGAGCTCGCTGGAATAGGCCACGATGCCGGTGTAGCGCCGGGCGGCCTCCCGCATATCGGAGTAGCCGGCGCCGTCTCCCAGCAGCTTCTGCCGGAAGTACGCCGTGGCGCTGGGGAAGCGCCGGTTCACCACGTATTCCGTGTAGATCCGGAAGCCCAGCTCTTTCAAGGCGTAGGAGTTGAGGTCGTTGGGGTCGCTGCCGGGGAACTCCTGGAGGTAGATCACCTTCAGCTCGCTGAGCCGGTAGAAGTCCTCGGTGAGCACGCGCTTCATGTGCTGTTTGCGCTCCTCGGGCAGGCCTGGCAGGTCGATCCGGTACATGCCGTTGGCCAGATAGCAGTCGATGCACTTGAAGTAGTTGATCATGGCGGTGAAGCTCTTGGCGCCGTACAGCTCCTCGTACTTCAGCGCCAGGTCCAGGTTGCTGATGGGGGCGTTCTGCATGAGCAGGGCCCGGACCTGTTCGTCCCGGTTGGGGTGGCCGATCTCGATGGTGGGCATCTTCTTGAAGTGCACCCGGTCCCCCCGGTCCCACACCTTTTTCAAGAGGTTGTGGAGCTCGTACTCGTCCCGGATGTCGTAGAGCTTCATGAGCTCCGGGTAGTCCCGGAAGTACTTCATGGCGGAGAGCTCCTGGTCCTCCAGGGTCTCCAGGCTCAGGGTGTCCAGCAGCAGGGTGAAGTCGTAGTCGGCCATGATGTACCGGCGGAAGGAGCGCCACTGGTTCCAGAGGGCGTAGTCGCAGGAGTTCAGCTTGTTCTCGTAGGTGCGGGATTCGATGTCGAAGGCGGGGTCGTTCTCCAGGCCGCACTGGGCCAGGACCATCCGGTACTTCTCCATGAACTGCTCCATGGAGGTGAGCTCGATGCAGTGGTGCATCACCGTGTGCCGGGCCAGGGCCGCGCTGGAGCGCTGTACCCGCACGCCGTCCACCAGCACGTAGTTTTTGAACACCGCCCGCTCCACCTTCAGGCGGTACTTCAGGGGGATGGTCTCATCGTCTATCATCTCATGGATCTTCTGCCGCGGCTCACCGCGCTTGCGCAGCAGCTCCAGGTAGCGGTAGCTCTCCGGGGGCTCATCGAAGGCCATCGTGAAGTCCTCCAGGGAGAACTCGTACTTTCCGAACATGTCCAGGTACTTGTCCTCCCGGAGTTTCGGCCGGGTGGACAGCACCGCCTTGGTGATCTGGCGGGCCCGCTCCCGGGTGATCCCGAAGTGGGTGCCGATCTCCTCCAGCGTGATGCCCCGGAGCCGGCCCAGAAGCACTTCCCGCCTGCGGCTGTCCGGGATGGACAGGGCGAAGTCCAGGGCGGAGGGCGGGGCGCTCTCCACCACGCCGCCTGTGATGGCGATCTTGTCCTGCTCCTCCAGTTCATCCAGCAGCTCGTTGAGGGTGTCCATGCCGGTGCCGGCGGGCATGCGGTTCAGCAGGGCGGACTTGGAGAAGCCTGCCCCCGCCTGCCGCAATTGCTCCACCAGGGTGTTCTCCGTTGCCTGGCGGATGTTGGACAGGGCGTAGATCCGGTCCATGTACGCCTCGTCCACGGTGTCCGGCAGGGGGAGGTCCAGCGCGGCGATGCTGAGGGCCACAGCCCGCCTCGCGATGCCGGTGTATTCAGAGATCTCGGAGACGGTGCGGCAGAGAAGGGCAGACTGCTGCGGGGTGGGGAAGGGCTCCACCGGGTTGGCCTCCAGATACTGGTTCAGCTTGTCCAGGATATCCTGGATGCCCTTTTCCGGGATGCCGGCCTCGGCGAGGGAGGCCTCCGTGTGTCCGGAGAGGTCTGCCAGGGAGTTGATGCCGGCCTTTGACAGGCTGGCGGTGAGCCGCTTGCCCAGGTGCAGCGTCAGGAGGTCCACATCCGGGAGCCTGGCCGGGATGCCGGGGACGGTGATCCGGCAGCAGAGGGTGCCCTTGCGGATCTGTTCGATCACGGCCAGCAGCTCCGAGGTGCTCCGCTTGCCCAGGGCGGCGCTCTTCCAGAGCTCCTCCGGGCAGTCCAGCAGCACCCCAACGGTGTGCAGCCCCAGATTCAACAGCGCCTCTCGGGTGCGGGCCGAGAGGGGCAGATTTTGAATGCTGTCTTCTCGTTCAACGGGTAAGATCATTTGACACATCTCTCCTTCTACTTCCGGCAATTGGCCCGCTGCCGGCGTGCGGACAGAAAAAGGGAAGCCGGAGTCTCCTGCGGTGCAAATCTGCACTGGACTTAGACCGGCTTCTGGATACATGGATTATAATATACGAAGGTAGGCGGAAAAGTCAAGAGGAAATTTGACGAGTCCCCTGCGAAAACGGAAAAAGGAAGAAAATGGATGCCTTGTTGTGGGCAAACCCGCGCTTTCCAGAGGCCGCGTCCGCATTTTCTGGACGATCTGCTAAAAGGTTTGGAAGAAATGTGGAATTTTCGCAGAAATCCCCTTGCAATCTACCGAAAAATGGTGTACACTCCGGGGTAGCAAAAATTTCTTTTTGCCGCCTAAAAAATTTTAAGGAGCGTGTTTCTATGGAAAAAGGCACCAAAGCGCCAGCCTCCGTCTTTTCACTGGACGGCATCCCACCGGCAGGACAACTCATCCCCCTGGGATTGCAGCATGTGGTGGCCGCCATCGTGGGCATCATCACCCCGGCCATCATGGTGGCCAACACCTGCTCGCTGTCTGACGCGGACCGGACCCTGCTGATCCAGGTGTCCCTGATCGTCACCGCCCTGGGTACGCTTCTCCAGTTATACAGCATCCAGCACCGCATCGGCTCCGGCCTGCCGGTGGTCATGGGCATCAGCTTTGCCTATGTGCCCACGCTGCTGGCCATTGGCGGCCAGTTCGATCTCCCCACCATCCTGGGGGCCGAGATCGTGGGCGGCTGCGTTGCCATCGTGTTCGGCATCTTCGTAAAACAGATCCGCAAGCTGTTCCCGCCCCTCATCACGGGCACGGTCATCTTCACCATCGGCCTCTCCCTCTATCCCACGGCGGTGCGGTACATGGCCGGCGGCTCCGGCGCCGCGGACTTCGGCGGGGCCAAGAACTGGGCCGTGGCCCTCGTCACCCTGGCGGTGGTGGTGCTCCTGCAGCACTTCGGCAAGGGCGTACTCAAACTGGGCGCCATCCTCTGGGGCATGATCGTGGGCTATGTGCTGGCCCTGGCGCTGCACATGGTGGACTTCTCCGCCGTGGGCCCCGCGGGCTTCTTCCAGCTGGCGGCACCGCTGCACTTCGGCGTGAAGTTTGAGGTGAGTGCCTGCATCTCCCTGGCGGTGGTGTACGTCATCAACGCGGTGCAGACCATCGGAGACCTGTCCTCCACCACCATGGGCGGCATGGACCGGATGCCCACCGATCAGGAGCTGTCCGGCGGCATCATCGCCCAGGGCGTGATCTCCATCGTGGGCGCCCTCTTCGGCGGCCTGCCCGCCGCCTCCTACAGCCAGAACGTGGGCATCGTCACGGTGAACAAGGTCATCAACAAGGCCGTCTTCACCTTTGCCGCCCTTGTCCTGCTGGTGGCCGGCCTGGTGCCCAAGCTGTCCGCCGTGCTCACCACGATCCCCCAGGCGGTCATCGGCGGCGCCACCATCTCCGTGTTCGCCACCATCACCATGACCGGCATCCGCATGATCACCTCAGACCACTTCTCCATGCGCTCCAGCGCCGTGGTGGGCCTGTCTGTGGCGCTGGGCGTGGGCATCACCCAGGTGGCCGGCTCCCTCCAGGGCCCCGGCTTCCCCACCTGGGTAAACACCGTGTTTGGCTCCTCTCCCATCGTGGTAACCGCCATCATGGCCATCATCCTGAACCTGCTCCTGCCCAAGACCGCGGAAGACAAGGCGGCAGAGAGCAAGTAAGAAAAGGCGATACCTCTTCCAGACAGTTTATTGTCCCTCAACACCAGGTGCCGCCCACAGAAAAGAGACTGGGCCGGCAACGCCGGCCCAGTTTTATATCAAGAATTTCCCTTGGATTCCTCGATGTAGCTGTACAGGGTATATTTGGAGATTCCGAAGTACTTGCACACCCGACCCCCGGACTTGCTGATGAGAAAGGCTCCGGTGTCGTTGAGAAACCCGATGGCCTTCACCTTGTCCTCCCGGCTCATCAGGGCCACGGGCTTGCCCACCTGCTTCACGCTCTGCTCGATGAGCTCGTCCAGCAGCTCAGACACGTTGCGGGCGATGGGCTCCGGTGCGTCATCCGCCTCCTGAGGGGCCACGGCGGTGAACTGCCGCAGGGACTCCTCCATGGCGAGGATCAGGGTGATGTCGTAGTTGATGGAGAAGATGCCGATGGTCTCGCCGGCCTCATCCCGGATGTAGATGGTGGTGGACTTCAGGGTCTTGCCGTCCTGGGTCTTGGTGAGGTAGCAGAGGCGGTCATGGACGCCCTCGGGGTCCCGCAGGGCATCCAGCACCACATGGGAGGGGCCGTCCCCCAGCTTTCGCCCGGAGACCTGTCCGTTCTCAATGGCCACAATGGATCGTTCCGGGTTGTTGGTCTTCAAGTCGTGGATCACCACCTCGCAGTGGGGGCCGAACTGGGCAGAGAGCGCCTTTGCCAGGTTCAGCAGAAATTGCAGCATCATTGCGTCCAAGCATCTCACCCCTCCATCGGGTCTGTTCACCGCCCCGGGGCGGTGTGGTAGATTACAAGGTATTATAGCACATATTTCCGGAATTTCAAGGACAATTTTCCAAAGAATCGTCAAATACTGCATGCGATATGCAGAATCATTCAGAAGGAGGTCATTCCCCCATGCTACTCATCGGCAACGGCAGACTGATCACGAGAAGCGCCACCAATCCGTACCTGGAGAACGGCGCTGTGGTCACAGAAGGGGCGCTGGTCAAGGAGACCGGCCCCCTGGAGCAATTGCGGGCCAAGTACCCGGAGGCGGAGTTTGTGGATGCCAAGGGCGGCGTCATCATGCCCGGCCTCATCAATGTCCACACCCACATATACAGCGGCCTGGCCCGGGGTCTCGCCATAGACGGGTTCAACCCCACCAACTTCCTGGAGGTGCTGGACGGCCAGTGGTGGTACATAGACCGCCACCTCACCCTGGACGGCACCCGGGCCTGCGCCTACGCCACCGTCCTGGACTGCATCCGGGACGGCGTCACCACCATCTTCGATCACCACGCCTCCTTTGCGGAGATCCCCGGCTCCCTCTTCGCCATCAAGGACGTGTGCCAGGAGCTGGGCATGCGGGCCTGCCTCTGCTATGAGGTGTCCGAGCGGGACGGCATGGAGAAGTGCCAAGAGGCCATCGATGAGAACGCGGAGTTCGCCCGGTGGGCCAAGGCGGAAGACAGCGACATGATCCGGGCCATGTTCGGCGGCCACGCCCTCTTCACCATCTCAGACAAGACCTTCGAGGCCATGGTGAAGGCCAACGATGGCCTCACCGGCTTCCACATCCATGTGGCGGAGGGCATGAACGATGTCTACGACTCCCTCCGAAACTACGGCTGCCGGCCCATCAACCGCCTGCTGTACAACGGCATCCTGGGGGAGAAGACCATGCTGGGCCACTGCATCCACGTCTCCCCGGCGGAGCTGGACATCATCAAAGAGACCAACACCATGGTGTGCCACAACCCGGAGTCCAACATGGGCAACGCGGTGGGCTGCTCCCCCGTGCTGCAGATGTACGGCAAGGGCATCCTCATTGGCCTCGGCACAGACGCCTATACCCACGACATGCTGGAGAGCCTGAAGGTGCTCCTCCCCATGCAGCGGCACAACGCCTGCGATCCCAACGTGGGCTGGGGCGAGGCCATGGGCATGCTCTTCAAGAACAACCCCGCCATCTGCGCCCGGTACTTCAAGACCCCCTTGGGCGTGCTGGAGCCCGGCAGCGCGGCGGACGTGATCGTCATGGACTACAAGCCCTTCACCCCCTTCTCCGATGCCAACATCGATGGCCACATGCTCTTCGGCATGATGGGCAAGAACTGCCGCACCACCATCATCAACGGCAAGGTGCTGTACAAGGATCGGGAGTTCGTGGGCATCGATGAGGAGCGGATCAACGCCTGGACCCTGGAGCAGTCCAAGAAGCTCTGGGGCGAGCTGAACCACCGCACATACTGAGATTCAGAACTGAGGAGGAACGAAAATGAGCGATATCATGCGCCCCATGTCCTTCGGCCACCTGATGGACTGGGTACTCACCGAGTATCACAACAGCGGCTCCGTCTTCGGGGTGTCCCGGATGCCCCGCCATACAGACGGCAAGGCCCTGCCCATCTTCCGGGAGAAGATCGAGACCCCCTTCGGACCGGCGGCGGGCCCCAACTCCCAGCTGGCCCAAAACATCATCGCGGCCTATGCCGGCGGCGCCCGGTTCTTCGAGCTGAAGACCGTGCAGATCATGGACGGCGAGGAGTTGTCCAAGTGCGTGGGCAAGCCCTGTATCCTGGCGGAGGATGAGTGCTATAACTGCGAGTGGTCCACCGAGCTCACGGTACCTCAGGCCTTCGCGGAGTACGTCAAGGCCTGGTTCGCCTGCAAGCTCCTGAGCCGGGAGCTGGATCTGGGCGCCCCGGACGGCTTCGTCTTCAACATGTCCGTGGGCTACGATCTCCAGGGCATTCAGAGCGAGAAGGTAGACCGGTACATCGAGGGGATGAAGGACGCCTCCGGCAGCGAGGTGTGGCAGGCCTGCATGGACTGGGCCCTCTCCCACCTGGACCGGTTCCAGAAGGTGGACGAGGCCTTTGTCCGGGCGATTCCCCCGCAGGTCTCCGCCTCCATCACCGAGTCCACCCTCCACGGCTGCCCGCCGGACGAGATCGAGCGGATCGCCGCCTACCTTATCCGGGAGAAGGGCCTCAACACCTACATCAAGTGCAATCCCACCCTCTTGGGCTATTCCTTCGCCCGCAAGACCCTGGATTCCCTCGGCTACGACTACATCGTCTTCGATGAGCACCACTTCCAGGAGGACCTGCAGTGGGCGGACGCCGTGCCCATGCTCCAGCGGCTCATGGCCCTGGCGGCGGAGAAGGGCGTGGACTTCGGGGTGAAGCTCACCAACACCTTCCCGGTGGACGTCACCCGGAATGAGCTGCCCAGCAACGAGATGTACATGTCCGGCCGGTCTCTGTACCCGCTGTCCCTGTCTCTCGCAGACAAGCTCACCCATGAGTTCCAGGGGAAACTGCGCATCTCGTACTCCGGCGGCGCGGATGCGGCCTCCATCCGGGGCCTCTTTGACGCCGGCATCTGGCCCATCACCCTGGCCACCACCATCCTGAAGCCCGGCGGGTACCAGCGGCTGACCCAGATCGATGCAGTCCTGGCGGACATCCCCGCAGAGCCCTGGACTGGGGTGGATCCGGAGAAGACGGCGGCACTGGTGGCCGCCATCCCCAACGATCCCCACTGGCGCAAGCCCATGAAGCCCCTGCCCAGCCGGAAGAGCGAGGAGAAAGTCCCCCTGATCGATTGCTTCCACGCACCGTGCCGGGGCGGCTGTCCCATCGAGCAGGACATCCCCGCGTACCTCATGGCGGTGAACGCCGGGGACTACGAGAAAGCTCTCCGGATCATCACCACCCGCAACCCGCTGCCCTTCATCACCGGCACCATCTGCTCCCACCGCTGCCAGGACAAGTGCATGCGCAACCACTATGAGGACTCCGTCTACATCCGCAACCAGAAGCTGCGGGCGGCAGAGGGCGGCTTTGCGGCATTGCTCCCCACCCTGCAGCGGGCCCCCAAGGTGCCCGGCAAGAAAGTTGCCATCGTGGGCGGCGGCCCGGCGGGCATCGCCGCGGCGTACTTCCTGGGCAGGGCCGGGGTGGACGCCACCCTGTTTGAGGCCAAGGACGCCTTGGGCGGCATCGTGCGCCATGTGATTCCGGAATTCCGCATCTCCCACGCCGCCATAGACAGGGACGTACAGCTCATGGAGGCCATGGGCGCCGAGGTGTACTGCAACGTGCGCATCACAGACCTGAAGGCCCTGCTGAACGTGTACACCGATGTGATCGTGGCCACCGGCGCCTGGCAGCCCGGCGCGGCAGGTCTCGAGTACGGTGAGGAGATGAACGTGATCTCCTTCCTGGAGAGGGCCAAGAAGGACCCCGCGTCCCTGCAGCTGGGGTCCCATGTGGCGGTGATCGGCGGAGGCAACACCGCCATGGACGCCGCCCGGGCGGCCAAGCGGATCCCCGGGGTGGAGAAGGTGTCTCTCGTATACCGGCGCACCACCCGGTACATGCCCGCAGACCAGGAGGAGCTGGAGATGGCCCTGGAGGACGGGGTGGAGTTCCGGGATCTGCTGGCCCCGGTGGGGGTGCGGGACGGCGTGCTCACCTGCAAAGTGATGGAGCTGGGCGCCCCGGACGCCTCCGGACGGCGGGCCCCGGTGGACACCGGCAAGACCGTGGAGGTATTGGCAGACACCGTGATCTCCGCCGTGGGCGAGAAGGTGGACACCGGCCTCTACACTTCCAACGGCATCGAGGTGGACCGGAGAGGCCGTCCCGTGGTCTTCGCCAAGACCATGGAGACCAGCGTGCCCCACATCTATGCGGTGGGGGATGGCCAGAAGGGCCCGGGCACGGTGGTGGAGGCCATCGCCGGCGCCATGAAGGCCTGCCTGGCGATCCAGCCCTTCCCGGTGGACACCTGGACCGAGGCCAACGTGAACCCGGACTACCAGAAGCCCCTCAGCACCCGGGGCACCCTGTGCCTGGACTGCCAGGAGACGGACGAGATCCGCTGTCTAGGCTGCGCCACCGTGTGCGAGACCTGCACCGAGGTGTGCCCCAACCGGGCCAATGTCCCCGTGCGGGTGCCAGGCATGCGCCAGCGCCAGATCATCCATGTGGATGGCATGTGCAACGAGTGCGGCAACTGCGCCGTGTTCTGCCCGTACAGCAGCCGGCCGTACAAGGACAAGTTCACCCTCTTCTGGAGCAGAGAGGACTTTGAGAACAGCGAGAACCAGGGCTTCCTGCGCCTGGAGGGCGGCCGCACCCTGGTGCGCTTTGCCGGCGCGGTCCAGGAATACGATGTCTCCGATCCCAACTGCGGCCTCTATGATCCCCTGCGCCGCCTGATCCTGGCGGTCTATACGGACTACCCCTATCTGCTGGGGTGATCCCGGGCTTTCACTCTGGGCTCTCACCCGCCTTTTCCGGGCGGGTGAGAGCCCATCGGAAGGAGAAGAACTGAATGAGCGTAGTCTATGAGTTTACCGTGAACGGCGTGCTGTGCCGCACCTCAGAGGACAAGCCGCTGCTCCGCTACCTGCGGGACGACCTGCACCTGCACTCCGTGAAGGACGGGTGCAGCGAGGGGGCCTGCGGCACCTGCACCGTGATCCTGGACGGGCGGCCCATGCGCTCCTGCGTGTTCTCCACCAGGCGGGCGGCGGGCAAGCACATCCTCACGGTGGAGGGGCTCTCAGACCGGGAGAAAGAGGCCTTTGTGTACGCCTTCGGAAAGGTGGGGGCCGTCCAGTGCGGCTTCTGCATCCCCGGCATGGTGGTGTCCGGCAAGGCCTTGCTGGACACCAACCCCAACCCCACGGAGGAGCAGATCAAGAAGGCCATCCGGGGCAACATCTGCCGCTGCACCGGGTACAAGAAGATCATCGAGGGCATCGCTCTCGCCGCCGCCATTCTCCGGGGAGAGGCGGAGATCGACCCGGAGCTGGAGAAGGGGGATCAGTACGGCGTGGGAGACCGGGCCTTCCGCATCGATGTGCGGGACAAGGTGCTGGGACAGGGCGTGTACTGCGATGATATCGAGATGGACGGCATGGTCTATGGCTCCGCCGTCCGCTCCGAATACCCCCGGGCCCGGATCCTGGACATCGATGCCGCCGCGGCCCTGGCATTGCCCGGGGTGCTGGCGGTGCTCACCGCGGAGGACGTGCCCCACAACAAGGTGGGCCACCTCCAGCAGGACTGGGACGTGATGATCGCCAAGGGGGACATCACCCGCAGCGTGGGGGATGCCATCTGCCTCGTGATCGCGGAGAGCGAATCCACTCTGAAGCAGGCCAAGAGCCTGGTGCAGATCCAATACGAGCCGCTGGAGCCGGTGCGGAACATCCAGGAGGCCATGGCGGAGGGGGCTCCCCAGCTCCACGCCCACGCCCCGGGAAACCTCTGCCAGAAGCGCCATGTTACAAGAGGAGATGCCAAGACCGCCCTGGCCAACTCCAAGTATGTGGTGACCCAGCGGTACACCACCCCCTTCACCGAGCACGCCTTCCTGGAGCCGGAGTGCGCCGTGGCCTTCCCGTACAAGGACGGTGTGAAGGTCTATACCTCAGACCAGGGCGTCTACGACACCCGCCACGAGATCTCTATCATGCTGGGCTGGCCCCAGGAGAAGATTGTGGTGGAGAACAAGCTGGTGGGCGGCGGCTTCGGCGGGAAAGAGGACGTATCAGTGCAGCATCTCGCGGCATTGGCGGCATTGAAGGTGGAGCGGCCGGTGAAGGTGAAGCTCACCCGGCAGGAGTCCATCCGGTTCCACCCCAAGCGCCACGCCATGGACGGCACCTTCACCCTGGGCTGCGATGAGAACGGCATCTTCACCGCCCTGGACTGCGAGATCCATTTCGACACCGGCGCCTACGCCTCCCTGTGCGGGCCGGTGCTGGAGCGGGCCTGCACCCACTCCGTTGGCCCCTACTGCTACCAGAACACGGACATCCGGGGCTATGGCTGGTACACCAACAACCCGCCCGCCGGGGCCTTCCGGGGCTTCGGGGTGTGCCAGAGCGAGTTCGCCCTGGAGTCCAACATCAATCTGCTGGCGGAGAAAGTGGGCATCTCCCCCTGGGAGATCCGCTTCTGCAACGCCATCGAGCCGGGAAAGCCCCTGCCCAACGGCCAGATCGCAGACAGCTCCACCGCCCTGAAGGAGACGCTGCTGGCGGTGAAGGAGGCCTATGAGGCCAACCCCGGCCGGGCGGGCATCGCCTGCGCCATGAAAAACGCCGGCGTGGGCGTGGGGCTGCCGGACAAGGGCCGGTGCAAGCTCGTGGTCCGGGACGGGATCGTGGAGCTCTACAGCGCGGCCTCGGACATCGGCCAGGGCTGCGCCACCGTGTTCCTGCAGATCCTGGCGGAGGCCACGGGACTGCCTCTGTCCAAGATCCGCAATATGGGCTCCAACTCCGAGCTGTCTCCGGACTCCGGCACCACCTCCGGCTCCCGGCAGACCCTGATCACCGGCGAGGCGGTGCGGATGGCGGCCATGGACTTGAAGAAGGCCATGGACGAGGCGGGGGGAGACCTCGCTGCCCTGAACGGCCGTGCATTCTTCGCCGAGTTTTTCGATCCCACGGATAAGCTGGGGGCGGACAAGCCCTATCCCAAGAGCCATGTGGCGTACGGCTTTGCCACCCATGTGGTGATTTTGGATGAGGCGGGGAAGGTGAAGGAGGTCTGGGCCGCCCATGACTCCGGCAAGGTGGTGAACCCCATCTCCATCCAGGGACAGATCGAGGGCGGCGTGCTGATGGGCCTGGGCTATGCCCTCACCGAGGACTTCCCCCTGAAGGACTGCGTGCCCACGGCGAAGTACGGCACATTGGGCCTCCTCCGGGCGGACCAGATCCCGGACATCCACGCCATCTATGTGGAGCGGGACACCCCCATTCCCTTCGCCTACGGGGCCAAGGGCATCGGCGAGATCGCCACGATCCCCACGGCGCCGGCGGTGCAGGGGGCGTACTACGCCATGGACCATGTGCTGCGCACCAGCCTGCCCATGGAGAACACCTTCTACCGCAAGCCGAAGAAGGCGTGACGTATCACACAGGCGGGCCCGGGAGCTGCCTATTCTCCCGGGTCCGCATCCAACCCCTTCCAGAAAAAATGTGAGAAAGGGGCTTGCATTTTGGGCGGGACGTGCTATTCTAGGGAAGCTAACAAAAAGTTTGGTTAGCTTAAAATTTGTTAGGAGGTACAAAACGGATGCTTGAACCGATCCAGTGGGCCCTGAACCATATGCCTCCCAGCGCAGATGCGTGGTTGTCTGTCCTGGCGCTGCCTGAGGTGGACAGGGCGCGGGCCTTTCACCGCTCCTTCCCCCAGTACACCGTAACCCCTCTGGCCAGATTGGACCGCATGGCCGCCCACCTGGGCCTGGGCAGCCTGTGCGTGAAGGACGAGTCCTATCGTTTCGGCCTCAACGCCTTCAAGGTGTTGGGCGGCTCCTTTGCCATGGCCCGGTACATCGCCCAGGAGACGGGGCGGGATGTGGCGGACATGAGCTACGCCTATCTCACCAGCCCGGAACTGAGAGCCGATTTCGGCCAGGCCACCTTCTTCACCGCCACAGATGGCAACCACGGCCGGGGCGTGGCGTGGGCGGCCAACAGACTGGGCCAGAAGGCGGTGGTGCACATGCCCAAGGGCAGCACCCAGACCCGCTTTGAGAACATCGCAAAAGAGGGCGCACAAGTTACCATCGAGGATGTGAACTACGATGACTGCGTCCGCATGGCCGCCGCCGAGGCCGCAGCCACGCCCCACGGCGTGATCATCCAGGACACCGCCTGGGAGGGCTATGAGGAGATCCCCGCCTGGATCATGCAGGGGTACGGCACCATGGCCGGCGAGGCGGCGGAGCAGTTCCAAGAGTACGGACTGGACCGCCCCACCCACATCTTTGTGCAGGCCGGCGTGGGCAGCCTCGCCGGGGCCGTGGTGGGATATTTCTCCAATCTGTACCCGGACAACCCGCCCAAGTTTGTGGTAATGGAGGCCCAGGCGGCAGACTGCCTGTATCGGGGCGCCGCTGCCGGGGATGGAAACCCCCGCATCGTTACCGGAGACCTGCAGACCATCATGGCGGGCCTCGCCTGCGGGGAGCCCAACACCATCGGCTGGGACATTCTCCGCAACCACGCCACGGCGTTTCTCTCCTGCCCGGACTGGGTGAGCGCCCTCGGCATGCGGATGCTGGCGGCTCCCGTGAAGGGCGATCCCCCGGTTACCTCCGGCGAGTCCGGGGCAGTGGGCATGGGCGTGCTCGCCGCCATCCTGCAGGGCGACACATACCGAGACCTGCGGGAGGCCCTGGAGCTCAACGAGCACAGCCGGGTGCTGCTCTTCTCCACCGAGGGAGACACAGATCCGGACAAGTACAAAGACATCGTCTGGAACGGCGCGTACCAGACGGTCTGATATGGATATTGGAACAAGGAGGTTCTAGCAATGGACTATCAGGCGATTAAGAAGGCGGCGGCAGACTACGGCCCCGCCATGACCCGTTTTCTCCGGGAGATGATCTCCCACCCCAGCGAGAGCTGCGAGGAGAGGGAAGTGGTGGCGTGCATCAAGGCCGAGATGGAGAAGCTGGCCTACGACAAAGTCCAGGTGGACGGCCTGGGCAACGTCATCGGCTGGATGGGCGAGGGGGACAAGATCATCGCCATAGACTCCCACATCGACACCGTGGGCATCGGCAACCGGGACAACTGGACCCACGATCCCTACACCGGCTATGAGGACGATGAGGTCATCTACGGCCGGGGCGGCTCGGACCAGGAGGGCGGCATGGCCTCTGCGGTCTACGGCGCCAAGATCATGAAGGACTTGGGGCTGATCCCCCCGGGGTACAAGATCATGGTGGTGGGCTCCGTCCAGGAAGAGGACTGCGATGGGATGTGCTGGCAGTACATCGTGAACAAGTTCTTCCCCGAGAGCGGCATCTCCAAGGAGCAGGTGGAGTTCGTGATCTCCACCGAGCCCACAGACGGCGGCATCTACCGGGGCCACCGGGGCCGCATGGAGATCCGGGTGGACGTGAAGGGCGTGTCCTGCCACGGCTC
>CANRFN010000083.1 GCA_947629915.1 uncultured Oscillospiraceae bacterium | reverse complement strand
GTTCTGAAAAGCCGTGATTT
The DNA here is from genome assembly GCA_947629915.1 of uncultured Oscillospiraceae bacterium. GTDB lineage: Bacteria > Bacillota > Clostridia > Oscillospirales > Oscillospiraceae > Enterenecus. The sequence continues at coordinate 23,971 of CANRFN010000083.1, read as the reverse complement.
CCGAAGTTCCAATGAACTTATGGGGCAAGGTCGTATCCTCTATGCAGATAAGCCAGGTTTCTTAAAGGATAGACTTCTGCGACCATGTGTTCTCACCTTCGAAAGAAAAAACCGGCTCTGGAGTACCAAAGCACAGGCGGACTCGACGCCCGCCCCTTGTCTTGGACTTTGTCACTCTGATCGGAAGCATGGCGATTGTCTGTCAAGGGCAGATTTGCGCTCGCACTCTTGTTGGGTTCCCCCTCAGAGGCTGGCTGCCAGGGTCCTCGCCTCGACTTTCGCTTTGACCACCGGGAGTGCCAGGTCTATGCCCTGTGTCCAGGCCCTCGGCGGATACGCAGCGGTATTGCTGAAAGTTGCTATTTTAATTATGAAGACGCTGCATGTTATAAGCCATCGCAAATGCGTCAAAATACTGCAGCAACTCTCCTTCTGTGATTTGGTACACATTGCCTCCAGAGATATATTCGCAAAAAACTTCTCGGGCGCGGCACAATTCTCTTCTCCTTGGACCGGAGGTGAGGTCAATCGTAACATCGAAAAGCTCCAAGCCACGCCAGAGAGCCTGAAGCATTCTCTCCTCGTTCCCCTTGGCTTTCCATCTGCACGCTCTGCTGACTTCGCTTCCGATGTTGCCCATTTTCCCGCAAAGCGGGAGACGCTCCCAACGTCCATCCAAAAAGATCGACTTGTGCTGCATCTGTTGTATCAGCCCCTGATCCATTTCGCCGCTCCCTTTCTGACCATGGCAGGTTCGTCGACACCTCTGGTCCTGTTTCTCGTGTCATCAGAGGCTGGCCGCCAAGGCCCTTGCCTCGGCCTCCGCTTTGACCACCGGGAGCATCGGGTCGATACCCGCGTCCAGGCCCTCGGCGGATACGCAGCGGTACTGCTGGAAGCCGTAGAACTGCTTCAGGGCGTTCAGGTAGGCGCTGGCCTGGTCCATGTCCGTGCCGCCGTAGTAGCCGCCGCGGGTGGTGAGCAGGATCAGATTTTTACCCCGGCACAGGCCCTCTAGACCGGCCTCCGTGGTGCGGAAGGTGATGCCCTCCACGCTGATGTTCTCGATGTAGATCTTCAAGTACGCGGGAAAGCTCATGTCCCAGAAGGGGGCGGCGAACACAACATGCTCCGCTTCGGCAAACTGGTGGGCATAGCGGAACCGGGGATGGTCCAGAGCTCCCTCCGCCAGCAGTTCATCCCTGGACTGGAGGAGTGCACCGTCAAAGGGGCGCAGCTGCTCCTCGTCCGGCCGCAGTACACTCACATGGTACCGTTCCGGGTCCAGGCCCGCCACAAATGCCTGTGCCAGCCGCGCCGTGCGGGACTGTTCCCGCCGCATGCAGCAGTCTATCAGAAGGATCTCTTTCATTTACGCTCGCCTCGCTTACCGGGAAGGTGAAATAGGTGTTTGGGTGGAGCGTGTTGCCGAACCCGGTTTGTGCAGTCGGGATTTGCCAACGCTCATTCCGCCTGACATTCTTGATCGCGATCAGGCTCTATCTCGGGGACCAGACCGAAACGAGGCACGCCGCCATAGCGACCGAGCAGGTAGTCTTCTTTTAATGTCCACTCTGACCGTATCCTAAACCGATTCAAACAGAAGAGCGTGGAACTGTGATCTGGCTTCCGCTCCGCAAACCAAACCTCGTCCTGGCGAAGGACATCGAGATCCATGAGATTTGTATCATGCATTGTGGCAATGAGCTGGCAGGGAAGTGAATCTGTGATCCGATAAAAGGATTGGATGAACTCCCTCGTAAGCTTTGTATGAAGGCTCCTGTCTATTTCATCCACCAAGACAATACAGCCTTGCCTGCAGGCGTAGTAAATTGGAAGCAAACCCAATAGCCGCTTTGTTCCATCAGACTCATCACTGAAGGCAAAGAGATCCCTTGGATTGCCGTGGTCAACCGCGTTCCTGCCGCCTGATAGATTTCCATCCCTGACGTTTTGGATGGATACCACATCAATCCCGGTATCGAAATAGTCCAACAGAGCGGCCCAGTCCATATTCGTGTTGCAAATAAGTTGTGGAGCACAACGAGACGCAGATGCAGGGGAGAGAATCCAAAGCCTGGAGAACCATTCTGACGCATCTCGGAAGGCGCGGAATGCAATGTCATCGTCCGGAGCCCGAAATGCCACATCGGACAGAAAGAGCACTTGGGAGAGTTTCGCGCTGCGAAAATCGGACAGGTAAACGCGAAAGCGCTCATTCACTGTGTTCTCACCGAAGCCAGACTCCATGTGGTAGGACAGACCATCGTCTGCTTTCTGGCGCAGGAAAACACATGTCTCCTCAGGCACCGTTTCATACAGCCACTCTTCCAGTACAGTGGCTGAACCGTAGGAGATGGCGAAGCCATAGGAGTAAAACCTGCCGATTGAGAGAAAGTCGAACTGAAAAACACCAGGACGAGATTTAAACGGTTCGTCAATGCGAAAGTATTTCCTGTCACAATCCACTTTGTCTAGTCCTGTGGTGATAATATCTTGAGCAAATGACACAGCTTCTATGAAATTGCTCTTTCCACTCGCGTTGGCACTAAAAATGAATGAGCTTTTTAAGAATCGCTTTCCATTGATTGCAACGAGATGGTTGCAGTGCTGCGCTGCCCTGCCAGCAGTCATATAAAACGATGCTTGGTTCTTAAAAGACTTAAAATTCTCAACCGAGAAGCGCATCAGCAAGAAGATCACCTTCTGCTGACGATAATACGCTACTTTTCGTATTTTTTCAATGGCTAATTTTTGAAACAGCAAACTAAATTGCCGCTGCATCGTACCGCATTATCGCCAATGCAAACAAGAAATCCGAACTCGCTTCCATTGGAAACAAGTTCGGATCTCTTGTTGGTGGAAGAGGGTGGATTCGAACCACCGAAAGCGAAGCTAACAGATTTACAGTCTGCCCCCTTTGGCCACTTGGGTACTCTTCCGTATTCAGTTGAGCGTATGGAGCTGGTGGACGGATTCGAACCCCCGACCTGCTGATTACAAATCAGCTGCTCTACCAGCTGAGCTACACCAGCATCATTTCGCCCTGCCGCTCACAACATTGCGCATTATAGCAGGTGGGAGGGGAGCTGTCAACAAGAAAATGCGGGAAGCGGTGTCAAAAAACGGCCAAATTTTGCCGTCTGATTTTGTGAGCGCTGCACAAAATCAGACCGTTTTGCCCGCTTGAAACCCCGAAGAGAGGGGAAAACCGGGTTTCAGGCGGCCTTTTTCAACCATGGGTCTATTAGGCATGCAGATCAAGAGGTCGGAACCTGCGGATCTGGGTTCCGGCCTCTTGTAGCAGAGTATCATCCGCACGCATGTGGTAACGGCAGGTAGTGCTGCTCTCCTGCGGCTGGGTATCATCTCTCTGGGAAATGCCCTCGAAAGCCTCGATCAGGCAGATTGCGCCTGTCAAATGGGTTGAAGGGGCCAATGGACTTCAGGTTTCGGAATGCACATCAGTCTGCAATAATGCGGAAGGAGGAGCAGTCCATATTCTTGCTTCCTTCCGGAATTGTGCCCTTCATGGAAACAAAGAGACCCTTCTGATTTGCCTCGATTGCCTCCAGATAGTTTTCGCTATCCAGAGAAGCTGTAAGAGTACCGGTTTTACCCTGCTCATCCAGATATACTACCTTGATTTGAACACTCTGTTGATTAGCAGGCAACGGGTCGGCTCTCAGATCCTGAATGCGTCCGACGATTTTCTTTGCCTGCTCCGAATTCTTTTGCTGCTCCGGATTTGGTTTAAGTGACTTGGAGATGTCCCTAAGCGGCGCAACATAGTCACGGCGGAGCTTTACACTGGAAAATGCAGGAACATTCTGCCTGACCACAGGAGACCATTGCACCTGAATATCAACCTCGGCTTCCGGTGGCTGATCGCAGATGCTAGCAACGGCATCACAGAAGTTGGCGCTTACTGGAATGTCGAGGTTTGACTTTGTCTCAGTGGCGGATATTATGGATTTGATACCTTCCACAATATGCCGCGTTACTTGGCGAGTCAGCGACTGTGCGCACTCCTCTTCATTATCTTCGTCAGATATCGATAATTGTTTATCGGAGTTATTGTTTAAGCCTACAAATGGGCATACTACAAGAATTACATAACTTCCTATCTCCGTCTGTCCGAAACGACACTGACTGAGAAACTTCTGAACGGAGTCATCAAGACGACCTGTGTGAAAATTTCGTGGATGCAATACATCACGAGCACTAGCTGCAATCAGTTTTCGCGTATTCTCATATAGGTCAACGGCGGCATCAAATGAGATGCTTCCAGTTTCTATTTCTGGATTATTGATCCGGATTCGAATTACGTCAGAATGAGGGTTGAGTAATGTTAGCAGCACTTGCTCAATTGGTCTTCCCTCAAGCTTAGCAACATCTTTGACGGCCATAAACAATCCTAGGGAATAATCATAAAACTCTGGGTCGTTTGGCAGCATAACCTGTTCGAATTGACCGTCTTTTTTATATCGCAAGACAAAGACGCCATCTCGCTTTGTCTTGCATTGCGTCCAACCATTTCCAATCAAGTACTGTTTAAAGACAGTTGGATTAATTTTTCCGGCAAGCTCTTCGTAATTCACCGAATAAATCATAACACTTCACCCTCTGCTGCACGATCCATTAGCACATTCAGTGTATGTGAATCTACCAGTTGACTTTTGGGGATTTCGACCGGTACCCTGTTCTTCTGAGCAGCATCAGGTGCGTTGCGCAGCGAGCACCAATACATCTGTCCATTCATCAGTAAATACTCGTCTGTGCATTCAACCCAAGGCTTATTCAATTCATCTGGGAGTATTAGAAGACACAAAATGGTCTGAACCATGCCCTTTTTTCTGAGGTCATTATAGGTTTTTTAATTGATACGTGATCTTGTCTTCACTAATCGAATACATGTTTTTGGAAGCAGTTGACTTTAGCTGAATAAAGAGGCATGCCCCCTCATAATCTGATTCATCATCAGGCTCAACACTTAATTTCAGCATACAATCTACGCTGTCTTCATCGTGGTCTACTTTTTGAAAATCTATCGAAGCATGGGCAGCTAATGCTGCAAGATAGGCAATGCTCAAATCTTCCATTCTACGGGTTTCAGTCATGCAACACACCCCCACACATGATTGATTTGCAAGAAAAACGTACTTGTGATGACAGAAAAATGCAATTCCATATAAGTGCAACCAACATTTGGAAACGACCGCTGCCGAGGAGCAACCCATATCCTAGCATTTGGAACCGGATACCACTTTACCAGATCTATACCCATATTGCAAGCGTTTTTTTCTACAAGTTTCGATGCTGTTCGCGCTACTGGGCACACATTCCCATTGTGCGAGACCAGGGAGCTGTGGTATAATGGGCGGCAGAACAAGCAGAGGAGAGAACGCATGAAGTATCAGGCAGTATTCTTTGATTTCGACTACACCCTGGGGGACTCCACATACCCCATCACCGAGGGCTTCAAGGCGGGCTTTGCCGCCCTGGGTCTGCCGGCGCCCACAGTAGAGCAGGTGAGACCCACCATCGGCATGACCCTGGAGAACGCATACACCTTCCTCACGGGAGACGAGGAGGATGCCCACCGGAAGGCCTTCACCAACGGCTTTCACGATGCTGTGGGCCCGGACTCCGGTCCCGCGGGACAGCGCCTCATGACCGAGGAGACCCAGCTCTTTCCCGGCACGGCGGAGCTGCTCCGGGCGCTGCAGGGGAGAGGTGTGAAAGTGGCCATCATCTCCACCAAGCCCCGGGTCCACCTGGAGCGGATCTTCGCATACCGGGGCCTCTCGGACACCATCTCCCTCATCGTGGGCGGCAGCGATGTCTCCCACCACAAGCCCCACCCGGAGGGGGTGGAGTACACCCTGGGCAAGCTGCACCTCACGGCAGACCAGGTGCTCTTCTGCGGAGATACCGTGATCGATGCCCAGACGGCCGCCAACGGCAAGACGGACTTCTGTGCGGTCCTGAACGGCACCACCCCCGCAGAGGCCTTTGAGCCCTACCCCCACGTCCACGTCTCCCCGGACCTGCTGGACCTCCGGCAGTGGCTGGAACTGTAAGGGGGAAAAACTGTACATCGATTGGCATGCAAAAGCGGCCCGCACCGTTGAAGGTGCGGGCCGCTTGTCAGGTCAGGGGGTTGGCCCTACGGCTTAGTACATGCCCATGTCCGGGTTGGGGGCGGGAGCGGGTGCCGGGGGCTCGGGCTTGTCGGCCACCAGGGACTCGGTGGTGAGCAGGATGCCGGCCACGGAGGAGGCGTTCTCCAGAGCGGAGCGGGTCACCTTGGTGGGATCCACGATGCCGGCGCTCATCATGTCGACGTACTCTTCCTTGTAGGCGTCGAAGCCGTAGCCGATGGCGCCGCTCTCGTTCACCTTGGCGAGAACCACGGAGCCGTCGATGCCGGCGTTGTTCACGATCTGCTTCATGGGCTCTTCCAGAGCCTTGGCGATGATCCGGGCGCCGGTCTTCTCGTCGCCGTCCAGGGTGGCGATGAGGGCGTTCACGGCGGGGATGGCGTTGACGTAGGCGGTGCCGCCGCCGGCCACGATGCCCTCCTCAACGGCGGCGCGGGTGGCGTTCAGAGCGTCCTCGATGCGGAGCTTCTTCTCCTTCATCTCGGCCTCGGTGGCGGCGCCAACGCGGATGATGGCCACGCCGCCGGCCAGCTTGGCCAGCCGCTCCTGCAGCTTCTCCTTGTCGTAGTCGGAGGTGGTGGTCTCGATGGCCTTGCGGATCTGAGCCACGCGGGCGCTGATGTTGCCAGCATCGCCGGCGCCGTCCACGATGATGGTGTTCTCCTTGGAGACCTTCACCTGGCGGGCGGTGCCCAGGTCGTTCAGGGTGGCTTCCTTGACGTCCATGCCCAGGTCGCTGGAGATCACGGTGCCGCCGGTGAGCACGGCGATGTCTTCCAGCATCTCCTTGCGGCGGTCGCCGAAGCCGGGGGCCTTGATGCAGCAGACGTTCAGGGTGCCGCGGAGCTTGTTCACCAGGAGGGTGGAGAGCGCATCGCCCTCAACGTCCTCGGCGATGATCAGCAGGCGGCGGCCGCTCTGGGCGATTTGCTCCAGAATGGGCAGCAGATCCTGGATGGAGGAGATCTTCTTGTCGGTGATGAGGATGAGGGCATCGTCCAGAACGGCCTCCATCTTCTCGGTGTCGGTGACCATATACGGGGTGATATAGCCACGGTCCAGCTGCATGCCTTCCACGACCTCGCTGTAGGTCTCGGCGGTCTTGGACTCCTCCACGGTGATGACGCCGTCGTGGGAGACCTTCTCCATGGCCTCGGCGATCAGGGTGCCGATGTCGTCATCGCTGGAGGAGATGGCGCCTACCCGAGCGATGTCGGAGGTGCCGGAGACAGGCTTGCTGTTCTTCTTGATCTCATCGATGGCGGCTGCGGTGGCCTTGGAGATGCCCTTCTTCATGACCATCGGGTTGGCGCCGGCGGCCAGGTTCTTCAGGCCCTCGCGGATGATGGCCTGGGCCAGGAGGGTGGCGGTGGTGGTACCATCGCCGGCCACATCGTTGGTCTTGGTGGAGACTTCCTTCACGATCTGGGCGCCCATGTTCTCAAAGGGATCGTCCAGGGTGATCTCCTTGGCGATGGTCACGCCATCGTTGGTGATGAGGGGGGTGCCGTACTTCTTATCCAGAACCACGTTGCGGCCCTTGGGGCCCATGGTGATCTTGACGGTGTCGGCCAGCTGGTTTACGCCGCGCTCCAGAGCGTGCCGTGCCTCGTCGCCGTAGCAAATGATCTTAGACATATCGCATTACCTCCGATAATAATACTTCGTGTGCGGATTACTCCACGATGGCCAGGATGTCGCCCTGCCGGACGATGGTGTACTCCTGGCCCTCCACCTTGACCTCGGTGCCGGAATACTTGCTGGTGATCACCTTGTCGCCGACCTTCACGGTCATGACCACTTCCTTGCCGTCCACCATGCCGCCGGGGCCTACTGCCACGACTTCAGCCATCTCGGGCTTTTCCTTGGCGCTGGCGGTCAGGATGATGCCGCCCTTGGTGGTCTCCTCGGCTTCGCAGGCCTTCAGGATGACGCGGTCGGAGAGAGGTTTGAGATTCATAAATGCGTTCCTCCTTATATGTGATAGGCAATAAACAATGTTGGGGTGCCTCCGGGGAGGCGGTTAGCACTCTTTTTTCTGGAGTGCTAATCACGGTGCAGATAATAACGCCGCCGGCCAGAAAATGCAAGCCCTTTTTTGAAAAAAACTGCTGGAAAGCCGAAAAATTAACGCAGCGTTCACAATCTCCCTCGAAGAGTGCTAATTTCTGGCGATGGGAGGGGCGTAAGAGAGGCCAGCGGGGTAGAAGAAGTGCACCTTCTTGTCGCTGCGGCGGATCCGGATCTCCCGGCTCCGGATGACCTCCCCATCGATCACCGCTACCAGCGCCTTCTCAGACTGCACCAGGACTTCATCTGTCTCCCGAAACCAGATCTTGTCCGGCAGCTCCCGGTACCGTCCGGTGGCGTACTTGCCGAGGCAGGTGAGAAAGGTGAAAAGCCCCACCCCGGGGATCACCAGGGTCTCCAACACGCCATCGTCCGGCATGTTGTCCCCCACTGGCATAAAGCCCCCGCCGTAGTGGCGGCCGGAGCAGACGCAGAGAATGGTGAACTCGCCCTCATAGTGGAGGTCCCCGGCGGTCACCTTCGCCCTCTGGGTGAGGCCGTAGCGCAGCACCTGCTCCGCGGCGGAGAGGCCGTAGGCCAGCATGCCAGAGACGAGGGGCAGGGCCTTATATCGGTGCACGCCGCCCGCCACCCGGGCGTCCAGGCCCACGCAGGCGATGTCGATGCCCAGCCTTCCGTTGCAGTCCAGCACGTCCATGGCTGCCTGGGGCCCCCGAGACAGCGCCCGCAGGTCTGAGAAGGCCTTTTTGCAGTCCTTGCCGAAGATCTTGAGAAAGTCGTTGCCGGTGCCGATGGGGACGTTGGTGATGGCCGCGTTCTCGTAGCCCGCCGCGCCGTTCACCGCCTCGTTTAAGGTGCCGTCCCCGCCGCAGGCGTAAATTCGCACCGGCTGTCCGGTCTCTGCCGCCTCCCGGGTCCAGCGCATGCAGTCTCCCTCTTGCTTTGTATACCGGACGGCGCAGGGGAGACCTAAGGAGCGGATGTGCTCCTCCAGGCGGTTCAGGCTGCTGCCCTTGCCCGCGGCGGGGTTGATGATGAAAAGGTGTTCCATGCCGTCTCACACCCCGTACTGGAAGAAGTCGCAGCGGAGCATGCCGTTGTAGAGCTTCCGCTTCTTGTCCGCCGGGCGCCCGAAGGCCCGCTCGAAGTCCGTGAGGCCGGAGAGCACTCCCAGAGACCAGCCCTCCGGCAGTTTGGCCGCCGCCCTGCCGAAGGCCTTGCAGAGGGCCTCCGCCTCCTGCACCTCCAGAAGCCGCTCCCCGTAGGGCGGATTGGTGATCACCCGGCCCCTGGGGTCTGCACGGGTGAACTTCGCGGCATCGGCGGTCTCAAACCGGATGCAGTCCGCCACCCCGGCAAGCTTCGCGTTGTGCTGGGCCAGGGCCACGCACGCCGGGTCGATGTCCCCGCCCCAGATGTCGTAGGCGCCGTGAAACTCCAAATCACGGGCCTCTGCGGCCGCCTCTTTCCACAGCTGCGCCGGGATCTGCCGCCACCTCTGGGCGGAGAAGGACCGGTGCAGGCCCGGGGCGATGTTCCGGGCGATGAGGGCGGCCTCGATGGGGATGGTGCCGCTGCCGCAGAAGGGGTCGCAGAGCGGATCTCGGCCCCGGTAGCGGGTGAGGGTGATGAGCACCGCCGCCAGGGTCTCCCGGAGGGGTGCCGCCGCCCCCTGGGCCCGGTACCCCCGCTTATAGAGGTTCTCGCCGCTGGTGTCGAGCATCAGGGTGGCGACGTCCTTCATGAGGGAGAACTGCACCTGGTAGAGGGAGCCGGTCTCCGGCAGGGTGTTCAGGCCGTATACTCTCCCCAGGCGTTGGGCCAGTGCCTTCTTCAGGACGGCCTGGCAGGAGGGCACCGCGTGGAGCTGGGAGTTCAGGGAGTACCCCTTTACCGGGAACTTGCCGTCCCGGGGGATGTAGTCCTCCCAGGGCAGCGCCAGCGCCCCCTGGAAGAGCTCCTCAAAGGTGCGGGCGCGAAAAGAGCCCAGGGCGATCAGCACCCGGGCGCCGGTGCGGAGCCGGAGGTTCATCCTGGGGATGGCGGACACCGGCCCTCTGCACAGCACCCGGCCGTTCTCCGTGCGGATGTCCTGCAGGTCCAGTTTGCCGAGCTCACGGGATACCAGGCTCTCCGCCCCCATATGGGCGGGGATCACATAGTCTAGGACTGGGTTCATCGGGATCCTCTCCTTACAGAATACGGGCAGTACGGACGTTTGGGGGAAATATCCCCCTCAGTATACCGGAATCCGCCTGCCCTGGCAACATTCTTTTGTGGTTTTTTCGCAAAATGGGTCTTCTCACGGCCCGCGCAATGTGGTATACTGAACTGCACAAAAAAGGAAGGAGTGGTTTGTCCGTGCCAGGAATTGAAACAATCGTATGGCTGGTTCTGATGCTGCTGTTTTTGGGCACCGAGGCCGCAACCGTGGGGCTCACCTCCATCTGGTTTGCGGTGGGGGCCCTGGCCGCCATGATCGCCGCCGCCCTGGGCGCCGGCACCATCCTGGAGATCGTGCTCTTCAGCGTGGTGAGCCTGGTGTGCCTGCTGCTGGTGCGGCCCTTGGCGAAGAACCACGTCAACAGCAAGGTGGAGCCCACCAACGCAGACCGGATCATCGGCGAGAAGGCGGTGGTCACGGAGGAGATCGACAACCTGAAGGGGACTGGCGCCGTGTCCGTGAGCGGTCGGATCTGGACCGCCCGCAGCGACACAGAGGGCGTGATCCCCAGAGACACCCCGGTTCGCATCCTTCGGATTGAAGGTGTGAAAGTATTTGTGCGAAACGCAATGGAGGAGGTAACCGTATGATCCTGAACATCGCCCTTGCCAGCGCCGGCGGCGGCTTCGGCGTCCTGCTGGTCTTTGTGGTGCTGGTGCTGCTGGTGGTTTTCATCCTGGCGGCCAACATCAAGGTGGTGCAGCAGTCCAAGGCCATGGTGGTGGAGCGCCTGGGCGCCTTCCACACCGTGTGGAACGTGGGCCTGCACTTCAAAGTGCCCATCATTGAGCGGGTGGCCAAGGTGGTCTCCCTGAAAGAACAGGTGGTGGACTTCGCGCCCCAGCCCGTGATCACCAAGGACAACGTCACCATGCAGATCGACACCGTCCTCTATTTCCAGATCACAGACGCCAAGCTCTTTACCTACGGCGTGGAGTCCCCCATGAACGCCATCGAGAATCTCACCGCCACCACCCTGAGAAACATCATCGGCGACCTGGAACTGGACCAGTCCCTCACCAGCCGCGATCACATCAACACCCAGATGCGGGCCATCCTGGACGAGGCCACAGACCCCTGGGGCATCAAGGTGAACCGGGTGGAGCTGAAGAACATCATGCCGCCCCGGGACATCCAGGACTCCATGGAGAAGCAGATGCGGGCCGAGCGGGAGCGCCGTGAGGCCATCCTCCAGGCCGAGGGCCAGAAGCAGTCTCAGATCCTGGTGGCGGAGGGCGAGAAGCAGTCCGCCATCCTCCGGGCAGACGCCGAGAAGCAGGCGGCGGTGCTCCGGGCCGAGGGCCAGAAGCAGGCCCGCATCCTGGAGGCCGAGGCGGAGGCCGAGGCCATCCTGAAGGTGCAGCAGGCCACCGCAGACGCCATCCGGCTCATCAACGCCGCCGAGCCGGGAGACGGCGTCATCAAGATCCGGGCCCTGGAGGCCATGCAGAAGGTGGCAGACGGCAAGGCCACCAAGATCATCATCCCCAGCGAGCTGCAGGGCCTGGCCGGCCTCGCCGCCAGCGCCAAGACCGTCTTTGACACCCCGGACCCCACACCCAAGGCATAAGCGTGAGCGTGCGCCGCTGGCAAAACTGGCGGCGCACGCTGTGCTGTGATAGAAAGGCGATTTTCCGGGACCTATTGCATCTCCAGAAGAGATGTTGGAAAAATCAGAAGATTGGGAACCATTTGGCCGGCATCTCGCTGCCGGCGGGAGAGAGAAATCGCCGGGGTGCTGCCCGGCCGGGGAGAAGAGAGACATGCAGATGGAGAGCAGAGAACAATTCACTGGCGTTATCCCAGAGGGGCGCTCCACGGGAGAGCTGCTGAAGGTGCTGGCGGACACAGAAGACCTGGAGGAGGCGCTCCAGGACCTGGCGCCGGACTTTCAGGAGAGGAGCTTTGCCCAGCGGATCCAGGCCCTGATGCAAGAGCGGGGGATCAAGACCGCACGGCTGGCGGAGGCCTCCATGATGAGCCGCACCTTTGTGTACCAGATCGTGAGCGGCACCCGGGTGCCCAGCCGGAACGCGGTGCTGCAGCTGGCCCTGCTGCTCCAGGCCGGGCCGGATGAGACCCAGCGGCTGCTCCGGTCCGCCGGCAGGGGATCCCTCTATCCCCGGGTCCGCCGGGACGCCATCCTGCTCTACGCCCTCCGGGAGAACATGGAGCTGATGGCCGCGGAGGACCTGCTGGTCCGCAGCGGGGAGCAGCCCCTGAGTCGGGAGCCCTAGCAATGGCGGGTGCGGATGTGATAGAGGCCCTGCCGCCGGAGCTGGCCGCAGCCTATGAGGTCGTCTCGGTGTGGAAGGAGAGCGCCAACGGCTGCACCCTGCTGCTCCGGGACAGGGAGAGCGGCCGGGAGGCGGTGCTGAAGACCGCGAGAGACGGGCCCCTCCTGGCGGACGGCATGGCGGAGGCCCTGAAACCCCTGGCGGGGAAGGGCGTTCCGGCGATCCTGGCCTCCGGCAGTTGGAAGGGGCTCCACTATCTGCTCCGGGAGAGCGTGGAGGGGGAGACCCTGTTGGAGCGCTGCCGGGAGGAGGGACCCCTCTCTCCCCGGGAGACCTGCGCCATCGGGGTGCAGATCTGCGGTATCCTGGCGTCCCTCCACCAGCTGGACCCGCCGGTGATCCACCGGGACATCAAGGCGGAGAACATTGTGTACACCCCGGAGGGGCAGTGCGTGCTCATAGACTTCGGCATCGCCCGCTTCTACCGCGAGGCCAAGGAGACCTGCCGGGACACCCAAGTCTCCGGCACCCAGTTTGCCGCGGCGCCGGAGCAGTTCGGGTACGCCCAGACGGATCCCCGCTCAGACATCTACTCCCTGGGGGTGCTGCTCCACGAGCTGGCCACCGGGAAGACGGACCTCCGGGAGGGAACGCTGCCCCCGGACCTGCGGCGGGTGGTGAACCGCTGCACCCGCTTCGACCCCAAAGACCGCTATCCCAGCGCGGCCGCCGCGGGCAACGCCCTGCGCCGCTGCCTCACCTGGAAGCGGGCCGCTGCCGGCATCGTTGTCATGCTGGTGCTCCTGGTGCCGCTGCTGCTGTCCCTCTGGGGCGGGGCGGCCTTGCCGGAGGACATCTACACATTCGCCTCTCCGGAGATCGGCAGGGAGGTGGCCCGGCAGCTGGGCAAGGACGTGTCCGCCATCACCAGGACAGACCTGGAGGGGATCACCTCGCTGATGCTCATCGGGGACACCCCGGTGCCCAAATGGGAGGACATCATCATCTACGGGAACGCCATCACCCTGGGCTATCCAGACAGTCCGGACGCCTCCCAGGACTACACTGAGGTCCGAGGCACCATCCAGACCCTCGCGGACATCGCCGCCATGCCCAACCTCACGGAGCTGGCCCTCTGTAACCAGCAGATCTCAGACCTCACACCTCTCGTGGGGCACAGGCTCACCCGGTTGGCCCTCCACGGCAATGAGATCACGGATCTCATGCCCATCAGCACCTGCAGGGACCTTCTGGAGCTGTATATCAGCGCCAACCCTTTGGAAGACCTGTCCCCGCTGAAAGCGCTCCCCAACCTCTGGCGGCTGAACGCGGGCGCCACGCTGATCTGGGACCTGGAGACCCTCCGAGGCACCAATATCAGCCAGCTCGAGGTGGTGGACTGCCCCAATTTTGTGCACCTCAGCGGCGTGGAGGACATGCCGTGCCTGAATCACCTGTTTCTCCGCCCGGCGAAGGAGGAACACCTGCAGTACATCGGACAGATCCAAACCCTCACGGCCCTCACCCTCTGGTCTGACGTCCCCCTCCAGGACCTCACCGTCTTCTCCGGCCTCACCCAACTGGGGTACCTGTATCTCGGAGACGATGCGGTGTACTCCCTGCACGGCGTGGAGTCCCTGCCCAATCTCTTCTGGCTGGAGGTCCGCAGTTCCAATCCGCTGTCTGTCTCGCCGGTGGCCGGCCTCAGTGCCCTGGAGATCCTCTCCTGCGGCCACCTTACCTCGGACAATGACTGGTCTGAGCTCACAGCCCTGCCGGCGCTGCAGCGGATCCAGGTGCCAGAGGAAGATATACCGGCGGTGGAGACGGTGCTGGCGGGCCGGGATGTGGTGATCGAGGCCAGCTAAAGTCTCTGGAAGACAACTGCACAGACCCATAGGGCAAGAAAATCCCCCGTCCGCGGCTGCCGCGGACGGGGGATGGATGATTTTAGGCGGTCTCCTCTTTGATGCCGGGGAGGTACTTGTCCTGATAGTATGCCAGCCAGCGGCGGAACTCCGGGTGGTCGCCACGGCGCATGCCCCTGGTGTAGGTGTGGGCCTGGACGGCGTCCCGGTTCTTCACCTCCAGGACAGCTAAGGCGATGTTGGAGCAATGGGCTGCCACGCGCTCCAGGTTGCCCAGGTAGTCGTTGAGGACGAAGCCCATCTCCAGGGTGCAGGCCCCGCTCTGAAGCCGGCGGATGTGGCGGAGCTTGACGGCCTCCAGAAGGGTGCGGATCACGTCCTCCAGGGGCTGTACCTTCATGGCGGCCTCTTCGCTCTCCTCCAGAAGGGCCTCCTGGGTGTTGGCCACGATCTCCCGGACGGCGGCGGTGCACACCTTCACGTCCTGGATGCCCTCCTCGGAGAAGGTGATGCCCTTGTTGTGGATCTCCTGGGCCAGCTGGCTCAGGTTCACGGCCCGGTCTGAGATGCGCTCCAGATTGGTGAGGCAGTGGAGGTATTCGGAGCTCAGGAGGGTCTCCCGCTCGTTCAGCTCCTTGCTGTTCAGCTGCACCAAGTACTTGCCGATGCGGTCCTCGAACCGGTCCACCACGTTCTCCCGGGACTGGATCTTGGCGAACTTCTCCTGGTTGAACTCCTGGAACAGGTCCAGAGAACGGTTCAGGTTCTTCACAGACGCCTTGGCCATCTGCTCCACGGTGCGGCCGCTCTGCTCCAGGGCCAGGGGAGGATAGGCCAGAAAGCGCTCGTCCAGCAGGTTCTCCTCGTACACGTCCTCCTCGCCGTCCACCTGCTTGTCCGGCACGGAGAGCTTGGCCACCTGCACCATGAACCTGGTGAAGGGCAGTTGAATGATGGTGGCGGAGATCTTGTACACGGTGTTGGCGATGGCGATGCCGAAGGCGGTGGCGGGCAGGGCCAAAAATTCATTGCCCATGGCCAGGGCCACGCAGTACGGGATCAGCATGATGGCGGAGCCGAAGATGTTGAAATATAGGTAGATGAGGGCGGTGCGCTTGCCTTCGTTGTTGGCCCCGATGGCGCTGAGCAGCACCGGGACGCAGGCGCCGATGCCCATGCCCAAGATCATGGGAATGGCGGTGCCGTAGCTGATGACCCCCGTGACGGACAGCGCCTGCAAAATGCCCACCGCCGCGGAGTTGCTCTGAATCAGGGCGGTGAAGGCGATGCCGAAGATCATGGCCAGCACCGGGTTGGACACCGCGGAGAGAAACTCCAGGAAGGCGGGGCTCTCCTTCAGGGGGTCCATGGCGCTGCTCATGGTCTGCATGCCGCTCATCAGGACGGAGAAGGCCAGCAGAATGAGGCCCAGGTTCTTCTGGGACTGCTTCTTGCAGAAGAAGTACAGGATGATGCCGATGAATGCGATGAGGGCGAAGACGGTGGCGGCAGAGAACCCGCTCTCGCCTTCCACACCCGCCAGGGTGAGAATCCAGCCGGTGGCGGTGGTTCCCACGTTGGCGCCCATGATAATGCCTACTGCGTTGTTGAGCTGCATGATACCGGAGTTCACGAAGCCCACTACCATGACGGTGGTTGCGGAAGAGGACTGAATGGCTGCGGTCACAAGTGCTCCCAGTAAGACACCCTTGATGGGGTTGGAGGTGAGGCGGCCCAGGACGGTCTCCAGTTTGCCGCCGGCGACCCGTTTCAACCCGCTGCCCAGCAGTGACATGCCGAACAGGAAGAAGGCGAGTCCACCTAACAGGGAGATGATGTCTGTGATTTGCATCTGCAGGATCTATCCCTTCGTAGAGGCGTTGGGAGGCAGGCGCAACTGCCTCCAGATAGCATTATACCATGAATCCCGCCATTGCACCCCAGAATTTTTGGAAAACCAGCAATTTCTGAGACATTGCCCGAAATTGTTGGAAAAATGACGCTGAGAACTGGCGAAAACGCCGGAAATATGGAAGAAACTGTCTATCCCTGGCGGACAGCTGTCCACGAAACATGGAAAAAGGCGAGCAGGTTGGGAACAACCTGCTCGCCAATTGCATGATTTCAGCGCCTGCCGCCGCCGGAGGGTCGGCCACCGCCGCCAGAGGGCCTGCCGCCGCCCCCGAAAGAGCGGCCGCCGCTGAAGCTGCCGCCGGGCCGGCCGGCGGGTCTCCCGCCCCCGGAGGGACGGCTGAATCCGCCGGTGGGTCTGCCGCCGCCGCCAGAGGGCCTGGGTCCGCCGAAGCTGCCGCCGGAGGGGCGCCTGGGACCTGGCCCGGGGGACCGGACACCGGGGCGGGGGCCGGGAGGCGGTGGGGTGCGCATGCCGGGCCTCGGTCCAGGGGGTGGCATGTGCATGGGGCCGGGCCCTGGACGGGGCGGACGGGGCCGAAAGATAAAGAAGGGCCGGTACACGTAGTTGGGGCCGTAGTAGCCGGAGTAGTAGCGGCGCCGGTGGGAGCCCTCCAGCACGGCGATGAGGATCACCGCCAGAACGATGATGAGCAAAATGTCAAAGAAAGCGTCCACGGATGTCGGATCTCCTTTCCAGTGGATCAGGCGGGGCTACCAGTTGTCCCGGAGCCAGTCTCCCAGCGCCCCGGAGAGGGCCAGCACGGCGCTGTCGTAATCTTGCCGGGCGAAGTCCTCCTCCATGTAGCGGTATGCGTAGTTGGAACAGAGGTCATCGGTGAAGACGTCTGCCATGGCAAACCCCTGGATGAGCCAGTAGTTGTCCCCGGAGATGTCCAGGCCGATGATGAAGTCTGCATCGGTGAGGCCCATCTTGTCCGCCCGGTTCATGAGGTACTCCCCGAAGTCCTCCTTGCCGTAGTTCACGGTGAGCACCGCCACCACCGAGCCGTACCGCTCCCAGGTCTGCTGGTTCTGCTGGGCCAGCTTGCTCTCCGTCTTCTTGGAGAGCACGTCCGCCTCATCCAGCACATAGCTGCGGGCCAGGTCCTCTGCCGGCTGGGCGGTGGGGCCGCCCTTGGACACGCCGATGCAGATGGCCAGCACGATCAGCACTGCGGTGATGGCCCACGCCACAGACTGTTTTTTCAAAACTTGCATGCAGTTGTTCCCTTCCTCGCCCAAGCGGGCGTCTCGAGATCAGCCCCGCAGCTCCAGAAGCTTCTGCTTCAGCTCGCCCTCGATGCGGCCCAGCTCCAGTTCGGCCTCTTTCCGCTTCTGGGCGCCGTCCTTCTGGATCTGCATCACCTCGTCCAGGGTGGAGATGAGCTGCTGGTTGGTGTGCTGCAGGGTCTCGATGTCCACCACGGAGCGCTCTGCCTCTTTGGCGGTCTCGATGGTGCCCATCTTCAGCATCTCGGCGTTCTTGCGGAGCAGATCGTTTGTCATGTTGGTGACCGCGTTCTGGGCGGCGGTGGCCTCCCGGCTGTGCTCCAGGCCCAGGGACAGCACCATCTGGCTCTTCCACAGGGGGATGGTGTTCACCAGGGAGGACTGGATCTTCTCCAGCATCAGGGTGTCGTTGTTCTGGATGAGGCGGGTCTGGGGGCCCATCTGGATGGAGATCATCCGGGTGAGCTCCAGGTCGTGCAGCTTCTTCTCAAAGCGGTTGCAGAGGTTGGCGTAGTCGTTGTACTTCTGGGCGTCCTCCGCCGAACCGGACTGGGCCGCCACCTGGCGCAGCCGCTCCAGCTCCCCGGAGCGGGCCTTCATCAGGGCCTTCTTGCCGGCCAGGATATACATGGTGAGCTCTTTGTAGTACTTGGTGTTCAGATCGTACATCTGGTCCAGCATGGCGATGTCCTTCATCAGGGTGACCTGGTGGCCCTCCAGGATGGAGGCGATCTTGTCCACGTTTACCTCGGCCTTGTCGTAGCTGGCGCGGAGGCTCATGGCCTCGTTCTTTTTCTTCTGGAAGAAGCCGAAGAAGCCGCTGGACTTCTCCTCCTGCTGGCCGAAGGTCTTCAGCTCTACCACCAGGGAGGAGAGGGCATCGCCGATCTCCCCCAGATCCTTGGTGCGCACGTTGCCCAGAGCCCGCTCCGAGAAGGAGGCGATGTTCTTCTGGGCGGCGGCGCCGTACTGGAGCACCTGGGTGGAGTCTGTGATATCGATTTTCTCTGCAAAGTCGTTTACCACCTTGCGCTCGGCCTCGTTGAGCTGTTTTTCATCCAGCTGAATGGCCTGGGCGTCCCGGGCCGCCTGCTGGGCTGCTGCCTCGGCGGCGGGATCTGGCGCTGCGGGGGTCTTTTCCAACGTGAGGACGGGGGCTTCGGGCACGGCCTGCTGGGCGGCGCTGTCCGGGGTGAGGGTGAGCTGGGGCATCATGTTGTTGTCATCCATTGCTGAGGATCCTCCTGTCTAACACTATTGTGTATTTGTTGTTCAAGATGGACTGCCCATCTGCAGCCCGGTGAGGCCCTCCTGGGCCAGCAGGTTCTCCATCACGGTGATGTCCGTGGAGATGTCCAGGGCCTCTTCGCCGTAGAGGGCGTCCAGCTGCCGGTCGAAGGCGGTGCAGACCGTGTCCAGCATGTCCTCGATCTTGCCCTTCGTGCCATCGATGTTCTCCCCGGAGATCCCGGTGTCGTCCATGCGGTCGTAGGCGTTCAGCAGCTTCAGGGTGGTGGGCAGGTAGTAGTTGAGGAACTTGCGGATCTGGGGGAGCTTGGCCGGCTTCTCCACCACGGCATCGATGATCTTCTTCGTGGTGGCCTCCATCCGGTCGATCTTGGCGGAGATCACCGGGTTCTCAATGGCATCGTTCAGCCGCTTCAGCTCGCCCACCGCCCGGTCCCGCTCCTGGAGCAGCTGCTGGATCTCCGGGCTCAGCGCCTCTTTGGGCGTCTCGTCCTTGGCCGCAGCCGGCTGGGCCTTGGGGGCCTCCGGTGTTGCGGCCGCCTCACCCATGGAGTAGCCCCGGTCCGGGAAGATCATCTTGCCCACGTAGTAGGCGATGGCGGAAACTAAGGCCGCCATGATGAAGTGGGTGGGGCGGTACAGCGGCAGAAAAAGCGCCCAGATGATCCAGGTGGCGCCCACAAAGTAGATGGGCAGCACGGTCTTTTCTTTCACATAATTCAACACAGCACACTCCTTCCTGCGGAAACCACTGTGTATAGAGCATGATACTCTGATTCCCAGGGGCTGTCAAGAAAAAGAATGGCGGGGAGCGCCGGAAAACAACCTGGACAGATCGCAGCGGCACATCCCGCCCCTTTGCAGGCGATTGTGCCGAAAAGGGTCTGAATCTGTCCAAAAGTGGGCAAAAGAACGGCAGTTCTATGGACTTTTTCCGGAGGAGCGGTTGCATTCCTCCGTTGACAACCGCCTCCGATGCTCCTATAATGGGGGAGCATCATCTGAGACAGGAGCGATAACAATGATGACCTTAGAGGACTTCAGACAGGCCCGCCGCACCCTGGAGGGTGTGCTGCACCGCACAGACCTGATGTACAGTCCTTTCTTTACCAAGACCACCGGCAATCAGGTGTATATCAAGCCGGAGAACATGCAGGTCACCGGAGCCTATAAAATCCGGGGCGCCTTCTTCAAGTGCTCCACCCTCACCCCCGAGGAGAAGGAGAAGGGCCTCATCACCGCCTCCGCCGGCAACCACGCCCAGGGCGTGGCCTACGCCGCCCAGAGGGCAGGGGTGGCGGCCACCATCGTGATGCCCACCACCACGCCGCTGGTGAAGGTGAACAACACAAAAGACTACGGGGCCAAGGTGATCCTCCACGGCGAGACCTTTGACGATGCCGCCGAACTGGCGTCCAAAATGAGCCGGGAAGAGGGCCTCACCTATGTACACCCCTTTGACGACCTCACCGTCTCCACCGGCCAGGGCACCATCGCCTATGAGATCTTCAAGGATCTGCCGGACGTGGACGTGATCCTGGTGCCCATCGGAGGCGGCGGCCTGGCCGCCGGCGTGGCCACCCTGGCCAAGCTGCTGAACCCCTCGGTGCAGGTGATAGGCGTGGAGCCCACCGGCGCGGCCTCCATGAAGGCCAGCCTGGAGGCGGGCCATGTGGTGACCCTGGACAAGGTCTCCACCATCGCGGACGGCGTGGCGGTGAAGACCCCGGGCTCGCAGGTGTTCCCATACCTCCAGAAGTACCTGGACGACATCATCACCATCGAGGACGATGAGCTGGTGGACGCCTTCCTGGACGTGATGGAGAAGCACAAGATGATCGTGGAGAACGCGGGGCTTCTCACCATCGCGGCCCTGAACCACCTCCCGGCCGAGGACAAGAACGTGGTGCCTGTCCTCTCCGGCGGCAACATGGACGTGATCACCATCTCGTCCCTGGTGCAGCACGGCCTCATCAACCGGGGCAGAATCTTCACCTTCTCCGTGCAGCTGCCGGACCGGCCGGGGGAGCTGCTGCGGATCGCCGATCTCATTGCCCGCCACAACGGCAACATCATCAAGCTTGGCCACAATCAGTTTGTGAACATCAACCGCCAGGCCGGCGTGGAGCTGCGGGTCACCCTGGAGGCCTTCGGACACGCCCACAAGAAGGAGATCCTGGACAGCCTGAAAGAGGGCGGCTACGATGTGATCGAGGTGCCCACCACCGGCACCACTATGGACGGCTGAGACAGGCCGTTCCAACCGGATCCGCGGGCCCGTGCCTGCTGCCGCCCGGCGGAGGAACTCCGCCGGACGGCTATGATAGGTGCGGTGCGCCGCCGCGCCCTGGACAGCGGGTGCGAGCAGGGAAGCGGGAGCCGCCCGCTGCATGCCGGCAGCGGATCCGCGTACCCCATCATATGAAACCGCCCCTCGGCAGGTGTAGCGGCCGGGGCCGGCGGAGAGACCGTTGCATTTCAGTTTTTACGCAAGGAGAGAGATAAAGCATGCTGAAAATAGCGCCTTCCATTCTCGCAGCGGATTTTTGCAATCTGGAGCGGGAGATTCAGCGGGTGCACACGGGAGACTGGCTGCACGTAGATGTGATGGACGGGGTCTTCGTGCCCAACCTCACCTTTGGCGTCCCCGTGGTGCAATCCATCCGCAAACACACAGACATGTTCCTGGACGTCCACCTGATGATGATCAAGCCGGCCCATTTCATCGAGATATTCGCGGAGGCCGGGGCAGATCTGCTCAGTGTCCACCTGGAGGCGGGCAACCCGGTGGAGATCCGGGCCGCCCTGGACATCATGGACCGGTGCGGGGTGAAGCGGGGCATCGTCCTCCGGCCCATCACAGACCCCCGGGCGGTGCTGCCCTACCTGGAGCGGGTGGACCTGGTGCTTGTCATGACGGTGGAGCCCGGCTTCGGCGGCCAGGCCCTCATGGAGCACCAGCTGGAGACCATCCGCCAGGTCCGGGGCTTTATGGACCAGTATCACCCCGAGTGCGATCTGGAGGTGGACGGCGGCGTGGATCTGAAGACCGCGCCGAAAGTGGTGGAGGCCGGCGCCAACGTGCTGGTGGCGGGCTCTGCCATCTACGGAAGGCCGGACCCGGCCCAGGCCATCGCAGACCTGCGGCGGGTGTGCGGCGGCTAGAGGGGCGGCGGGCATGGACCAATTTCCCGCACCGCTGGAGGCCCTGGTGGAGCAGTTTGCCAAGCTCCCCGGCGTGGGGCGCAAGAGCGCCCAGCGCCTGGCCTTTCACGTCCTGGACCGGCCGGAGGCGGAGGTCCGGGCCTTTGCAGACGCCCTCATCCGGGCTAAGACCGCCATCGGGTGCTGTCCCATCTGCCAGAACCTCACCGAGGGGGACGGGCCCTGCCCCATCTGTGCCTCGGTCCGGCGGGACCACAGCATCATCTGCGTGGTGGCGGAGCCCCGGGATGTGGCGGCCATGGAGCGGTCCCGGGAGTACACCGGGGTGTACCATGTGCTCCACGGGGTGATCTCCCCCATGAACCACGTCAGCCCCAACGACCTCCGGATCCAGCAGCTGGTGGAGCGGGTGGCCGCCGGCGGGGTGGACGAGGTGGTGATGGCCACCAACCCGGACACGGAGGGGGAGACCACCGCCCTGTACCTCTCCCGGCTCATCAAGCCCTTTGGGGTGAAGACCACCCGGCTGGCGTACGGCATCCCGGTGGGCAGCCACCTGGAGTATGCGGATGACGCCACCCTGATGCGGGCCATGGAGGGCCGCAGGGAGATCTGAATCCAGACGAGACAAGGCCCTGCTGCAGCCGCAGCAGGGCCTTGTGCGCGAGATGGGAAGACAACGCCGCTACTGGTTGGGCGCCTGCGGCAGGGGATGAAGGGTCTCCCGCTCCTCGGCCTCGAATACGCTGACACGGCTCTCCCCGTACGGCCAGGGTTCGTGGTGGTACTGATCCAGAAGCTCGCGGAGGGACGCGTTGATCCCGCCCAGGCTGGTCGCCTCTCTGTCTCGGAGTGCGGCGATGAGCATCGCCCCGATATCCTGGACCAGGTGCTCCGCGTCCGCTGTGCCCCTGTCCCTGGGTTTGCGGGGGCGGGTGGGCATCACGGCGGTCTCATACTGCTCGGCCAGCTTGATGTACGCGCTGCGTTGGAACTTGTCCCCCGTGATGACCTGCCAGTTGTCCGGGACCACCACTCTGGTTGTCCCGCCGAAAGACGCATACGCGTGGATGTGCCCCAGAAGCCAGTGCTGGGGCTGCATGCCGGGCATGGCCTCGGCATAGGCGTATTCGCTGTATGGGAGCACGGCCACGAACAGATAGCAGGGGACATCATCGCCGGTGGTGGGATCGCTGTAGGACAGGGCCTCATTCGCCCAGCCCACCTCCAGGACCTCGCTGGGGGTGCAGGCTTTGCGCCTGGGACCCTCCGCGGTGCTGCAGTATTCCGCATAGATCTTGTTGAACTGCGTCTGCCCGTATGCCTGCTTGCCGGCGGCCAATGCCATCTCCGCATACTGAGCCCGCAGCGCTTTGAGGGAGACGCGAGACTTCCGCAGCTCCCGCTGGATCCACGCGCAGTCCGGCTGGAGGTACGGGGAGTCCTCCGGGTTCTTGTCTCTGCGGGACTTGCCAAAGAGACGCTCCGCCACCTGCTCTTTGGACAGGGACTGGGCCTGCTCCCAGGTGAGCCCCTCCTCTTCGGCCTGCGTCAGCGATCGGGAGACGGTGCCCCGGGAGCAGCCCAGGCTTGCGGCGATATCCTGGTTGCTGAAGCCCAGGCTTTTCATGCGGAGTACCTCTCGATGATTGATCACAGCTGCCACCTCTCTGTACCGTTTCCGACATCCTTAGATAACCTTAATTTACCAGAGATAGCCCGCCATTTCAAGTGCACTTCGCGCACCTTCGGAGTCGTTGGCGCAGCGTCCGCATGCGGCGCACATGGAAGCGGCTGTGCGCTCTCGTTTTCTGTAACTGTCCGATGAGCCCGGTTATAGACGGCGATTTTCAGCACATGGTATAATAGCCCCGTGAAACCGATCAGGGG
>CANRFN010000082.1 GCA_947629915.1 uncultured Oscillospiraceae bacterium | reverse complement strand
GTCAACTTGGGGTGTGCATTTTCTTAGGCTCCATTTAGGGCTCTTACTTTTAACTCAAATCACATTGACGCGGATCAATAGGAAGCATTGTAGGATATGGTGGATCCAGTAACTGCTATTACTTGGACACCTTGCCTGTTGGTGATGAGTATGGTAAGCCCATGCAAGAATCCCAGTTTCAATCTGGTGAGGTGGCATGGCTCCTGCAAAATAGCCAGAGCGAGCATGCCTGGGAGGCTTGGGGGCAGACCGTTGAAGCAGGTGCAGACGACACGGATTCAGACGATTATCCTGTCCTAACGGATAGCGCGGAAAAAAAGGTGTACAAGGTCACATTCGAGGCCTATGAAAATCCTAGTGTAGAGCTATACATGAACTCGACACCTATCAAGATACCGGAGACTAACCCAACAACAGATACCCCAAACTACCACTTTGCCAGGTGGGCAACAGCGGATTCCCCAGATGCTCCGGAGTTCACCTCTGTGAGTGAAGACACCACCGTCTATGCTATCTTTGAAGAGGATTTGGTACATGGCAGAGTTACCAAGGGTGGCGCTCCAGTGCCAAATGCCAGTGTTACCTTGAAACAAGGTGGGAAAGAAGTCGGGAGTGTCAAAGCTAATGAGAATGGATATTACACATTCCCTGAAGCGGAGCCCGGTGTCTATGATATTGTGGTGGAGACAGAGAATGGTCAGACCATGACCTCTATGGTGACTGTGACCGAGTCGGAGAGCGGCGAAACAGTAGAGAAACAGGATTTGGAACTGCCTGCTGCGGATGTGAGCTCTGTCCTTAAAACAGAGGAGGGCAGCGACCTTGTACATGCTGTTGGCGGTCTGGATACCTTGGCAGAAGAGCATGCGGATCCCTCAGTGGACTCCGTCACAGTCTCGATGAGCATCGAGAAGGCCGATGAGGCTACCGCAGAAAGTGCTGAGGCGATCAAGGCAAAGTCCAGGGGGAGAGAGCTGGAATTCTTCGAAATCGATCTGAAAAAGGTGATTAAGACCAGCAGCGGCGGTGAGCAGACCGAGGAGATCAGCACTACCAAAGCGCCCCTCACCATTGTCCTCTCCTTCGCATTTGCCGGACGAACCCAGGTGGAGGTGCTCCGCTATCACGACACTGGTGTGGACATCCTCACTGAGACGAAGAACGAGGATGACGAATTCATTGAGCTGGACAAGGTCAACGATACCATCACCCTTCATGTGAAGAACTTCTCCACCTATGCCATAGGGTACTACTTGGAAGGAAAAGAGCACGTCACACACAAAGCGGATACCTGGCAGCAAGATGAGGCCGCTGGGCAGCACTATAAGATTTGTACAGTCTGCGGTGATGAATTTGACCGCGGGTACCATACCGGGGGTGCCTGGCAGCCAGACATGGCTAATAACCAGCACTATATGATTTGCACCGTCTGTGACAAGGAGTTTGCCCGCAAAGACCATACCGGTGACTGGCAGCAAGACACAGCTAACAACCAGCACTTTAGATTTTGTACAGACTGCGAGACAGAGTATGCCCGCGGCAACCACGTCTGGAAGCTGCAGAGCACAGACGAGACCACCGGGGACCGAACGTATATCTGCGAAGAGTGCGGCGTCCAAGACATCGTAGCCGGCAACAAGCACAATGTCTCGGGCAAGGTGGTCCAGAAAGACGGTACACCGGCTGCTGGTGCCCATGTTGAGCTGGTGCAGGGCGGCAAAGTAGTTGCGGAGACTACCACAGACGAGAACGGCAACTACTCCTTCTCCGATGTGGAGCCGGGCACATACAACCTGGTGGTGGAGACCGAAGATCGTTCCACCACGGTTCCCACAGAGATCGGGGAAGAGAAGACAGGCACTGAGGAGCCTATCACTCTGCCGGAGAGCGGCGTGAAGTCTGAGCTCAAGGTGGAGGGCGAGAACACCCCGAATGTAACGGTAAGCGGCCTGACAGAAGAGGCGGAGGCCCAGAAGACACCCGGCAACACTGTCGCCCTCACTCTGACGGTGGAGAGCAAGCCGGAGAACCAGGCCACCAATGCCACGGAGATCCGCAAGGAGGCCGGCGAAGACGCAGACATCACATACCTGGACATCCAGGTGGCGAAGTCTGAAAACGGCGGCACTGCAGCGCCCCTGGCGGAGACCAAGAATGCTCTGGAGATCGTGATCCCTTATGACGTCTCCAACAAGGAAGACATCGTGGTGTACCGCAGTGTCAACGGCGTTGTGGAGGCGCTCACCACCACGCCCAACGCCGATGGCGAGTACATCGAGGTGCGGGACAACGCTATCGTGCTCCATGTGAAGCACGCCGGCACCTACGCCATTGGACACCGTTCCAACAGCGAAGAACCCGCCAGCTATATAGTCATGGTGGAGGCCAGCAACAATGGAAAGGTCACGGCCAGCGTAGCAACCGCTAAGCAAGGCGATACCGTTACCCTCACCGCTACCCCGGATGATGGGTACAAGATCAAGTCCGTTACCGTGATGGATTCGAACAACAACATCGTTCCCGTTACAGACAACGGAGATGGCACCTATACCTTCACGATGCCGGCTGGCAATGCCACGGTTACGGCCACCTTCGTGAAGATTGCCTACTCGGTCCTTATCCCCGGTGAGAATATCTCGGGCAGCGGCTCTGTGGTGCCAGACCGTACCGAGGCGGCGGAAGGAGATGCCGTCACCCTCACCGCTACCCCGGCAGACGGGTACAAGGTCGAGTCTGTTACTGTGAAAGGTTCGAACAACAACGTTGTTCCCGTTACAGACAACGGAGATGGCACCTATACCTTCACGATGCCGGGTGGCAATGCCACGGTTACGGCCACCTTCGTGAAGAAGGTATATTCGGTCCTCGTCTCCAGTGAGAACATCTCGGGCAGCGGCTCTGTGGTGCCAGACCGTACCGAGGTGGCGGAAGGGGACACTGTCACCCTCACGGTCACCCTGGGAGACGGGTACAAAATCGAGTCCGTTACCGTGAAGGATTCGAACAACAAAGACGTTCCCGTTACAGACAACGGAGACGGCACATACACCTTTACACAGCCCGCAGGAGCTGTCACGGTCTCGGCTACCTTCGTGAAGGAGGAGCCGGTTCGGTACACAGTGATTATCCCCGCCTCGGACAGCGGTACCGTTGAAGCCAGTCCCACCACCGCAGCAGCGGGAGACACCGTTACCCTCACGGTCACCCCGGATGATGGGTACAAGGTTGAGTCCGTTACCGTGAAAGATTCGACCGGCATAGACGTTCCCGTCACAGACAACGGAGACGGCACATACACCTTTAAACAGCCAGCCGGAGCTGTCACGGTCACGGCCACCTTCGTGAAGGAGGCATATTCGGTCCTCATCCCCAGCGAGGACATCACTGGCCGCGGTTCTGTGGTGACAGACCGTGCCGAAGCGGCGGAAGGTGAGACCGTAACCCTCACCATCACCCCGGAGAGAGGGTACTATCTGTACTCCCTCAAAGTGCTGGATCAGGACGGCAACCCGGTTGCCCTCACGCGCACCGGCAGGAACACATACACCTTCACCCAGCCGGCTGGCGGCGTCACGGTAAAGGCCACGTTCGCCGTGATCCACTACAGTGAGCCAGAGCCTACACCAACGCCTACTCCCACACCCAGCACCACGCCTGTAACTCCCTCTATACCCGCAACGCCCTCCAATCCCGCGCCTGCCACATACAGCGTAGCCGTCCCTGAGAAGTCTGATGGCGGCTCCGTTGCCGTGGAACCCAAGGATGCAGCCGAGGGCACCAACGTGAAGCTCACGGTGCAGTTGGAGAAGGACTATCACCTGGACACCCTCACCGTCTTGGACAAGGACGGCAAGGCGATTGCACTCAAGAACAACCAGGACGGCACGTACACCTTTACCATGCCGGCGGGCACTGTCTCTGTAGAGACCACGTTTGTGAAGTGCACCACGGTGTCCTTCCCGGATCTGGATTCCACCGCTTGGTACCACGAGCACACAGACTACGTCATCAGCCACGGCCTTATGAACGGCAATGAGAAAGGCCTCTTTGAACCCAATGGCACGGTTACCCGCGCTCAGATGGTGACGCTGCTCTGGAATCTGAAGGGCAAACCTGTTGTGAACTTCTACATGACCTATTCCGATGTGAGCGAAGAGAACTGGTACGCCGAGGCAATCCGCTGGGCCACCAGCGAGGGCATTGTGTCCGGCTGCGGAGACGGCAGCTTCGGCCCCAACGATACCATCACCCGGGAACAGATGGCCACCATGATCTATCAGTACGAGAAGAAGTACGGAGACGGCGGCTTCACCGGCAACTGGATGTTCCGCATGCCATTCAACGATCTGGACCAGGTCTCCGAGTGGGCCTATGAGGGTGTGGCCTGGTGCTACATGCGGGACGTGATCACCGGCAAGGACAACGACCTCATGGATCCCAAGGGACACGCCACCCGGGCCGAGATGGCGGCGATCCTCACCCAGTATCTGAAGAAGGATGCGGAGGACGAGGAAGACCCGGCCTGAGGGCGCAAAACCAAAAGAACGAGAGATCGCCGGAGACAGGCGGAGGCCTGTCCCCGGCGATCTCTTTCGCATCACGAGACAGATGGTCTATTCCGGGAGATGGTCGGCGCCCACAGGAGTGGGGAGTGTGGTATCATAGAGACAGCGAAACGAGATAGGAGGCAAGCACGATGAAGAACAAGACACAAGGCACTGTGCCCGAAAACAAGAAGAGCAGGAGGCTGCCCGCGGTTCTGTACCTTGCCACCTGGCTGTTCTGCGTGGCCTGGTTCTGGCTGGGTATGGACGGCGGTGGCTGGATCATGGCGTACACCATCCTGGTCTACTGGGTGATCCTGCCGGTGGTATCCCTGGCCTCGGGATTTCTGCTGGCGCGAAGAGAGGTGTTGGGCCGCCGGATCTGGGTGCCGCTGCTGGCCATGGGTGCCTTGAACATCGCCACGCCATACGTCACCTTCGTGCTGGGCACGGTGCTGAAGGTGGTAAACATCGCGTGGCCGGGGCCGGAGATGCTGCTCTTCCTGCTGCCGGGTGCCGTTGGCCTGGGTCTGGGCACCCTGTTCCGGTGGATGCAGTGGGGACCGAGGGTGGCTGCTGTCTGCCTGCTGATTCTCTTGGGCCTCTGCTATCTGGGCATCAAGTCCCTGGGCGGCTCAATCCTGCGGTTCCTGCCCGTCGTGGATATCCCGGCCCTGGTGATCCTGACGGTGGCAATCTGGTACTTCCTGCGCCGGAGAACACCGCAAGCGGCCTGAACTGTTCTGAATGATGAGAGAACACCTTTGCGCGGAAGAAGGAGGGAACAATCATGCGGATAATTTTTGAAGAGCCCAGCACGGCGCCATTGGTGGGGCTGATCCTGGCTGTCGTATGCTTTGGGGTACAATTGCTGCTGTGCTGTAAGACGAAGAGACCTGCTGTCCAGCGGATCCCCGTATACCTCCTCGCGGGGTACGGGGTGCTCGTTCTCCTGATTGCCGCTGGCCTCATTGGCGAGGGCGGCGGTTTTGTGGGGAACTTGAATGGAATTGTGGCTGCCGTCCTGGGAATCGTAGGGGGCATCGCCGCGGTGGGGATCCTCGCCGCCTGGGTCGTGTACAAGCGGCACCTACGCAAGGGCCAGGATGCACAATGAAGCGAGATGTCCTTTGCGGGGTGAGAAGTGTTCTGCTGCTCTCCCTGTGGCTACTGCTGGTGCAGATTTTGTCCTCCTTCCTCTCCACAGGTGGGATCCTGCTCATGGGCATCAGCCATCCGGTGGGCCCCACACCGCTGTGGCAGTGGATCCTTGCTGGTGTGCTGATCTGTCTGCTCTGGCTGGGGATGGGTGTGGTTGCCCCTGGTGTCATCCAACTGGGCATCATCGGAACGGCGGCTGTGCTCGCAGTATGGGCGCTCCTTACGGCTTGGATGCGGAATGTGCCCCTGCTCTTCCTGCCCCAGAGCACCTGCGGCGGGATGGTGCGGAATATGGTACAGTGCTTGCTCCCGGGCTCCGGCCTTCCGCTGGACAAGTATCGGGATCTGCCGATGGGGTGTGTTATCCTCTCGGCAACCTTCGGCGTGGGATTGCTCGTGAGACGAGGAAGACGGGTTGTCTGCCCTGGATGAAACCGGAATCAGGACGTGAAAAAGCCAGCACCGGACAGCCGGTGCTGGCTTTCATCGTAGATGAGAATGAGATGGCCTAGAGCAGGATCACGCCGGCGTCCTGGCACGCCTCGATGGTCTGTGGATCCCAGATGGAGGCCTGTACCTCGCCGATGTGGGCCTTGCCCAGCAGCAGCATGGACACCCGGCTCTGGCCGATGCCGCCGCCGATGGTGAGGGGCAGCTCGCCGTTCAGCAGGGCCTTGTGGAAGGGGAGATCCCGGCGGTAGTCGCGATTGGCGGCGGTGAGCTGGCGGTCCAGGGACTCAGGGCTCACCCGGATGCCCATGGAGGAGATCTCAAAGGCCTGGCCCAGGACAGAGTTCCAGATCAGGATGTCGCCGTTGAGATCCCAGTCATCGTAGTCCGGGGCGCGGCCATCGTGGGGCTTGCCGGACTTCAGCGGGGCGCCGATGCCCATCACAAAGGTGGTGGGGTGGTCCTTTACCCACAGGTTCTCCCGCTCCTTGGGGGTCTTGTCCGGCCAGCGGTCCTCCAGCTCCTGGGCGGAGACAAAGGACACGTTGCGGTCGATGGTGGGGACGGTGGTGAGCTGGGGATAGACGGAACGCAGGGTGGTCTGGGTGTCTGCCAGGGCCTCCACGATGGTCTTCACAGTGTTCTGCAGATAGGCGATGGTGCGGTCCCGGGGTGCGATCACCTTCTCCCAGTCCCACTGGTCTACGTATACGGAGTGGAGATTGTCCAGTTCCTCGTCCCGGCGGATGGCGTTCATGTCGGTGTAGATGCCCTCGCCCACGGAGAACTGATAGCGGTGCAGGGCCATGCGCTTCCACTTGGCAAGGGAGTGCACCACCTGGGCATCCCGGCCGGCATCGGGGACATCGAAGGAGACCGGGCGCTCTACGCCGTTCAGGTCATCGTTCAGGCCGGTGGAGGCCTCCACAAACAGCGGCGCGGAGACCCGGCGGAGGTTCAGAGAGGCGCCGAGGCGGTCCTCAAAAAGGCGTTTCAGAAGGCCGATGGCCCTCTGGGTGTCGTAAAGATTGAGCATGGGGGCGTAGCCCTCGGGGATGACGGTAGGCAGCATGGTGCAAAACTCCTTTAGCGTGCTAAAATGGCAGGGCCATTATAGACCGGGGAAAAGAAAAATGCAAATATGAATTGCGCTCAGCCAACAAAAGTGGTAATATGAGACAGACAGAAACAGAATGGAGGCAATTGCTTTTGGTAGAATCGTTTGAGCGTAAGCTGCGGGAGTTTGCCCGCCTGCTGGTGGAGGTGGGACTGAACGTCCAGCCCGGCCAGACACCGGTGATCATGGCTTCCACAGAGGCGGCCCCGTTGGCGCGGCTGTGCGTGGAGGCCTGCTATGACTGCGGCGCCAAGGATGTGCTGGTGGACTGGAGTGACGACTTTGTCACCCGGCAGAAGTATCTGCGTGCGGAGGACGCCGTGTTCCAGACCTATCCCTCCTACGCCGCCGCCAAGACGGCGTGGCTGATGGAGAACGGGTGCCCCCGGCTGTCCTTTGCCGGCTCGGACCCGGAGCTGCTGAAGGGGGTAGATCCCGCCCGGATGCAGACCTGGAGGCGGGTGGCCGGCGCCGCCACAAAGGAGTACTCCAAGGCCCTGAAGGCGAACCGCTATCAGTGGTGCGTGGGTTCCTATCCCTGCCCCGCCTGGGCGGAGAAGATGTTCCCCGGCAAGAAGGGGGAGGAGGCCATGGATGCCCTCTGGGATGCCATCTTCTCCGTCTGCCGGATCACCGGAGACGGAGAGGGCGTGACCCGCTGGAAAGAGCACATCGAGACCACGGCCCGCCGGTGCGAGACCCTGAACCAGTACGCATTCAAGGCCCTGCGGTACCGCAACAGCCTGGGGACGGACCTGGAGATCCAGCTGCCGGAGAACCATGTGTGGCTGGGCGGCAGCGAGTGCTCCACCGCAGGCATCCCCTTTGTGGCCAACATCCCCACCGAGGAGATCTTCACCGCCCCGCGCTGGGACGGCGTGAACGGCAGAGTGTACTCCGCCATGCCCCTCTCCCTGGGCGGCAACCTGGCGGACCGCTTCTGGATGGAGTTCAAGGACGGCAGGATCGTGGACCTCCACGCCGAGCAAGGGGAGGAGCACCTCCGCTCCTCCGTGGACCTGGACGAGGGCTCCCACTATCTCGGAGAGGTGGCCCTGGTGCCCTATGACTCCCCCATCCGCAACACCGGGCTGCTCTTCTGGAATACCCTCTTCGACGAGAACGCGTCCTGCCACCTGGCGTTCGGCTCCGCCTATCCCACCTGCGTGAGGGGCGGGGACGCCCTCAGCGATGCGGACCAGAAGAAGGCCGGCCTCAACCAGTCCATCAACCATGTGGACTTCATGGTGGGCACGGCAGATCTCAGCATCACCGGCGTCCAGGCGGACGGAACCGAGGTGCCTGTCTTTGTGGACGGCAACTTCGCCTTCTGATGTTATCCCGGCGGATCTCCTCTCTGGGGGAGATTCTGATTCACACACAGCACTGCTGCGGCGTGCGCTTTCCGGCGGAGGCCGCGGCGAGGCTGGCGATCTAGAATTTGATAGGAGGAGTTTATCATGAATTACAAAGAAGCGTACACCCATTGGCTGGAGTCTCCCGCCCTCAGCGCGGAGGAGAAGGCGGAACTCACCGCAATCCAGGGCGATGAGAAGGAGATCGAGTCCCGGTTCTTCTCGCAGCTGGAGTTCGGCACCGCGGGTCTCCGCGGCACCATGGGTGTGGGCCTGTACCGCATGAACGTCCATGTGATCCGCCACGCGACCCAGGCTTTTGCCGAGGTCATCCTGGCGGAGGGCCCCGAGGCCGCCGCCCGGGGCGTGGCCGTCTGCTACGACTGCCGCAACAACTCCGCGCTGTTCGCACGGGAGGCCGCCTGCGTCATGGCGGGCAACGGCATCCCCGTACGGCTCTTCGAGTCCCTGCGCCCCACCCCGGAGCTGTCCTTCGCCATCCGGGAGTACCACTGCATCGCCGGCATCAACATCACCGCCAGCCACAACCCCAAGGTGTACAACGGCTACAAGGTGTACTGGGAGGACGGCGCTCAGCTGCCCCCGAAACACGCCGATGAGGTCTCCGCCAAGATGCAGGTGCTGGACGTCTTCAACTGCGTCAAGACCGCGGACTACGACAAGGCCGTGGCCGAGGGCGCCATCACCATCATGGGTGAGGAGACCGATGAGAAGTTCCTGGCCAAGGCCCTGGAGCAGGTGAACGACAAGGCCGCCGTTGAGGCAGTGGCGGACACCTTCAAGATGGTGTATACCCCGTTCCACGGCACCGGCCACAAGCTGATCCCGGAGGCCCTGCGCCGGCTGGGCATGAAGCATGTGATCTGCGTGCCCGAGCAGATGGTCATCGACGGCAACTTCCCCACCGTGGTGTCCCCCAACCCGGAGAACCCCGAGGGCTTCTATCTGGCCGTGGACATCGCCAAGCGCGAGGGCGCGGACTTCATCCTGGGCTCCGATCCCGATGCAGACCGTGTGGGCCTGATGGTAAAGGGCAAGGACGGCGAGTACAAGGTGCTCACCGGCAACCAGACCGGCGTGCTGCTGCTGGACTACCTCATCGGCGCTAAGAACCGCACCGGCAAGATGCCCAAGAATCCCGTGGCCCTGAAGTCCCTGGTCTCCACCGAGATGGCCCGCAAGGTGGCCGAGGAGAACGGCCTCGCCTGCTACGACACCTTCACCGGCTTCAAGTTCCTGGCCCAGAAGAAGGACCAGCTGGAGGAGAGCGGCGAGGGCAACGTGATCATGTCCTTCGAGGAGAGCTACGGCTACATGCTGGGCAGCTTCGTCCGGGACAAGGACGCCGTCACGGCAGCAGTTGCCATGACCGAGATGGCCGCCTGGTACTACGGCAAGGGCATGACCCTGGCCGATGCCCTGGACGCCCTCTATGAGAAGTACGGCACCTATCAGGAGAAGACCATGAACCTGGTCATGCCGGGCCTGGACGGCCTGAAGAAGATGGCCAAGCTGATGGTGGACCTGCGCAACGATCCCCCCAAGACCGTGGGCGGCACCGCTGTCACCCAGTGGAAGGACTACAAGGACGGCAGCGTGGTAGACGTGGCCACCGGCGCCAAGAGCACCATGGAGCTCAGCGGCTCCAACGTGCTGCGCTATGAGCTGGCAGACGGCTCCTCCGTCATCGTCCGCCCGTCCGGCACCGAGCCCAAGGTCAAGGTGTACATCATGACCAACGGCGAGAGCAAGGACGTCTGCGCCGAGAAGGTCGCCCGCTATGCCGCATGGGCAGAGGGCCTGAAGAACTGAGAACAGAACGGCAGCATCACCGCACAGCCTAAGACCTAAGGCATAAGCCCTAAAACCTAAGACCTAAAGCAAGACAAGTGCTCCCCGATCCGCCTGTGCGAATCGGGGAGCACTTGTCGCTTGGCTTACAGGGGCCCGCCTGCCTGTGCGAACGGCCTATTTGCCCTTGCGCTTTGGCTTGGCGCCCTTCTTGCCCTGGGGCTTCTGCGGGGATTTGGGGTCCTTCGTCCAGACCCAGCGGGACTGCCTGCGGCTCTGGGCGGGTTTGGGGGAATAGTTCTCCACGCGGATAGCGTTGTGCTCCAGCACATAGGCGTAGGAGACGGGACAGGGATAGGCGTCCCAGTAGAAGGACTGAATGCGGAAGGTGTCGCCGCCGGGAATTGTGGCGAGGTATGCCTCCATGGCCTTGAGAATGTACGTGGGACTCCAGAGCAGCAGGTCCAGATAGCAGTACTGGGTTCCGCTGGCCCGACCCAGGACCTTCATGTTGAACCGGACGTCTCCGTCCTCTCCTTTGCCCAACGCATCCATCAGCCTCTGGGTGAACGCCGCCGGGTCGCAGTCCATGACGGACCGGGGCCAGGCGAGAAACACCGGGGCGATGCCGCGGGACAGGAAATAGTCTGCGGTGTCCGTCTCGTGGCGCTCATACTCCTCCTGGAGGCGCAGGAGCAGGGCCTCTCCCTGGGTGATGTCGTCCCGCAGCCGATCACCCTCTTTGGGCTGCCGGGTGTAGGAGCGTTGCATCACCAGCGGCCTGATCTCCTCCGAGTCGTGGCCGGTGGTGTACCCCAGTGCTCTCAGCTGGTCTTTCAAGGTGGCGAGGGTTCCGGTAAAGCTGGGAGGCCGTTTGGACAGGATCTCCACAGAGCGGATAAGGATGCAGTAGTCTGCGGTGGTGTCCAGGGCGCACGCCACCTCGTTGGAGAGGGCCTCCAGCATTCGTTTGCTGGAGGCGTAGGGCGTGATCATGGGATGGAAGAGCTTTACATGCACGCCGCTGTGGTCCGGGGTGTCCTCCAGCGCAGTGCGGATCCTGTGAGATTCCAGAATGACGTTGCCCGCGGGATCGGTAATCCTATGGTCTGAGAGGCCGGCGATGGCCACACTCCAAACCTCTTTGATGGCATCGGGCACCAGCTGGGTGCCGATGTCTATTGCCATGTCGCTGAGGAAGAGACTGCACTGCCAGTTCAAGGGTGAGAACATCAGCGCATTGCCGAGGGTGTTGTCCAGGGAGACGTCCACCCGAAGGCCTGTCCAGAGCTGAAAGGCCTTGCGGACATTGCCGTAGAGCGAGGCCGCATCCATCTGCCCGGCCCCATACATCTGCAGAAAATCTGCCGCGATATGCCATGCATGGTGGCAGCGGGAGATAAAGGCGATGCTGAAGCGGGGGAGGGACGCACAGTCCGCGAGAAAGTCCAGCGATGCATGGAGATAGGCGCTGTCCGGCTCCAGGGCAAGGGCCTTCTGCGTGAACAGCTGGCCCTCCTGGAAGCGCTCCAGGGCGGCGCAGAGTGTCGCGTAGACGGCAAGTTCCTCGTACGGCGCCCCGTCTGCCGGGGGCTTCAGAAGCTGGATCGTGTGATAGTCCGCGGCCAGGCGGCAGCGGTTTTTGGGGTCTGTCACCTGCGATGGAGCGCCGGCCTCGGCGAGATCCTCCTGGGTGGTGTCGAAGACCGCCTGGCGCACGGCCAGCAGCGCAGACGTCGTGCGGCCCGCAGTGAGCACGTCTGGATCGGGAAAGAGGACCAGAGACTCGGTGAGTGCCCGGACGGTCTCCTTCGGCGAAGGGCCGCCGCAGACGATCTGATCGCACAGCATCCGGATCAAACTGGGGCCGTCCAACGGGTGCTGGGAGAACCCATTGAGAAAGACAATGGGGGGATTGGAATGTTTGGACATGGACAACACCTCGCGCTATGGCTTGTGCCAGGTTGGGATCAGTGGAATTTCTTCTGATGCTTCCGCTTGGCCTTGGCGGCGTTTTTCTTCTTGTTCTTGGGACCCGTCTTTGGAGGCGTGGAATCTTCTGTTGGAGGACTGCGCTTCCACACCCACTGTGAAGAAGCGGGATCCTCCGCAGGGGGATTGGGATCCCGCTTCCACACCCCCTGGGACCGCCTGCGGGTCTCCGCCGGTTTTGCGGTTTGGTATGGACAGCCCACCTTGTTGACGGCGGAGTGCTCCACAACATAGGCCTGGGAGACGGGACAGGGATAGGCGTCCCAGTAGAAGGACTGAATGCGGAACTGGTCCCCGCCGGGGATCTTGGCGAGAAACTTCTCCAGGGCCATGTTGATGTAGGTAGGACTCCAGAGGAGCAGGTCCAGATAGCAGTACTTTGTGCCGATGGCCTGGCCCAGGAGCTTCATGTTTGCCCGGACATTTCCGCCGTCCTCTTTCTCCAGCCGATTCACCAGCTTTTGGGTGAATGCCTCTGGATCCCGGTCTGTGATGGACCGGGGCCAGGCGAGAAACACCGGGGCGATGCCGCGGGTCATGAAGTAGTCTGCGGTGTCCGTTTCGTGACGCTCATACTCCTCCTGAAGGGCCAGGAGAAGGGTGTCCCCCTGAGTGATGTCGTCCCGCAGCCGATCGCCCTCTTTGGGTTGCCGGGTGTAGGTGCGGTGCATCCCCAGCGGCTCGACCTCCTCCAGGCCATGGCCGGTGGTGTACCCCAGCTCTTCCAGCTGGCCTTCCAAGGTCTTGGGAGAACTGGTGGTGCGGCGGGGCTGCTTGGACAGGATCTCCACAGAGCGGATGTGAAGGCAGAAATCTGCGGCATCCAGACGGCTTGCCACCAGGGCGGTGAGGTCCTCCAGGACACCAGGACAGGCGGCATAGGAGACAAGGGCAGGGTGATAGAGCTTCACATACACGCCATTGTGCTCCGGGGTGTCCTCCAACGAGACCTGAATCTCCTCTGCATCCAGGACCACATTGCCATTGGAATCGGTGACTGTCTGCATCGGAAGGCTGGCGACACCGAGCCCCCAGGTCTTTAGAACAGACCTTGGCACAACCTGTTGGGCGATATCTGCTGCCATTTGGGTGAGAAAGAGACTGCACTGCCAGTCCAATGGGGAGAACAGCACCAGGCCGCCAGCGCGACTGTCCCAGACGGCGTCTACCCGCAGGCCTGTCCAGAGCTGGAAGGTTTTGCGGACAGTGGCATGGAGCGAGGACGCGTCCAGCTGCCCGGCTGTGTACTTTTGCAGCGCATCTGCAGTGTCCTTCCACGCCTGTGTGCAGCGGGAGAAAAAGGCCATGGCGAAGCGGGGCAGGGAAGCGCAGTCCGTAAGGTTGGCCAGCGATGTCTGGATAAAGGCGTTGTCCGGCTGCCGGGCAAGCGCCTTCTGGAAATAACTGCGTCCCTCCCTGTGGTACTCCAAAGCAAAGCAGAGCGTGGCATAGGTGATGCACTCCTGGTACGGCGCATCCTCTGCCGGCGGCTGCAGAAGCTGAATGAAGTGATAGTCCTCCGCCAGAAGACGGCGGCTTGCGGGGCCTGGCGGCTGAAACGGGCTGTTGCATGCGGCAAGGTCCTCCAGCGTGGCCTCGAAGACCGCCTGACGCACTATCTGTAGCTCTGGCGCTGTGAGGCCTCGGGTGAGCGCCTCGGTTTCGGCCAGGAGAGACGTAGACTCTATGAGCATCCGGACGGCCTGCCTGCCTCTGGGACCGCCGCCGGCGATCCCGCTGTACAGCTGCTGGACGAAGCTGCGGCCGCCTGCAGGGGGCTGCGAAAAATGATACACACGGCGATAGGTTGCATCAAAATCTTTGGACATGGACAATACCTCGCGCTATGGCTTGTGCCGGGTTGGGATCAGTGGAATTTCTTCTGATGCTTCCGCTTGGCCTTGGCGGCGTTTTTCTTCTTGTTCTTGGGCGCCGGCTGCGGTTTGCTGGGCTTGGCTGGGTGAACCTCCAGGTAGGGGCTGCCGTGGGTGTTGATCGAGGAGCGCTGCTGGATGTAGTCCATGGAGACGGGGCAGGGATAGGCGTCCCAGTAGAAGGACTGAATGCGGAACTGGTCCCCGCCGGGGATCTTGGCGGCGTATGCCTCGATGGCCTGGACGAAGTGCGGCGTGCTCCAGAGCAGCAGGTCCAGGTAGCAGTACTGGGTGCCCCTGGCCCGGCCCAGGATCTTGAAGTTGTCCTTGACGTCCTCGCCGCTCAGCGCGTTCTGCAGCCTACGGTAGAACTCCGCCTCCCCGCAGTCCATGATGGACCGGGGCCAGGCGAGGAAAACGGGGCCGGCGCCGCGGGTCATGAAGTAGTCTGCCATGTCGGTCTGGTGGCACTCGTACTCCTCCTGCAGACGCCAGAGGGTGGTCTCACCCTGGATGATGTCGTCCCGCAGCCGGGGCCTGGCGCTCTCCTTGGGGCGCCGGGTGTAGGTGCGGCGCATCACCAGCGACTCGATCTCCTCGATCTCGTGGCCGATGGTGTACCCCAGCTTCAGCAGCTGGTCCTCCAGGGTTGCGATGGTGCCG
This sequence comes from uncultured Oscillospiraceae bacterium, assembly GCA_947629915.1. Taxonomy (GTDB): domain Bacteria; phylum Bacillota; class Clostridia; order Oscillospirales; family Oscillospiraceae; genus Enterenecus. Next base: position 9,026 of record CANRFN010000082.1, on the reverse strand, counting down.
GTAAAGCTGCGGGGCCGCTTGGACAGGATCTCCACCGAGCGGACGAGGATGCAGTAGTCCGGGAAGTCCAGAACGCTCATCACCTCTTCGGTGAGCTTCTCCTGTACTGTGGGATTGGAGGTGTACTGGGTGAGCTCAGGGGCGTACAGGCACACGCGGACGCCGTTGTGATCCGGTGTGTCCACCAGTGCGGTCTTGATCTGGCTGGCGTCAAAGACGGAGTTGCCGTTCTCGTCAGATATCGTCGCCATAGGCAGCTCGCGGATCTCCAAATCCCAGTCCTTTTTGATCGCCTCCGGCAGTTCGTCCTCTCCGAGCTGGATTGCCAATTGGGTGAGGAAGAAGTACCGATCCCAGTGGACCGGGGAGAACGCCAGGGCACCGCCGCCTCCCTCATAGGTTACCACGGAGACGTGAAGTCTCGTCCAGATCTGGAAGGTCTTGACGATGGAGGCCTCCATCGTGCCGCGGTCCGTGCGCCCGGGCTCGTACTTCTTGAGGACGTCAGCCGTGGCCTTCCACGCGTTCAGGCACCGGGACACAAAAGACATGCGGAAGCGGGGGAAGCAGGCGCAGTCCGTCATATAGGCCAGGGATGTCAGCGCGAAGACGTTGTCCGGCTGCAGATCAAGTGCTCTCTGAAAGGTGCCGCAGCCCTCCCGGTGGTTGTCTATGGCGAAGCAGAGCGCCCCATAGGTGATCACTTCATCGTACGGCGCACCATCGGTTGGGGGCTCCAGCAGCTGGATGATGTGATAGTCCTCCAGCAGGTTGTACCGGTTGGTGGGGTCCGTGCTGCCCTTCAGGCCTGCATCAATGGACACGTCTTCCAGCGTGGCCTGGAAGACCGCCTCGCGCAGTGTTTGCAGTTGGGCGTCATCGAGGTTGTCCTGGAGGGCAGCGGGATCGAAAAAGGGCGTCATCAGCTCGATGAACAGCCGCACATAGTGTTTGTGCATCGGGCCGTCCTTGGCAATATCGGGATACAGCTTCTGGACAATGCCGCGGGCGGCGTATGTGTCTATCAGGGCGTCATCTGTGGCGAGAAGGGAGAAATCGGTTTTCAGGGACATGGGTAACACCTCAATTTTGGAATGCCAGGGCTCAGTGGAACTTCTTGCTGTGTTTCCGCTTGGCCTTGGCGGCGTTTTTCTTTTTGCTTTTGGGCTTGCCCTTGGGCTTTTGCGGGGGAGTGTTGTGCGGGTTTTGCGGCCGGGCAGAGGCTCTGTATGAGACGGTCCCTCTGTCCAGCTGGAAGGAGGCGTGCGCCTCGAGATAGGCCAGGGAGACGGGACAGGGCTGGGCATCCCAGTAGAAGGACTGGATACGAACCGCATCGCCACCGGAAATCCTGGCAAAGTACGCCTCAATGGCGTCCGTTGCGGCGAAGGTGTTCCAGAGCAGCAGATCCAGATAGCAGTATTCCGTGCCGCTGGCCTTACCCAGGATCTTCAGCGTGTTGTTCAGGTCGCGCTTGCCGAGAGCGCTCACCAGATTCTGCAGGAACGTGTCTTCCCCGCAGTCCATGATGGACCGGGGCCAGACGAGAAACACCGGAGCGATGCCGTGGTCCATGTAGTAGTCTGCGGCGGCGGTCTCATTGCGCTCGTACTCCTCCTGCAGACGCCAGAGGATGGTATCTCCCTTGGTGATGTCGTCCCGGAGGCGCAGCGGGGTGCCCTCTGCGGGCTGCCGGGTATAGGTGCGGCGCATCCGGCGCTCCTCCAGGTCACCCAGGAAGTGATCCAGCGGATAGCCCAGAGATTCCAGCAGATCCGGCAGCTGGTATAAGCTGCCGTCTGCCTCGGCGGGCGGCTCGGTGAGGATCTCCACAGAGCGGATCGCGATGAGAAAGTCCTCTAAGGAAAGCATCTCCGCCATTTCGCGTGAGACAGCGTCCAGGGCCTCAGGAGCAGCCGCGTGCGGGGCGAGGTCCTTGTGATAGACCTTTACATGGACGCCATCGTGCTCTGGGGTGTCTCTCAGTACCACTTTTGTGTTAAAGACAAACAGCATGCGGCTGCCTTCTGTCTCATCATCCGTGGTGTTGAAGTAGAGCACCGGATAGAAGGCCCAGGTGAGGCACACCTTGTCTGGAAGGATTGCATGTGCAACACCGGCGGCAAATTCGGCGGGGAAGACATGCAACTGCCAGTCCCTCTGGATGGAGATCTCCAGGGAGCCGCGGGTGGGATCTGTGGCGGTGAGCTGTACATCCAATCCGGCCCAGAGGCGGAAGTTCTTGCGGGCGATCTCAGATGCCCAGCTGCCGTCTTCACACACCTTGGAGGGATCTTTCAGGAGCGCGGCGATGGACATCCACGCGTTCTGGCAGCGGGTGAAGAAGTCCATCTGGAAGCGGGGGAAGGAAATGCAGTCTGTTATGCACGCCAGCGCAGAGCGCACTGCGGCGTTGTCCGGCTGCAGGGCAAGGGCCTTTTGGAAGGTGTCCCGCGCCTCCCGCTGGTAATCCAGGGCAGTACAGAGAAGACCGTAGAGGTACAGATCTTCCAAAGAGGCCCCGTCCGCAGGGGCGCCCAGGAGCTGGATGGCGTGGTAGTACCGGGCTAGCAAAAAGCGGGAGCTCTCCTGGGTGCCGGTGGGGATGAGATACTCCAAGACATCGTCCAGGCAGACGGCGAAGAGCATCTGCCGGAGATTGGCGTACTCCTCTGCGGTGAGGGCGTCCCGGATGACGGCGGCGTCAGACATCTGGTCCAGCTGGTCCGCCAGCGAGATGATGGAGAGCCTGCGGGTGGCCTCGCTGCCGATGAGACTCTGATACAGCTCGCGGAACGCCTGGGGTTCCGGGGCCGGTACAGCTTGTTCTGCGGGGAGAAAGGGAATGGACTTCGGATCGTTTGGCATGGGGAAAACCTCTTTCTGGGGGCAATCAGCGATATTTCTTGCTGTGCTTCCGCTTGGCCTTGGCGGCGTTTTTCTTCTTTTCCTTTGGACGCGCAGCGGGCGGCTTGCCGTTGGGGGCCTGGCCCTGGGTTGGCTGGTCCTCCCCTCCCAGCGAGCAGTGCTCCTGGGTCCGCGCTATGGAGACAGGGCAGGGATAGGCATCATAGTAGAAGGACTGCATGCGGACCGCATCGCCGCCGGGGATCTGGGCGAAGTATTGCTCCACAAGCTCCACCAGATACAGCGGACTCCAGGCCAACAGGTCCAGATAGCAGTACTGGGTGCCGCTGGCCTTGCCCAACACCTGTACATTGTATGGGGCGTCTCCCTCGTTGAGGGCATCTACCAGGTTCTGGGTGAAGGCCTCTTCCCCGCAGTCCATGATGGACCGGGGCCAGGCGAGAAACACCGGGGCGATCCCGCGGTTCATGTAGTGGTCTGCCGTGCCCGTGCGGTTGTTCTCATAGTCCTCCTGGAGGGCCCAGCAAATGGTCTCGCCGGTGCGGATGTCGTCCCGGAGCCGCTGGACGGCGTCTGTCTGGGGGCGGCGATAGGCGCGGCGCATCCGGATGGGCGCCACGTCATCGATGTCGTGGCCGCTGGTGTAGCCCGCCGCCTCCAGCTGCTCTGCCAGGGTGTCCAGGGTGCCGGTGGGCTTGCGGGACATGGAGCGGACGTACTCCACATCGCGGACGTTGGTGCAGTAGTCTGCCGCCCCGAGTATGCGCTCCACTGCGTGGGTGAACAGCGTATTGCACTCACCATAGTTGACGTATTTAGAAAAGGCGGGACAGTGGATCTTGATGCGGGCGCCGTTGTGGGCGGCGTTGTCCACCACTGCGGTGATGATATCGCTGAAACTCACCTCGGTGTCGTCCCCCAGGATCACCTTCTCATAGTGGCTGCTGGCGCCGATGAATCCGCCCCAGTCGCCCTTGAGCTCGTTTGGCTGAGACGGCAGACCGGCGTAGATGGACGCCCGGACGGAGTAGAGGTCCAGCAGCCAGTCTTCCGGTGTGAAGACGATACTGCCCTTCTTGGGGGAGAGAATGTCCACGATGGCGGGAAGCTCGGTCCAGATGCGGAAGACCTTGTAAACCTGCTCATTCAACTGCAGCTGGTCTATCTTGCCGCTGTTGTACTGCTGAATGGACGCGGAGGCGGCGATCCACGCGTTCTGGCTGCGGGAGAGGAAGGCGGCGTGAAAGCGGGGAAGGGACATGTGGTCCTCTGCGTATTGCAGCAGAGCCTTGGCGCCGTCATCGTCGGGGTTGGCGGCAAGCTGCCTTGCGCAGTCCCGGGCCTCCCGGTGCCGATCCAGGGCAATGCAGAGCAGCGTGTAGATGACCAATGTCTCATTCGGGTCCTTGGGCGGGCCGAACACCTGGAGGGCGAAGTAGTACTCCGCCAGGCGCTCCCACACCGCCGGATCCACGGTGGGGGACTTGAGAAAGGGGAGCAGATCCCGCTCACAGTCTTTGCAGATCGCCTCCCGCAGGTTCTGCAGCTGGGGTTCCGTGAAGGCATAGGTTGCGCTTTTGGGGTTGTCCACGTCGTACAGCATGTCCACAAACGGAAAGGTGTACTCTTTTCTGCCCGCCTCATCTTCCGTGATGTAGTCATACCACATCTGGTAGGTTTTGATGTCCTCCGCTATCCCGGTCAAGGAGCGGAACATGCTGGCCATTGCGCTCTCAAAGATCGTCAAGGGTATCACCTCATTTCATGGTTTGTGTGGGCCTTACGGGATCAGCGGAACTTCTTGCTGTGCTTCCGCTTGGCCTTGGCGGCGTTTTTCTTCTTCTCCTTGGGACGCACAACAGACGGCTGTGTGCTGCGGGAAGCAGGGGAGACACTTGGCCTCTGCATTGCTGAATCAGGAGTTCCCAGGTTGCAATGTTCCAGAGTCCGCGCCATTGTCACGGGACAGGGGTAGGCATCGTAGTAGAAGGATTGGATGCGGACCGCATCGCCGCCGGGAATCCGGGCGAAGTGTTTCTCCACAGCCTCCACCAATTGCAGCGGACTCCAGGCCAACAGGTCCAGATAGCAGTACTGGGTGCCGCTGGCCCGGCCCAACACCAGCACGTTGTACTGGACGTCCCCTTCACCGAGAGAATCTACCAGATCTTGGGTGAATTCCTCCTCCCCGCAGTCCATGATGGACTGGGGCCAGGCGAGAAACACGGGGGCGATGCCGCGGTCCATGTAGCGGTCTGCCGTGTCTGTCCGGTTGTGCTCGTAGTCCTCCTGGAGGGCCCAGCAGATGGTGTTGCCTGTGCGGATGTCATCCCGGAGGCGCTGGACGGCGTCTGCCTGGGGACGGCGATAGGTGCGGCGCATCCGGATCGGTGCCACCTCATCAATAGAGTGGCCCATGGTATAGCCCGCCGCTCTCAACTGCTCTGGCAGGGTGTCCAGAGTGCCGGTGGGTTTGCGGGACATGGAGCGGACGTACTCTACATCGCGGACGTTGATGCAGAAATCTGCCACACCAAGAACGCACTCCACCACATGGGTGAACAAACTGTTCATCTCTGGGTAGCTGCAGTACTGGGAAAGGGCAGAGCAGTGGACCTTGACGCGGGCGCCTTTGTGGGCCGCATTGTCCTCCACGGCGGTTTCGATCTCGCTGATGTCTAATTCGGTACCGTCCTTCAGGCGAACTTTCTCATAGCGGCTGCTGGCGCCGATGAGTGCACCCCAGTAGCCCTGCAGATTGTCCGGTTGAGACGGCAGACCGGCGTAGATGGATGCCCGGATCGAGTAGATGTCCAGCGGGCAGTCATCCGGGGTGAAGACGATATTGCCCTTCTTGGGGGAGAGAATGTCCACCTCTGCAGGCAGCCCAAGCCAGAGATCGAAGACCTTGCGGACCTGCTGAGACAACTGGGATTCTGCCCCTGGTGTATTGCAGAATCGGCTTGGAAGCGATCCGCCACGCGTTCGTACTGCGGGAGATGAAGGCGGCGTGGAAGCGGGGGAAAGACATGTGGTCTTCGGCGAACTCGAACAAAGCCCGGACGCTGTCGTCATTCGGACTACGGGAGAGTATGATCTTCGCACAGTTCCGGGCCTCCCGGTGTCGGTCCAAGGCAATACAGAGCAGCGTGTAGGAGACCAACTCTACCCCGTATTCCGTAGGCGGGTCCAGCCGCTGGATGGCCTGATAGTACTCCGCCAGGCGCTGCCGCACGGCCGGATCCACAGAAGCCGCCTTGAGAAACGGCATCAGATCCTTCTCGCATTCCGTCCAAATCGCCTGCCGCAGGCTGTGCAGTTCGGCCTTCGAGAAGGCACTGGCGATGCTTCTGTGGCTGGGGAGATCACACAGCATGTCCACAAATGGGAAGGTGTACTTCTCTCTGCTCGCCTGATCTGCGGTGATGAGGGAATACCACCTCCGATAGTTCTGGTTGTCTTCCTCTATCTCACGAAAGGCACGGGCTAAGCCGGCGAAAAATTCATCTCGGGCTGTCATGGGGGCACCTCTTTCCTGGCGTGTACAGGCCATACGGCTTCAGCGGAACTTCTTCTGATGCTTCCGCTTGGCCTTGGCGGCGTTCTTCTTTTTGTTCTTGGGGTGACTGGGCGCGGGGCCCTTGGAGGCCGGTGCGCCGGCGGAACCGGAGGCCTCCAGCGGGAAGGGAAGCCCGGAGGGGTGGATCATGGATGCGGCCGAGAGATCCTGGCTGGAGACCGGGCAGGGGACGGCATCATAGTAGAAGGACTGAATGCGGGCATCATCGCCGCCGGGGAGCCTGGAGAAAAACGCCTCTGCCGCGCTCACCAGGGGGATGGTGGTCCAGGCCAGCAGGTCCAGATAGCAGTACTGGGTGCCGCTGGCCCGGCCCAGCACCATAGCGCTGCCGTGCGCCCTCTTTTCAATGGCATCCTGCAGCCGCTGTGTGAAGGTCTCCTCATCGCAGTTCATGATGTCTCGGGGCCAGGCGAGAAAGACGGGGGCGATGCCGCGGTCCATGAAGCGGTCCATGGCGGCGGTCTCGTAGCTGTCCAACTCCTCCTGAAGGGGCCAGCAGAGGATGTCTCCCCGGGTGATGTCGTCCCGGAGGTGGAGAATGGCGCCCTCTTCCGGCTGCCGGGTGTACTCCCTGTGCAGCCGAAGGGGCAGTACCTCATCGATCTCATGGTCCAGGGTGTACCCCAGTTCCTCCAACTGCTGGGGCAGGGTCTCCAGGGTGCCGGTGCTGTGCTCGGGTGGCCCTGCCAGGAGCTCTATGGAGTGGATGAGAAGGCAGAAGTCCGGCGTGCCCAGGGTGTTGCACACCTCATTGGAGAAGAGCGCGGGCAGCCTCGTGCCGGCAGGGGCGTTGGAGAGAAACGGATGGTACAGCTGGAGGCGGATGCCGGTGTGATCCGGCGTGTCCTCTACAACGGTTTGGATGCTGCCTGGGGCGAAGAAGGGGGTGCCCGGCCTGTCCGGGTTCTCTGCCGGGTGGCTAACAAGACCGAATTTCCAGCGCTTGATCCTGTTGTCCGGGATCTCCTGTGTCCCGATCTCCATGGCCGTCTGCAGGGGGATGAGGTCCTGCCGCCACTCCAGCGGGGAGAGGGCAAATGTGATGGTGCGGTCCCCATGCCAGATCACGTCCAGGGGCAGATTGGTCCAGAGGGCGAAGGTGTTGCGGGCAGATATCTGCAGCGTTGCCAGATCTCCTTCACCGGCCTGGAACTTCTGGGACGCCATAAAGACGGTATTCCACGCGATCTTGCAGCGGGTGACGAAGTTCAGGCGGAACCGGGGCACGGAGAGGCAGCTGGTCTCAAAGGCCAGGGCGGACTGCACGAAGAGGTTGCCCGGCAGCCGTGCGGACAGCGCCTGGAAGAGATCCTGGGCCTCCCGACAGCGGTCTACCGCGAGACAGAGGGTGGCATAGGTGAGCAGATCTTCGGCTGTGTCCTGAGAGAAGAGCGGCGGCAGAGCCTGCAGAACCCGATAGTCCAGCTCCAGGTTTTGCCGGACGAGGGGATCTGTACGCCTCATCGGGTCTGCACATGTGGCGAGGTCCTGCAGGACAGTTTGCAGGATGGCGTCCCGGAGACTGGTGCGCTCCTCCTCGGTGAGTACGGAGGGGATCATGTCCGGGTCCTCAATTCCGAGCACCAACTCCTTGAGCAGCTCGATGGATTTGCCGCTGGCCGTATCGTTGGCGGCGACACCATTGTACAGTTTCCGGAGGAGGTTCCGGTTTTGCTCGTTGTTCGTGAACGACACGATGTAGGCCATGGATGGCACCTCTTTCTGTTGTCTGGGTCGGGGAGGGGCTCAGCGATGCTTTTGGCTGTGTTTCCGCTTAGCCTTGGCGGCGTTTTTCTTTTTCTCCTTGGGCTTCTGCGGCGCCTTTCGGACGGAGCCATCATACAAAACGGGTATGCCTGCAACCATCATGTTGTGCTCCTTGAGGTAGGCGCGGGAGACGGGGCAGGGCGCGGCATCGTAGTAGAAGGACTGGATGCGGACGGAATCGCCGCCCGGGATTTTGGAAAAGTACTTCTCAACGAATTCCACTACGCTGTAGACATCGAAGAGCAGCAGATCCAGATAACAATAGAGGGAACCGAAGGCCCTTCCCAAAAACTTCACACAGTGGGGGCCCACATTGTCTATGAGGGCATTGAAGACCCGGCTGTTGAACTCTTCCTGATCGCAGTTCATGATGGACCGGGGCCAGGCAAGGAAAACAGGGGCAACGCCGCGGTCCATATAGTAGTCTGCCGTCTCGGTTTGCCTGGTGCTATATTCAACGTGCAGACGCCAGCAAGCGGTTACACCCTCGAGGATATCATCCCGCAGTTGTTTTCCGGCATCTGGATTGGGCTTTCGGGAGTAGGAGCGGAACATGCGGTCTGTCTCGACTGCAATCTCCTGGTGCTCCAGGGAGCATCCCAGGTCTTGTAGCTGCTGGGGCAGCGTGGCGATGGTGCCAGTGCAGTTGCTCGGCTGCTGGCGCATCACCTGTATGGAGAGAATGAGGATGCAGAAGTCTGCGCCGCAGAGGACACTGGACACTTCTTTTGTGAGACCTGGCTCGTCTGCATAGAGGAGATGGTTTTTTGAAAAAAGTTCTCAAAATTGCCCCTCCAATATGGCGATTGCC
>CANRFN010000081.1 GCA_947629915.1 uncultured Oscillospiraceae bacterium | reverse complement strand
TCGGAGATACATCAGTTTTGGCTGGTCTAGTGAACTTTTTGAGCCAGGTCATATCCTCTATGCAGACGAGCCAGGATCAGCTTTACCAGGGACGATATGGCCAGCTATGATTACAGCGGCATCAAGGCAGCCGGCGGCGCCTATGTCCTGGAGCAGGGAGACTATGATATCAGCATCCGTTCTGACTCCCACACTGTCCTGGACAGCCGTACAGTGACGGTAGACCGGGACTATATCTACAACGATACCAACGATGGCAAGCGTGCATCCGATGAGATTGCGGCTGTGAACCAGTTTGACCACGCCGCGGGCGATGTGACCTACCTGAGCCGCAAGGATCATTTTGCCAACTATGACATCGCCACCGCTGCCCCCACCGACTTCACCATGACAGATACCGTTCTGAACGGCTTCTACTGCCAGAACACCTTTGACCCCTCTTCCTATGATGCCGCCCATACAGAGATGCCCACCCAGGGCGCCAGCGGCAGCCTCACAATCCGAGACATGGAGGGCCTCGCCTATGACGACCCCAAGTGGGAGCAGCTGCTGAATCAGGTCACAATCGATGAGATGAACAGCCTCATCGGCACAGGCGGTTACGCCTCTGCCAAGGTGGAATCCATCGGGCTGCCCGCCACCATTGAGTGCGATGGACCGCAGGCAATCAAGAACAACTACACTGGCCAGTCCGGCACCGCCTATCCTGCCGCTACCATGATCGCCGCCACCTGGAACAAGGACCTTGCCTATCGCCGCGGCCAGTCCATGGGACTGCAGTGCCAGGATATGAACGTGGCTGGCTGGTATGGCCCGGCCATGAACATTCACCGCACGCCCTTCTCCGGCAGAAATTTTGAGTACTACTCGGAAGACGGTACGCTGTCCGGCTGGATGGGTGCAAACGAGGTGAAGGGTGCTCTGGAATACGGCGTCCAGACCTACATCAAGCACTTCGCGCTGAATGACTCCGAGACAAACCGCAAGAACATGCTGTGCACCTGGACCAACGAGCAGGCCATGCGGGAAGTCTATCTGAAGTCCTTCGAGCTCTCTGTGAAGGTTGGCGGCGCCAACAATGCCATGACCGCCTTTAACTACATCGGCAATGTCTGGGCTGGTGCCTGTGAGCCGTTCCTTCAGACTGTCCTGCGCGGTGAGTGGGGCTTCCAGGGAGCCACTGTTACAGACTGGTTCAACGGCACAACAGACGGCTGCATGTATGCAGATGCCGCCATCCGTGTCGGCGGAGACAAGATGCTGTCCTCTGCAGGCGACGTGAAGGGCTTTGCAAGCAACACGAACAATGCCGGTACCGTGAATGCCATGCGCACGGCCACCCACAACATCCTGTTTGGCATCGTAAACTCCAACGCGATGAACGACCGGAACTTCAAGACACCGGGCTGGGTTACCACCATCTACATCGCAGACGCTGTCATTGCTGTGGCACTGGTTGCGATTGAGCTCTATGTGATCCTCCGGTTCCGGAAGCAGTCCAAGGCAGCTGCCCGCTGAGCGCTTCCAGGCAAACCTGCCGGTTCCTGTAAGAGGGGGCACCGAAACAATGGTGCCCCCTCTTTCCTCCATGAAAGATGCCGGTGTCCAAATGTTGTTTTGCTTACAATAGACGATTCAATATGGTATACTGCTGGAAAAGACCAATTGTACTGGAGGGGATGCGCTATGATCCGAATTGCAGTGGTGGAGGACGACCCCGGCTATCGCAGCAAACTGGAGGGCTATATCGCAGACTATGGCCGGGAGAACGGGGAGAACTTTCAGATATCCACTTTCACGGACGGTCTGGATATCGCGGAAAACTACACCGCCGGCTATGATGTGATTCTGATGGACATCGAGATGAAGCATCTCAACGGCATGGATGCCGCCAGGCGGATCCGGACCATGGACGCGGACGTGGCGATTATCTTCATCACCAACTCCGCGCAGTTTGCCATCCAGGGGTATGAGGTGGAGGCGCTGAGCTACGTGCTGAAGCCGGTTTCGTACTTCGCGTTCTCCCAGGAGCTGAAGCGGGCGATCCGGCGGGTGAAGGAGAAGACGTCCTTTTTCCTCCACATCCCGCAGAAGGAGGGCATGGTGCGGCTGGATGTCTCCCGGCTCCGATATGTGGAGAGCATGGGACACAACGTGGTCTATCACACGGACACAGGCGATGTGGTGAACCGGGAATCCCTGAAAAACGTGGAGGAAAAACTGGTCCCCCACGGCTTCTCCCGGTGCAACAACTGCTATCTCGTCAACCTGGCCATGGTGGAGCGGGTAGACCGGGACTACGTGGTGATTGCCGGCATCCCCCTGCAGATCAGCCGGGCCCGCCGCAAGGGTTTCATGGAGGACCTGGCGTCCTACGTGGGTGGTGAGTGAGCATGGGCATGGAGGACATCCCCAAGCTCTATACTGCCCTGGCGGAGTGGCTGGCCTGTGTGATCTTTGTGGTGCTGCTCAAGCGGCGCCGCGGAAAACTGGAGACCGCAGCGATCCTCTTGGGGTCCCTCGCCTTGCTGTGTGTCCTGCAGGTGGTGATCGGCATCGTCCCCATCGGGCTGTGGCTGCCGCTGATGGCGGTAGCGCTGGCTGTGATGTACGGCACGCTTCTGCTGTGCTGCCGCCTCACCCCCAAGACAGCCGGGTTCTACTGGTCCATCGCCTTCATCATGGCGGAGTTTGTGGCCTCCCTGGAGTGGCAGTTCTACTCCTTCTTCCGGTCCCTGGACGGCACCCTCCTGCGGGTGGCGGTGCTGGTGGTGTTCTACTCGGTGAGCTATCTCCTCTTTTTCCAGCTGGAGCGCCGGCAGCTGTCCGGCGGGTGGGATCTCAAGCTCACAGGACATGAGACCCTGTCTGCCGTGGTGGTGTCCGTGGGCGCATTTCTCATCAGCAACATCAGCTACGTCAACCCCAACACCCCCATGAGCGGACAGCACGGGGCAGATATCTTCTACATCCGGACGCTGGTGGATTTCGGAGGGGTGGTCATGCTGGTGGCGTTTCAGGAGCACTGGCGGGAGCTCCAGTCCCGGCGTGAGGCGGACGCCATCCAGAACCTGTTTCAGCACCAGTACGAACAGTACCGCATCTCCCAGGAGAGCATAGACCTCATCCACCGGAAATACCACGACCTGAAGCACCAGATCGGCGTTCTGCGTATGGAGACGGACGCCGGGAAGCGGGAGGAGTATTTGAGACAATTGGAAAGCGGTCTGGGGAGTTTTGCCGCCGTGCAGAACACCGGAAGCGCGGTCCTGGACACCATCCTGGCCACAAAGCAGCGGTACTGTACAGACCATCAGATCACCCTCAACGTGATGGCAGACGGCAAACAGCTGGAGTTCATCGAGGTGATGGACCTCTGCAGCATCTTTGGCAATGCCCTGGACAACGCCATCGAGAGCGTTGAGAAGCTGGAGAGCGCGGAGAAGCGCCTGATCCGCCTGGCGGTATATGCCAAAAACGGCCTGCTGATGATCCGCACGGACAACTATTTCGAGAGCCCCCTGAAGAAGAACGGGGACAACTTCGAGACCACCAAGGCGGACAAGACCGGCCACGGGTACGGCATCAAGAACATCCGCTACATCGCGGGCAAGTACAACGGGTCCGTGTCCATCGATACCACAGACGGGTGGTTCTCCCTGAAGGTGCTCATCCCGATCCCAGAGGGGAGAGAGGCTGCGCATGCGAACACAGCGGTGCACGCTGCGGGCGGATCGTCTATATCGATCTGAACAACGAAAGGTCTGGGACTGCGCGATCCTTGGGATCGTGAAGTCCCAGACCTCATTTTGCTTGAAGCGGGCAGCAAAACAGGGCCGACAGCATGAGTTCAATATGGCCACCCTGGGAAATTCCAACCCTCCCCCAAAAACCAGTTGACAGCCTCCCCAGAAAGACCTATCATCATGGCATAAAGCTACAAGGAAAACCTTATATTTTGAGGGAGGGACCCCCGATGACCACACGGGAGTTGGAAATTTTCGCCGCCGTGGTGGAGTGCGGCTCCATGAGCGCGGCGGCACGCAAGCTGCGCATCAGCCAGTCTTCGGTGAGCCAGGTGGTGGTGGAGCTGGAGCGCAAGTACGACGTGCTGCTGTTCGAGCGCTACGCCCACACCCTGCACCTTACCGAGGTTGGCAGCACCTTGTTGGAGTACGCCCACCAGACCTTAAACCTGGCCCGCGAGACTGAGACCTTCCTGCGCGGGGCCACCCAGCGCCCCCACCTGCGGGTGGGGGCCAGCGCCACCGTGGGCTGCAGTGTGCTGTGCCCTTTGCTGGACCGGCTGCGCCGGGAGCTGCCGCAGATCCAGCTGGATGTGCTGGTCTCCAACACCCAGACCATTGAGGACCTGCTGATGCGATACCAGCTGGATATCGGCCTGGTGGAGGGCCGGATCACCCATCAGGAGCTGGTACAGGAGCGGGTCACCGGCGATGGCCTGGCCTTGATCTGCGGGCGCGGGCACCCCTTCTACGGGCGGGAGATGGTCTCCCCGCGGGCGTTGGACGGCCAGGCCTTTCTGATGCGGGAGGAGGGCAGCGGCACCCGCGCCCAATTGGAACGAGAGCTGGAGCGCTGCAAGGTGCACTACCATGTGGGCTGGGTGGCCAACAGCCCCGAGGCCCTGCGCCAGGCCGTCATACACAATTTCGGGCTCTCCGCACTGTCTCCGTACACGTTGCAGGACAGCCTGCGTCAGGGCGAGCTGTGGGCCTTCCGCGCCGAGGGGATGGACCTCTCCCGCCAGTTCACGCTGGTCTACCACGCAGACAAGTACCCCGCCATCGCCTTCACCCGCTTCCGGCAGATCTGCCAGGCCCTGGGGGAGCAGGTGCCGGTGTAGGCCCTTTTCCGCTGCCTTGTCTATCCCCTGAAAGGGAGCCTGTCTCTTTCGGGGGATAAGTATTTTCCCAAAGATTTAACAAAGATCAACAGGTAAAAGCTTATAGAGACATGAAGTACTTTCGTGTTTTACAATACCCACAAACGATGCTATGATATCCGGAGCGTTTGGATCAACCCCAGACAAAAATCAACAAGGAGGAATGCTTGGATGAGCTACATCCTGAACACCCAACAGGCCGATCAGGTCCTGGGGGCGCTGGCGCAGACGTATGGAGTCTACGCCCCCAAGCGGTTTGCCAATCAGGGCCGGTACTCGGCCACAGACTGCATCCGCTACGACAAGGTCACCCGCGCCAGTGAGATCGTCTGGCAGGTGAAGTCGGACTACCCGGCCAAGGAGGTCATCAATCCGATCCAGCAGGCCATCTTCTACTTCACCGAGGATGAGTACCGGGCCAGCAAGTGCAAAGAGCAGCCGATCCTGATCTTCGCCCGCCCCTGCGATATCAATGCGCAGAAGATCCAGGCGAAGATCTATGCCGGCAACGGCGGCTTCACCGACATGTACTACGAGCGCATGCGGGAGCGGGTGAAGTTCGTCCTGATGGACTGCAACGGCGGCGATGACACCTGCTTCTGCGTCTCCATGGGCGCCAACACGGTGGAGGAGAGCGACTATGCCGCCGCCGTCAGGTTCAGCGAGAACGGCATGGAGGTCCAGGTCGTGGACCCGGAGCTGGAGCCGTACTTCGCCGGTTGCCCCGAGAGTGCATTTACCCCCGCCTTCGTCACCGAAAATGAGCTCAAGGTCACCATACCAGACCTGGAGGACAAGGAGGTCCGCCTGGCCCTCAAGAAGCACCCGATGTGGCAGGAGTACAACGCCCGCTGCGTATCCTGTGGGGCCTGCACGGTGGCCTGCTCCACCTGCACCTGCTTTACCACCCGGGATGTGATCTACGGGGACAACCCGGAGGTGGGCGAGCGCCGCCGGGTGACCGCCTCCTGCCAGATCGCCGGTTTCGACCAGATGGCCGGCCAGCGGGAGTTCCGCGCCACCGCCGGGGACCGTATGCGCTACAAGGTGCTGCACAAGTTCCACGACTACAAGGCCCGCTTCGGGGACCGCCATATGTGTGTCGGCTGTGGCCGCTGCACCCACCGCTGCCCGGAGCTGATCTCCCTTTCCGCTACGATCAACAAGGTCAATGCCGCCGTTGAGGAGATCAAGGCGGGCATGGGCAAAGTCTAAGGAGGTGGCCAGAGATGAACAATCCCGTACAGCCCTATCCGTGCAAGATCCTCGGCGTCAAGAGGGAGAGCGAGCACGAGTGGACCTTCCGCGTGGCCTGTGACGCCAGGCCCCAGCACGGCCAGTTCATGCAGCTGTCCATCCCCATGATCGGCGAGGCCCCGATCTCGGTCTCCGCCCAGGGGGACGGCTGGCTGGAATTTACCATCCGCAATGTGGGCAAGGTGACCAACGTCATCTTTGAAAAGACCGCCGGCGATACCCTGTTTCTCCGCGGGCCATACGGCAAAGGCTGGCCCATCGAGCAGTTCCAGGGCAAGCACATGGTGGTCATCACCGGCGGCACCGGCCTGGCGCCTGTGCGCAGTATGCTCAACGCCTTCGCGGCGGACCCCGGCTATGTGAAAGACGTCACCCTGATCTGCGGTTTCAAGAACGAGGAGGGCATCGTCTTCCACAATGAGCTGGAGGCCTGGAAGAGCCAGTTCCAGACCATCTATGCCCTGGACAATGATGCCAAAGAGGACTGGCGCACCGGGATGGTAACGGCGTTCGTGAAGGAGATCCCGTTTGCCGACTGGGGCGATGATTACGCCGTTGTGGTGGTGGGCCCGCCGCCGATGATGAAGTTCACCGGGCTGGAGCTCGTCAAGTGCGGCGCCAAGGTGGAAAACATCTGGATGAGCTTTGAGCGCAAGATGTCCTGCGCCATCGGCAAGTGTGGCCACTGCCGCATCGATGAGGTCTATGTCTGCCTGGACGGGCCGGTGTTCCCCTACGCCGTGGCCCGGGACCTTGTGGACTGAGAGAGGAGCGATGGATATGAACAGAGACATCAACGTCAAGAAGATGCGCCTGAACTGCTTCCGTCAGTCCAAGGTGCCCGGGATCTTCATGCTGCAGATGCGCGTGCCCGGCGGCACCGTGGCGGCCAAGTACCTGACCTATGTGGAGCATATCGCCGACACCTGGGGCGATGGCACCTTCCACTTCGGCACCCGCCAGACCTTTGACATCCCCGGCATCCCCTACGACAGCATTCCGGCCGTAAACGCGTACCTGGAACAGTACATCCGCGAGGTGGACCAGGAGCTCTGCGGCGCCGATCTGGATACCGTGGCCCACGAGCCCCATCCCTGGGACCCCAAGAGCGGCTACCCCACCATCGGTGCCCGCAACATCACCGGCTGCATCGGCAACTACCACTGCATCTGCGGCAACATCAACACCTTTGAGCTGGCCCGCAAGATCGAGCCCATCATCTTCCCCAGCCACTACCACATCAAGATCAACATCTCCGGCTGCCCCAACGACTGCAACAAGGCCCACATGTGCGATTTCGGCATCATCGGCTGCGCCAAGCTGGACTACCACCCCGAGCGCTGCATCGGCTGCGCCCGCTGCGTGAACCAGTGTGAGCACGCCGCCACCCGGGTGCTCTCGCTGAACGAGGGCACCGGCAAGGTGGAGAAGGACCCCTGCTGCTGCGTGGGCTGCGCCGAGTGCGCCCGCGTCTGCCCCACCAGCGCCTGGACCCGCCGCGAGCAGCCGTTCTACAAGGTCATCCTGGGCGGCCGCACCGGCAGACAGACGCCCCGGGCCGGCAAGATGTTCCTGAACTGGGCCAGCGAGGACGTAGTGCTCGGCGTGCTGAAGAACTGGCAGAAGTTCTCCGCCTGGGTCATGGACTACAAGCCCGAGTACCTGCACGGCGGCCATCTCATCGACCGCGCCGGCTACAAGAAGTTCAAGGAGATCATCCTGGAGGGCGTGGAGCTCAACCCCGAGTGCCTCGTGGCCGAGGATATCTTCTGGCATGAGACCGAGTACCGCTCCAACTTCAACGTCAAGCCGATGTCCATGCACCACAAGGCGGGTCCGCAGAGCTGAGCCAACCCGGGACCCCGTCTTATTACACGCTAAGGAGGCAACGCCGGTGGCCTGGTTCCCCCTGTTCCTGGAGATGAAAGACCGTCCCTGCCTGGTGGTGGGCGGCGGCAAGGTGGCCCTGCGCAAGGTGAGGGCCTTGCTGGACTGCGGCGCCGCCGTGACAGTAGTGGCGCCGGAGATCCTGCCGGAGCTCTCCGCCCTGCCGGTGCGCTGTGAATACCGCAAGGCGGCGCCGGGGGATGCGGCCGGCTGGGCGCTGGTGGTGGATGCCAGCGGAGACCCCGCCGTGGGAGAGGCCCTGGCCGCCGCCTGCGCCGCCCAGGGCACGCCGCTGAACGTGGTGGATATGCCGCAGTACTGCACGTTTATCTTCCCGGCCGTTCTCCGGCGCGGCCGCCTTACCGCCGCCGTCTCCACCGGCGGGGCCAGCCCGCTGGCCGCCGCCTGGGTGCGGGACCGCCTGGATGCCGCCCTGCCAGACAGCCTGGAGGAGATCCTGGACCAGATGAGCGACCTGCGCACGCGGGCCAAAGCCACCCTGCCGGAACAGCCGCGGCGGGCCGCCTTTCTGCGCTCCTGCCTGGAGGCGGCGCTGGAAAAGAACCGCCCCCTGGAGAAGACGGAGATCGAAGCACTTTTGAAGGAGAATGCGCCGTGAGCGGTTTTATATGGCTGGTGGGGGCCGGGTGTGCCCGCCGGGACCTGCTTACCCTGGCCGGGCGGGACTGCCTGCAGGCCGCCGATGCCGTTGTGTACGATGACCTGCTGCCGGATGGGCTCTTGGACTGGGCTGCCCCGGGGGCGGAGCTGCACTATATGGGCAAGCGCCAGGGCCGGCACAGCGCCTCCCAGACCGAGATCAACGATACCCTCATCGCCCTGGCCAAGGCGGGCAAGACGGTCTGCCGGCTCAAGGGCGGGGACCCTTTTGTGTTCGGACGGGGCGGCGAGGAGGCACTGGCCCTGCAGGCGGCCGGCGTGCCCTTTGCCGTGGTGCCGGGCGTTACCTCGGCGGTGGCGGTGCCGGAGCTGTGGGGCATCCCCGTCACCCACAGGGGCGTAAGCCGCTCCTTTCATGTCGTCACCGGCCACACCTCCGGCAGCGCAGATGGCCTGCCGGAGGATTTGGACAAGCTGGCCGGGCTCTCCGGCACGCTGGTGTTCCTGATGGGGCTCTCCCGCCTGGACATTTTGGCCCAGCGCCTGATCGCCGCCGGAAAAGACCCTGCCACCCCCGCCGCAGTAGTGGGGGAAACCGTGGTGCGGGGGGACCTTGCCCACATCGCCGCCCTGGCCAAAGATTTCCCGCCCCCCGCCGTCATCGTGGTGGGGGATACCGCGGCCCTGTCCCTCACCGCAGCCCGCCCTCTGGACGGGGTGCGGGTGGGCCTCACCGGGACTGCGGGCTTCCAAAACCGGTTGCGCACCGCCCTCGCCCCGTACGGCGGGCAGGTGCTGAGCCTGCAGACCAGCCAGGTGCAGCCGGCCTGCTCCGCCGCTGAGCTCTCCGCCGCGCTGGGCCGCGCCCCGGCCTGGGTGGCCTTTACCAGTCCCAACGGGCCGGAGGTGTTCTTCCAGCTGCTGCGCACTGCCCGCCTGGACCTGCGGGGGCTGGGGGGAGTGAAATTTGCCGCCATCGGCCCCGGCACCGCTAAAGCGCTGGAGCAGTACGGCGTGTTCGCAGACCTGGTGCCGGTGCACCACGATACCGCCGCCCTCGGCGCAGCCCTGGCTGAACAGGGGCAGGGTCCAGTGCTGCTGGCCGGGGCGGAAAACGCCTCCGCGGCGCCTGAGACCGCCCTCACCGATGCGGGAGTGGCGTGGGAGCGGCTCTCCCTCTACCGCCTGGCCCCCGGCCCGGTGCGGCGGGAACTGGTGGACTATCTTTTGCTGGGCTCCGCCGGAGGGGCCGAAAACTACCTGGCTGCGGGAGGGCTGCCGCCGCGGCTGGGCTGTGTCTGCATCGGCGCCCACACCGCCCGCCGGGCCGCGGCCCTGGGCCTGCCGGTGGCCGCCGAGAGCCGCGACACCACCGGCGCCAACATGGTCCGCGCTCTGTTAGACCTGCGAAGGGAGATCTCGCCGTGAAAAAACGTATTTACCGCTGCCGGGCCCTGCCTCTGGCCCTGGCACTGGCTCTTGCCCTGGGATTGGCGGCCTGCGGGGCATCCGATCCCGATGACACTGCGCCGCCCGCGACATTTGAGACAAGCGGCGATACAGCGGCAGACAGCGTTACCTTCACCGATGATCTGGGCCGCGAGGTGACGGTGCCCCGCAGCCCGCAGCGGGTGGTTCCGCTCATTGGCAGCTTTGCCCATGTGTGGCAGCTGGCCGGCGGCACCATGGTGGCCACCGCCAACGATGCCTGGACCCAGTTCGACCTGGGACTGGACGAGAGCGTGGTGGACCTGGGCACCACCCGGGAGATCAGCCTGGAGCTGCTGCTGGCGGCGGAGCCGGACTTCATCATCGGCAGCCCGAACACCGACATCGATGTGGAGCTGATGCCCACCTTTGAGGAGATGGGTATCCCGGTGGCCTACTTCGATGTGAACGACTTTGACGAGTACCTGCACATGCTGGACCTGTGTACCCAGATCACCGGCCGCCGCGACCTGTATGAACAGAATGGCCTGGCCGTGCAGGAGAAGATCGATGCCGCCATCGCCCGAGCAGAGGCGGCCGATGTGCACCCCACCGTGCTCTACCTGCGGGCCAGCGGCTCCAGTGTAAAGGCCAAGGGCGGCGAGGGCACCGTGCTGGGCAACATGCTCACCGACCTGGGCTGCGTGAACATCGCGGACAGCGACACCTCGCTGCTAGAAGACCTGAGCCTCGAGCGCATCATCGCCGATGACCCGGAGCGCATCTTTATCGTGCTGCAGGGCAACGATGAGGCAAAAGTGCGGGACCGGCTGGCCACTGAGCTGACAGACAACCCCGCCTGGGCCGGCCTCACCGCCGTGCAGGAGGGCAGACTGTATTTCATGGACCAAAAGCTCTACAACCTGAAACCCAATGACCGCTGGGGGGAGGCCTATGAGGGACTTGCCGACATCCTCTTCGGATAGGCGCCGCCGCAGTCTGCTGGCGGCGGCCGGGCTGTGCATTGTG
Source organism: uncultured Oscillospiraceae bacterium (assembly GCA_947629915.1). Classification (GTDB taxonomy): domain Bacteria; phylum Bacillota; class Clostridia; order Oscillospirales; family Oscillospiraceae; genus Enterenecus. Next base: position 13,004 of record CANRFN010000081.1, on the reverse strand, counting down.
GCCGCCGCCCTGCTCAGCGTGGCCCTGGGGGCGGTGCGGCTTTCGCCCGCCGACCTCTGGCGCTGCCTGACGACTGGGGACAAGACCTCGGCTGCGGGGCGCATCTTGTGGTACTCCCGCCTGCCGCGCACCGCCGCCTGCCTCGCGGCCGGGGCCGGGCTGGCGGTGGCCGGGTGCATTTTGCAGGCGGTGCTGGCCAACCCCCTGGCCGCTCCCAACATCATCGGGGTGAACGCCGGGGCGGGATTGGCCGTAACCATCTGCTGCGTGTTCTCAGCCGCTGGGTGGGTGATGTCCGGCGCCGCCTTCCTGGGCGCGTTGGCCGCCGTGGCGCTGGTGGCGGGACTGGGCCGGGCCACCGGGGCCTCCCGCCTTACCGTGGTGCTCTCCGGCGTGGCGGTGAACGCCCTGCTCAACGCGGTAAGCGAGACACTGCGTGCCTTTTTTCCCGACACCGCGATGAGCAGCGTGGATTTCCGTGTCGGCGGGTTTTCCGGGGTTACCGGCGCCGGCGGGCGTCTGTGGCCGGCCGTGCTGATCATCCTGATCGGGGTGGCGCTGGCGTTCCTGCTCTCCAACGAGCTGGATGTGCTCTCCATGGGCGAGACCACCGCCCACGGCCTGGGGCTGCCGGTGCGGCGTTGCCGGGCCCTGCTGCTGGCCCTGGCGGCGCTGCTGGCGGGGGCCAGCGTGAGCTTTTGCGGGCTCTTGGGCTTTGTGGGGCTGATCGTGCCGCACCTGAGCCGCACCCTCGTTGGCGCAGAGAGCCGCTGGCTGGTGCCGATGAGCGCCTTGTGCGGCGGGGCTCTCGTAACCCTCTGCGACCTCATCGCCCGGCTGCTGTTCGCCCCCTATGAGCTGCCGGCGGGTATCTTCCTGGCCTTCCTCGGCGCACCCTTCTTTTTGGTGCTGCTCATCCGCCAGAGAGGGGGCCGCACCCATGCTTGAGTTCAAAGGGCTGGCGGCGGGCTACGGCAAGCGCCCGGTGCTGCACAATATAGACTTAACCCTGCACCCCGGTGAGGTGACGATTCTCGGCGGGCTGAACGGCTGCGGCAAGAGCACGCTGCTCAAAACGGCGTCCGGGCTGCTGCCGCCGCTGGCCGGGCAGGTGCTGCTGGACGGAAGGCCGCTCCGGGAGTACACCTCCCAGCAGCGGGCACAGCGCATGGCGTACCTGCCCCAGGGGCGCAGCGTGCCGGAGCTCACGGCCTTCCGCATGGTGCTGCACGGGCGGTTTGCGTATCTCAGCTTCCCGCGGCAGTACCGGCGGGAGGACTATGAGGCCGCCCGCGCCGCCCTGGAGTGGGTGGGCTGCGCCGCTCTGGCCGAGCGCAGCATGGCGGCGCTCTCCGGCGGGGAGCGGCAGAAGGTGTACATCGCGATGGCGCTGGCCCAGGACACCGGTATCATTCTGATGGATGAGCCTACTACTTACCTGGATATCCGCGCCCGCTTTGAGGTGATGGACCTGGCCCGTCACCTGGCGGCTCTGGGCAAGACGGTGGCGCTGGTGCTTCACGACCTGGACCTCACCATGCGCTTTGCCCAGCGGGTGATTTTGATGGCCGATGGCGGCATTGTTGCCGATGGCACCCCGGCGCAGCTTTGTGCCGATGGCAGCGTGCAGCGGGTGTACGGTGTGGAGGCGGTGCGGGCGGAGCTGCCCGGCGGCGGGGAGGAGTATATCTTCCGGCCGGGGAGAGCCTACTGAGAGACAATAAAAAGCCCCCTGCCGGGGGTGAAAAAGGGCCGAACCCGCGATGGGTTCGGCCCTTTCATGATGTGTAGAGCGGCGTTCAGTGCCCGTAGTACTCCGGGAAGTGCATGGAGGGGTAGCGCTGGCTGAGCCATGTGTCCGGGAAGTTCTTGTCCAGCCAGACGGAGACCTGGGAGACGGCGGGGACGCCGTTGTGCCGCTGCTCCATGCGGCCGAGGGCGGCTGCGGAGAGGAGAATGGAGAGAGACATGAACACCGCCACGAAGACGGTGAGATGCTTTGCCCGGGGGCGCAGCCGCATCTCGATGAAGTAGCAGAAGAGCGGGTAGATGGAGCGGATCCACACCACCGCCGCAAATCCCCAGAAGAAGCAGAACACCAGGTTGATCCGGGCGTTCAGGTTGAAGGGGAGATGGCCGTAGTACCAGAACCAGACGCCGAAGACCTTCTCCTGGATCCAGGAGCAGAGGTATTCGAAGCCGCCGCCGAAGAGGGTGCCGGCGGCAAAGATGGTGGAGGCACCCCGGTCTGCCAGGGGCTGGATCAGCAGGGTGAGGAGCACGGCGCCCAGACCCCAGACCACACTGAAGGGGCCCACGATCAGGCTGCTCCGGTTGGTGATCTGGCCTCTCGTGATGAGCCAGAAGACGGTCTCAATCAGGTCCCCCAGAAAGCCGGCGAGCACAAAGAGCCAGAAGACGCGGTACAGGCTTTGCGGGGCCTCCGCCGCTTTCCGGGCTTGCTCCATGAGAACTTTCGTGTTGCTTGTCTGCATCGTCTTGCTGCGCTCCTCTCTGCAGAGTGATGTGTCCTCCGTAGGACGGGCAGCATTCTATCACATGCGGGACAGGGCGGAGGTGAAGATATTGTTAAGAAACCATTAAACCCACCGGGAAAAGGGAACTCTGGACGAGGCAACCAGACTGCGGAGCCGTTCTGAAGAGCATATGCGGCATTGTGGGCACGTATGCGTCTCCCTCATTCATCTAATGGCACGTCCGCCATAGCATGCTGAATCATGGAAAATGCTTTCTCGAAGCGCTTGATTTTGCCGCGGAGGATTTCATTTTCTGAGCGCAATCTCTGAAGCTCTTTTTCCATCTGCTCATATTGATCTTCCTCGGCCGAGCCGTCCGTATCTACGGCTTCTCCCACTGGAACACTTGAGGCGGATTCGCCATCTGTGTCTTCCGCTTCGGCTCTTAAGTCCATTAGGTGAATTTGCGATTTGCGAAGATATACGTGAACAGCATATAGCGGGACATCAAGCGCCTTTGCCAACAATGGTCCAGTCCAGTATTGCGCACCATCCGGTGGAGGGGAATGCACCAGTTCCACCAGTCTCTTCCGAAAGTCCTTGCCATACACGTCTTTCGTACTTCCCCGTGGCAGGTTCAGGAGTCCCTCGATGCCTTGCTCCGTGTACCTTCTTTTCCACTTTATTACGGTGTTCGGCTGCGCGGAATGCCGTTCTGCGATCTCTGTGATCGTACTTCCTTGGATGAACTCCAAAACCAATGTGGCCCTCTCGGCGATTCTCGGCTGCTCAGCATTCTGAATCAGGTCCTGGAGTTCCTCTATTTCGCTCTCGCTGCAGTGCAGAGGCGCACTTGTGCGGGCCATGCAACCACCCCTTTCCGGCTTACGAACAGTATAGCAGATGCAGAGGGCGCTGTCCAGAAGGGTTTTGCGAAAAGTAACATATGCTCTCGAGTATGGTGCAGTTCCTTACGATCTGTATCGCTGCGCAGAAAATCAAGGCGGACAGGGGGCCCTGTCCGCCTTGATTCCTTGCTATCTACACTTTGCTAGAGAGCTTGCAGCGTGTCTCTGTATCTCAGCCTTTTTCCGGGGGAGTCAGCTTCTCCAGGAAGTTCATCATCAGAGCCGCCATCTCAGAGCGGGTGGACTCGCCCTTGGGGTTCAGAATGAGAACGGTGGGATCGCTGCTTACGCCAGATATCAGGCCATTTGCGGTAGCCCAACAAAGTGCCTTCTCCGCCCAGCTGCTGACGCTGTCTGCGTCGGCAAATTTGGTGAGGTCTCCTGCCTTGGTGACGTCATAGCCCTTGAAGAGCACGTAGTTGTACAGCATAACTGCCATCTGCTCCCGGGTGATCTTGGTGTCCGGGGCGAAGGTGTTGGCACCAGTGCCGGCCACTACAGCGTTGTCCTGTGCCCAGGCAATGGCATCTGCGTACCATTTGCCTGCCGCCACATCCTCGAAGGTGCTGGCCTCCTCGACAGCCGGTCTTCCCTCCAGGTTGTACAGAATGGTGGTGAGCATCGCTCTGTCTGTGGTGAGGGAGGGGGCGAACAACGTGTCGCTGGTGCCGCTCATGAGCTTGTGCTCCAGCATGTAGTCTATCGCGTTGTGGTACCAGAGGCTGGTGTCCAGATCGGTGAACTGCAGGGACGGGCACTTCCGCAGGGTGACCGTCACGGTGACGGCGGATGCGGGCATCTTAAAGGTGTACTTGTCGTCTCCCTTGGCGGTAACGGCGATCTCCTTTCCGCTGCTGTCCTGGACAACCACGCCCACCAGCTCGTACCCCTTGTCTGGGGTGACGGTGATGGTGATCTCCTCGCCTGCCTCACTGCGGCTCTCGCTGACAGTGACCTTGCCGTGCTCCAGCGGATCAACGTTGACGTTGTATCTGGGAGCGCTGGGGGTACCAGGTGTAGTACCAGGTGTGGACAGCCGGTAGAACGTCACCAGCACGGTGGCAGAGGAGGCCGGCATCACGAAGGAGTACTGGTTGTTCCCCTCGTTGGTCACCTTGAGCACGTTTCCGTAGCCGTCCTTGACCACGATGGTGTCAATCGCGTAGCCGCTTGCCGGTGTCACGGTGATGACCACTTTCGCGCCGGCGCGGGCGCTGCTCACGCTGGGTGTCACGGTGCCGTAGGGGCTGTCCGTGATGATAACGGGATAGGCGGTGGGGTTCTCGGGGATGTTGTAGTCCGGCTCTCTGTAGAACTGGTACTGGCCTGTGATTGGATCGTAAATGCAGACATACCCATAGCCGGCCACGAGATGTGCCTCAAACCTGTGGCCGTCCGCATCCAGCGTGAAGGATACGGTGCGGGACACCGTGACCGGGGCCACCCGTACGATATCTTTCAGCAGGACGATTGTCTCGCCGTCCTGTACTGCACGAAGGGCATCTTCCAGTGTGTCATAGATCGTATCGCCGATCCGGACTTCGCCATTGGTGGTAGTGCTCACCGTGAAGGGGCTGAGGCCGTTCTTGGACACGATGGTGACCGTGCCATCGCTGGCCACTGGGACTCTCTGCTCCAGATCATTCTCATGGCGCACATAGACGAACGTGGCGCCCTTGAGGAAAGACGCTGGCAGCGTGATGGTGAAGGTGAAGGACGTATTGACGTTGACCGTCTTCGGCGCTGCGAGTTCAGCGGAGTTCGTCTCATCGATATCGTCATTCGTAGCTGCGGTGGTGACAAGAATGCGGTAGATCAGGTCCACGTTAAAGGTAAGGACACTTCTGTCCCCTTCCTCGGCATAGTCGGTGAGTTCGATCTTCAAAGCCGTCTCGACAACGGTCCGAATCTCATCGTCATCGCTGACGGTGATGTTCTTCTCCTGCAGCAGCTTGACAGCTTCTTCGCGGCTGACCTCGGGCAGCTCGCCGCCAAGATCGCGCAAGACAGCAGCCAGCATCTGGCCGCCATCGCTGGCGGTTTTTGCCAGTGCGTCCTTGATCTCGTTGACAGTGGCTTTCTGCTCCTCTGTCAGACGATTTTCCAGGGCCGGGTCAATGCTGATTTCGGGATTCTGAACAGACAGCTCACCGGTGGAAGAGCCTGTCTCACGGAAGAAGAGGCCGTGGAGCACGGCGTGATCGCCGAGGTCAATGCTGACTTCGGTGAGGCCGGCATCATTCAGATTGAATATATAGAGCACCGGATCGGGGTCTGTGCCGTTGCCATACAGGCCGCCGCCTGCAAAGTCCCGCACAATGTACAGGGTGTTGCTGGCCTCGTCCAGGAAGAAGCTGCGGCTGCTGGTGGGTTCACTCCAGTAACCGTTCACCATAGCGAGCTTGGCGGGTGCCAGGGTCTCCAGATCCAGGGACGTGAGCATGCCGGTGTCATAGGCGTCAATGGTATATGCCTTTCCATTCGCGACATACAGGTTGCCGAAGAAGACGGGCTCACTCGTAGCCATGGTGGCCTCATAGATCAATTCGCAGCTGCCGTCCTCCAGGTTCACACGGTACAGATAGGAGTCCGCACCATAGTACCCGTCTTCCGTGACTTGCATTGCATTCGCTGCCACGTAGAGTTCGCCGTCAGACCAGGACATGTCCACCGGGACAATCGGCATTTCGCCGTCCCAATCGCTGTAGATGCCAAAATCGTAGGCGCCAATCTTTGTGCGCTCAAAGGTCTCCGGATCGATCTCGAAGAAGTCACCGTTCTCGCCATAGGCGTAGATCTTGTCCAGCTCCTCAACGTAGACCGATGCCTGGAGGCGCACCTCTCCATCTGCATCAGCACGGACCGTTTCGGGTTTGCCTGTCACATAAGACAGCCACTGACCGTTGGTCTGGTCATAGGCAAAGAGGGCGCGGGCCCCGTCTGTCACGGTCACCGTGCAGGTGTCCGTGTGTCCGGCCGCATCGGTCACGGTGATCACCACAGTCCCTGCCTTCAGGCCGATCACCAGACCGTCGTTTACAACGGCGATGGAGGTATCGCTGCTGGTCCAGGTCAGGGTGCGGTCAATCGTGCTCTCCGCGCCAACGGGGATTGCCACAGCGGTCAGCTGCAGGGTGCCGCCCACGGCGGTCGTAGCGCGGTCCTCTACCAGTACAACAGCAGACGGGAGCGCGGTTTCAGCGGGTTCGCTCTCTCTCTCGGGATCTGTGAACAGCGAGGTCACCATCATGCCCTCGTAGACGGTGCCCAGTTCCAGCGCGGTGCCAGTCTCAGGGTCCACAAGGCAGAGGTACCCCTCCGCATTTTCGCCGTTGTTGAAGTGGTGCCAGTAGATGTTGCCGGTGTCCAGATCGCAGGTCATGCTCTGGAGGCCTGTGCTCGCGCCCAAGCCGGTGGCGCCCACGAGCGTTGCCTTGCCGGTGGAGATGTCGATTGTGTAGAGATCGCTATCCGTGCTGATGGCATACAGGGTGCCATTGGCGTCAAAGGTGCAGGCGATCATGCCGATACCGGTATCGCCGATCACATAGGCATCGCCGGTATTCTTATCGATCTGCAGCAGGGCCCCAGTATGGGTGCCGCCGTTGCACACGGCATAGAGAGCGCCGGTGCGGTAGTCTATGGCCATGTCCATCACATTGTAATGGCACGGCGCCACAACCGTCATCTTGAAGTTCTCGTCAAAGGTGGTGATGTAGTTGTCGTAGTCATAGCTCTCATCGCCCTGCAGGAACGCGTAGATCGTGCCCTGGTATTCTGTGCCGGCAAACACGGTGAACTCGGTGTTGTTCAGCTTTTGATCCAGTACATCAGGCTCCACATAAGGCGTGAGATCCGGGAAGCTAATCCAGTAGTTATAGGGGTCTCCAGCCAGGTCCGAGACCGCCATGCCGTAGAGTTCCGCACCGGACGGGAAGACCTTCACCGTTGTGGTGAGCGCCGGGAGCCCTTCCACTGTGATCGTAACAGTGGTAGCGCCAGGCTTCACGCCAGTGATGGTTCCATCGGCCCCCACTGTGGCGATGGTGGGATCAGACACGGTGTAGGTGACTTTCGAGGTGGCGTTCCAGGGATTCATGTCCACAGGGATCATGTTCTTGCCGCCCTGCATCACCAGGTAGACCTCGTCAACAGCTGCCTCCTGTGCGGCCACTTTGGGCACTGCGGGCTCTGTGGCCGGGATTTCTACGAGGCCCATATTGAGAGAGAATCCGCTCAGCTCCAGGCTCAACAGGCCGCCCAGATAGATGGTGCTCATGGTCTCGGGATCAATGTAGATCACCTGGCCCACATCGTTGCACCAGAACAGGGCATCGTTGGCGGGCGAGTAAACCATAGAGCCGTTTGAGCTTCCCGTGACTACCGGCATCACGGTGCTCCGATCCAGCTCGGTGATTTCGCCGCCGCTCAGAGACGCCTTCACCACATCTGCGGAGTACATGTCGGACATCACAGCAAAGTAGAAGACGCCATCGGGGTCAATGGCCATGCCCAGACAGGGCTGCCCCAGCGCAAGGGCATCGATCTCACAGATGTCCTCAATGGCGCCGGAGTTGGGATTCACCTTTACCAGGGTGTAGATGGTCTGCTGCTCCCACATGGAGCCAACGGTCTCCTGCTTGATCCCATAGAAGGTGCCGTCCTTGTAGTTCAGAGCCAAGGCGGTGATGAGCTCGCCGCAGCTGCCAATCTTGGTTCCGTTCATCGTGGCGGGATCCAGGACATAGAAGCTGCCGCCTCCGTCATAGGCGTAGACCTTGCCGTTGTGGTATGCAGCGGCAGTGATGGCAAAGGCCGGGCTGATGCTGTCCTTCATGACCGCCGCTTTGGTGGGATCGGCGGCCTCAAACTTCAAATAGTGGTAGCTGCTTGCGCCTTCAAAGACGCGCAGGTCCGCATTCACGTCTTTCACGATAACCGTGCATGTGGCGGTAAGGGCACCCAGTTTTGCCGTGATCACAGCGGTACCGGGGTTCCTGGCCGTGACCACGCCGCTGTCCACAGATGCCACATTGGCGTTGCTGCTTGTCCAGGTGAGGGCGGAGATGTCCGCATTAAAGGGCGAAGTGATGGCTGTCAGGAGCAGTTCGTTGCCCTTCTGCAGGTAGATTTCGCTCTCAGAGAGCTCCAGCGCCTCGGCGGGCACCTTCTCAATGATGGCATCCTTCCGATACGGCTTAAAGAGACCCACATACTCATAGGACTCTCCCAATGCCGTCTCTGCATAGGGATCGAAGGCATCCGGCACATGGGTTGCCTTGCCTGTTGCGGTGTTCACGGTGACCAGGTCCGAATAGTCGATGCTCTGATGGGTGGTGGGATTCTCTCCCACCAGGTAGTAATACCAGTACAGCTGGTCTGTGGTGTGATCCACAGCCATCGTCTGACGGTAGCCCTCCAGGGACGTCACCTCGATGGACTCTTCTGTCTCATAGTCGTAGTCCCAGGATGTGCGGAGGATTCCCGTGGGAAGACCGGTAGCACCGATCTTCGTGAGCTTGCCATCGCTGGCATTCAGCGAATACAGTGTAGCGCTCTTTGCATCGGTATCCACCGTGTACAAGACGCCTTCATTGCTCGCAGCCAATGTGAGCAGTTCGGTGTCTGAGCCAGACACTGCAACCGCTGCGGAGACCAAACCGCTGTTGGGATCCAGCGTCAGCAGGAACTGCTTGTCCTCTTCGTCCGCTTCCGTGAGGACGTACAGCTGCTTGTTCGCGTGGTCAAATGCCATGTCCACTGCGCTATAGTAGGTGTCATCGTACACGAGATCGCCGACATAGGAGCGATTCCAGCTGCCTTCCCGGATCGCGCTGATCTCGCCGGACTCCGTGATGCCGAAGATGAAGCCGTCCACGTATTCCGCGGCGGTGAAGTCCTCCGCCTCGGTATTCGCGGTGATGTCGCGATTCACTCCGCTCTGTCTGTCATTGGCATCGAAAGACCACCAGCCGTTGTACCAGCTGCCGTCCTGCTGATATCCGTAGCCGGTATCCAGCCAGGTCTTATAGCGGTAGGCATACCATTGATCCGATGCCAGCTCCGGCTCCTTGTTCAGCGTCACCGTATAGTAGCTCTCGTTGCCGCCGAAGTCGCCGACAGCGATCTGGAAAACGGCATCCAGACCGGCCAGATCGATGGTGACACTGTCCGGACCGTGAGACAGAGGATCCGATACGGTATAGTATGCCGCCGGGGTGCCGGTACCCGTAAGGGGCATCACCGCGGCCACATAGGTGTTGTCGCTCACGGTCACCTGGAGGTCCTTTTTGCCGTCCGGGCCATCCACCAGCTTCATGCTGGCAGTATCCAGTTCCGGCGCGGTGAGATCGATGGTGATCGGCACGGTATAGGATTCATCCACGATATCATCGCCGTCATCCAGCTTACCGGCTACGGTGAGATAGAGGGTGGTGCCTTCCGGCAGGATATTTCCATCCTCGTCCCAGAACCCATAGTTTTCCGCTATTCCGCTCTCAACCAGGGTGCTGTACTGCGTTGGAATGGCAATTCCGAAGGAACTGTTGTACACAGACTTGTTGGCTTGATCGTAAACTGCCTGATACAGCACGCCGGAGCCATTGGCATTTCTGGACCAGGTAAAGATGAGCTCCTTGGCGTTACGCATCAGCGGGACATAGATGTCGGCAACGGCATCAAAGAAGCCATCGCCATTGGGGGACATGATGTTGTGGGCGGCGTTGTACGGGCTTTCGGTATAGGGGTTCAGGCCCAGAGCCATGCCGGCCTCGTCCAGCACCACATGGAGATAGCGGTTGTACACCGGCTCATCTTCGTACCAGAAACCGGTGTCGAACATGGGGGCAGCGCTCCAGTCCCCGTAGAAGCCGCAGAACGGGAGGCCGAGGGACACGCCCACGGTATCTGTGTTTTGCGGTACCAGGCGGATGAAGCCATCCACATAGATGCCGTTGGGATAGTTGGCCGACATGTAGGAAGTGTCGGCACTGCTCAAGTTGATGTAGACCGTGATGTCTGTACTGCTCTGCGGCCCTACCGTCACGATATCGCCCGTAGAGAATGTGGCATGGGTGTACAGGGACCTGCTGGTCTCGCTCATGCAGAGCAGCGGTTCATTGGTGAGCTGATCTACCTCCTGCTGCGCCTGATCCGTCAGCAGAGAGCTGTCCAGCCTGTAGGTGAGCGACTCATTGGACAGGTTGTGCAGGGTGAAGGTGAAGCTGTAGCTGCCTATTGTGCTCTCACCAAGGGAGGCCTTCGGGGAAGTCTCGTTGCTCCCCGGCACGCTTACCGTCAGGTAGGCCGGCGTTGTGACGGCGTTATAGACATTTGCCAGGCCGGCGCCCTGGAGGCGCGGGGAATACAGAGTCTTTTCACCGTTCACATTCTCTTCTGTGAGAGGAGTCGCCGTGCTCATCAGCAGGGCCTCCGCCAGATTGTGCCGCTCCAGCTTACTCAGGCTGGGATATTTCGCATCCAAATATTGCAGCACCAGCGCCGCCATGCCGGCCACTTGCGGCGTTGCCATGGAGGTGCCGCTCATCTCGCCGTACTGGCCATCGTTGATGGTAGAGTAAATCCGCCCGCCTGGCGCCGTGATATCCGGTGTCAGGGTGAGATCCGGAGAGGGACCCCAGGAGGAGAAACTGCTCATCTTGCCGGCGTCAGGACTGTCCGATACGGCGCTTTCATAGCTGACCGTAAGCGTTCCCACGCTGTTCGATGCCTGGCTGATCATGTATTCGCCGTCTGCCTTGGTGATAAAGACGTTGGGGCACACCTCGGCATCCATCATATTGAGCATGGTGCCTTCGACACTGTCGTAGACGATGATAGCGGTGGCATCATTGCGGATCGCGTAGACCTGCTTTGCGGTGAAGTCAAGATCTCCGCGCCGCACCAATGCGATCCACGGATCAAAGCCGATGCTTTCGATCTGCTCGGCCACTGTGTCATAGTCTGATTGAACACCGGCACCGGGAATCACCACATACTTCAATTCTCCCGCAGAAGCCAACTCATTGAAGGGGTAGAGGGCGACGTCATTGTAGAAGATCCTCTTGCCGTTGACCTCAAAATACGGGGCCATGAACTTGGCGTTCTCCGAGCTTGCCACAGCGGTCACGCCGCTATAGGTGGCAGGAGAGGACATCAAGCCGTTGTCCGGATCGCTCGTCTCATTGTGGTACTGGGTCCTGGGGTTGCCCAGAGCGGCAGAAGTGGAGTTGCCAGCTGCCACCGCCAGAATGATGCCATTCTCGGCCACTCTGTCGTAGATGTCCCGCTCCCAGTCCATAGAGGACTGAGAGAAGCCTGCATTGGAGCCCAGGCTCATGTTGACAGAGTCCACACCCAGGTAGAAGCAGTCCTCCAATGCCGCGGCAATGTCATCCTGATAGGCGCCGCCGTTGTCGCCGAACACCTTCATGATGAGAAGCTGCGCATCCGGGGCCACGCCGATCACATCGGTGCCATCTGTCTTGTTTGCGGCAATGATACCGGCCACATGCGTGCCATGGTCTCCCTGCATATCGGTGTCATGGGTAATGTCGGTGTCATTGTCCACATAGCAAAAACCAAAGGGGACTTTCCGGGAGAAATACAGTTTCTCCGCAGAGATAGAGGCGCTGTAGTCTTTGGTGATGTGCAGGCTGCCCAGGGCGGCGCTAATCTCCGAGATGGTGAGGGGGTCTTTGGGATAGAAGCCCTCATCCGAGAAGGAGGGGTGATCGATATCCAAGCCGGTGTCGATCACTGCCACCCGCATGCCATCGCCGGTATAGCCGGCGGTATTCCAGGTCTGAACCGCGCCGATCAATCCGGTGGAGCTGTAGGTATAGGGATTTGCGGTATTCCCCATATCCTCCGGCACGTCATAGACCTCGGCCATGAAGGCGCTTGCCACGCCGTCCACTTCCTGTACGGCGGGAATGGCGCCATAGGGGATGCTGATGGAGGCGCCGTTGAACAGCGTTGCATAGCGGTAGTTGGTCTTCATGACAGGACCATTGGCCATGGGCATGGGGATCGTCTCCATGGCCTTGTCGACCGCCGCCTCGATGTCAGAGAGAATATCGCCCTGCCAGGCATCGATTTTGTTTGCCTCATTCGCGATGACTGATATGTTATTCGTGAGGTCATAGGCGGAGTACGTATCCAGCAGAGCCGGCCTGTCGAAGGTCACGATCACCCGGACGATCTCGCCGGGGGCGTGCTTCGTCTCTTCGATCACATCCGAGTCCTGGTCTGGATCCATCAGATCTGTTCCAGGGTCCTCAGCGGGCGTGATCGTGACGCTGCTGTAGTCGTCACTGCCCTCCGAATCCTCTGTTTCGGGGGCAGCGGGTGTACCGTTTGCGCTGGTACCTCCTCTCTTGTCCGGTGCTGCAGCCGTGGCTCCCGGTGCCTGTGCACCGGCATCGACAGCCGATGCCGATGGAACCATGCCGAGCAGCATGGTCAGCACCAAGAGCAATGCCAAAAGTCTAGCTTTCCCTTGTCTCATCTTTCAAACCCTTCCTTGTCTGATTTCCTGCGAACAGGATGAACATGGAAGCGGCCAACCCTGGGCGAGCCAACCTCGGCCCGACACCTGACAAAAACCTATACTTTTTTG
>CANRFN010000080.1 GCA_947629915.1 uncultured Oscillospiraceae bacterium | reverse complement strand
CCTGAAGCGGCTCATCGTGGGCGGCATGGAGCGGGTCTATGAGATCGGCCGCATCTTCCGCAACGAGGGCATGGACAACCGCCACAACCCGGAGTTCACCTCCATCGAGCTCTATCAGGCCTATGCGGACTTCAACGACATGATGGACCTGTTTGAGGACCTGCTCACCACTGCATCCCAGAAGCTGCTGGGCACCTATCAGCTGCAGTGGCAGGGCCAGGATATCGACCTCACCCCCGGCTGGCCCCGCCTCACCATGGCAGAGGCGGTGAAGCAGTACGTGGGCATCGACTTCATGGCCATCGACTCCGATGAGAAGGCCGTGGCCGCCGCCAAGGCCATCGGCGTGGAGCTGCCCGCTACCGCAGACAAGACCTGGGGCAACGCCCTCTACGAGTGCTTCGACCAGAAGGTGGAGGAGCACCTCATCCAGCCCACCTTCATCACCATGCACCCGGTGGACGTGTCTCCGCTGGCCAAGCGGAGCATCGCAGACCCCCGGCTCACCGAGCGCTTCGAGCTCTTCATCTGCCGCAGCGAGATGGGCAACGCCTTCTCCGAGCTCAACGACCCCATCGATCAGAGGGCCCGCTTCCAGAAGCAGGCGGAGCTGCGGGCTCGCGGCGATGACGAGGCGGGCATGGTAGACGAGGACTTCCTCACGGCCCTGGAGTACGGCATGCCGCCCACCGGCGGTCTGGGCATCGGCATCGACCGCTGTGTCATGATGTTCACCGGCAACGACTCCATCCGGGAAGTGCTGCTGTTTCCCACCATGAAGCCGCTGGACAACAACTGACGTTTTGCCAAGCACCCGCCATAGCCAATGCTGCGGCGGGTGCGTTTCGTGCAGAAAGGGGAGAGATACATGGCATTTGAGCTCACCGGAGGAGACAAGCTGGCGGTCTCCCGCTCAGACAGCGCCTATTTCAACGACAAAGGCGCCAGCTGCTACTTGAAGGAGGACTACGAGCGTGCGGTGGAGTACTACCGCCTGGCCGCCGTCCTGGGCAGCGAGCAGAGCCTCAGCAACCTGGGGTACTGCTACATGTACGGCAGGGGGATCCCCAGAAACAACTCCCTGGCCGTGGCATACTTCCAACTGGCCGCAGACCAGGGCAATGTGGACGCCATCTATAAGCTGGGGGACATCTATCGCCGGGGCGCCTGCGGCGTGGAGAAGGACCCCGAGACCGCCTCGTACTACTTCCACTGGGCGGGGGACATCGTGGGGGACAGTGTATCCCAACTGCGGCGCTACCCCAGCCTCTGCAAGGCCCTGGCCCTGGAGAAGATGCCCGGGGGATATCTCCCCACAGACCCGGAGGGCGCCTACGCGTACCTGAAGCTGGCGAAAGAGGGCTATGAGCGGGAGATCGATGCCGGCGCCCGCTTCTATGAAGACAGCCTCAACGAGGTGCAGGATCTCCTGAACGACCCCTTCTTCTACAAGCTCCGGGGGATCGAGGTGGACGAGGAGGCGGACCGGGACTGCAGTCTGGAAGAGCTGCTGGACCTGGATGATGACATCCTCCCCGGCACCAACTACGGCCTGCAGTACGATGATGAGGACGAAGACGCAGACGATGCCGAAGACATCGATGACGACATCAGTGACATCGGTGACATTGATGACATCGATGATGATGACGGACCGGGACCCTTCTGAGAGAACGATAGGAGGCAGAGACGATGTACGAATATGTGCGCCTTGCCGGCGGCAGCGGCTATGTGGACTGTCCCGTCCGGATGGGCCTCTACGAAGAGAACGGACAGGCCATTCTCATCGACACCGGCGGAGATAAGAGCGCCGGCCGGAAGCTGCGGCAGATCCTGGACGGCCATGGCTGGAAGCTGCAGGCCATCTACAACACCCACTACCACGCGGACCACATCGGCGGCAACGCCTATCTCCAGAAGCAGACCGGCTGCAAGATCTACGCCCCGCCCATGGAGACGGCCTTTGTCCGCAATCCCATTCTGGAGCCGGCGCTTCTCATCGGGGGCAACCCCTTCCGGGAGCTGCGGAGCAAGTTTCTGATGGCGGAGCCCAGTGAGGTGCAGGAGCAGATGGAGCTGCTGCCGGGCTGGCAGGTGATCCCGGAGCCCGGCCACAGCCCCGGCATGGTGGGGTATCTCTCCCCGGACGGGGCAGCCTACATCGGCGATGCGGTGTCCAGCGAGGAGACCCTGGACAAGTATCACGTCTGCTACACCTGGGATCCCAAGGCCTTCCTGGAGACCCTGGACCGGCTGGAGGCCGGCATAGACGGGGTACAGTGGTGGGTGCCCGCCCACGCCCCGGTGTGCGAGGACATCCGGCCCCTGGCGGCGAAAAACCGGGCCAAGGTGCTGGAGATTGCAGACCGGGTGGCGGGCCTCTGCGAGGAGCCCCAGATCTTTGAGGACATTCTCACTGGCCTCTTCCAACTCTGCGGCCTCACCATGAGCGTGCAGCAGTATGCCCTCATCGGCAGCACCCTCCGGGGGTATCTCAGCTGGCTGCAGGAGCGGGGAGATCTGGAGGTGTTTGTGGAGGACGAGCAGCTGCTCTGGCGGCGCGTCTGAGGAGACGGATGATAGAGAACAAGGGGAGGATATACCCTATGGAGCTCACACAGGCAGACAAAATCGCCCTCACCCGGCAAGATGATTACCACTTCTGCTACAAAGGCATTGTGGCAGACTGCCGGGGAGATGCCGAGGAGGCCGCGGAGTACTACCGCCTGGGGGCGCTCCTGGGCGATGGGGACAGCCTCAGCAATCTGGCGCTCTGCTACCTCTACGGGAAAGGCGTCCCGAAAAGTCCCTCCCTGGCGCTGGCGTACTTCCAGATCGCGGCCCGGCACGGCAGCCTGGACGCCATCACCATGGCGGCCCGGATCTATCGCCGGGGGACATACGGCGAGCCGGACCCAGACCTCGCCGCATACTACCTTCTCTGGGGCGAGACCATCGGGCGGCGGCACCCGGAGAAGCTGGAGGAGTGCGATTTCTTCTGCCAGGAGATTGCCCAGGCGAAGATGCCCGGCGGCATCCTGCCCACAGACCTCGCGGACGCCTACCGCTATCTGAAGCTGGCGGAGGCGGGATTCCAGCGGGAGATCAACGAGGGCAGAGACTATATGGAGAAATACCGCAAGGAAGTGGAGCAACTGCTGGACGACCCCGCCTTCGATGCGATGCTGGGGCGAGAGCGGGAAGGGCAGCAGGGCGATGGCACTGCATGCAGCAATTTGTTCCCGCGAAAGAGAGGCTGGAGGCCCTCCGGCGGAGCCCCCTCAGATTAAGCTTGCTGGAAATGATTTGGAGCGGAATGCGGGGAAACTGCAAAAAGGTATTTGACAAACGCTTTTCCCGGTGCGTATAATGGGCAGGTAGATTTTAGAGGACGAAAATTCTTCCTGCCCCGCCTGATTTTGGCATTGAGACGGGACAGGAGGAGACGTATGGCGGAATTGATCAGCAGCAGGGGCAATCCCCTGGTGGGCCACTTCAAAAAGCTGGCGGCCTCCCGGGCGTACCGGGAGGAGAGCGGGGAGTTTCCGGGAGACGGCAGAAAGCTGCTCCAGGAGGCCGTCCGCTGGGGCGCGGAAGTGAAGACGGTGCTGTACACCGGCGATGTACCCCCGGAGGTGCCCGGGGCCCGTCTCGTGCAGGTCACGGAAAGCGTGATGCAGGCGGCCAGCCGGATGGACACCCCCCAGGATGTGCTCTTCTCCTGCAGGTTGCCGAAGCAGGGGCTGCCGGATCCGCTGCCGGCACAGTTCGTGGTGCTGGACGGGGTACAGGACCCCGGGAATGTGGGCACCATCCTCCGCACCGCAGACGCCATGGACTGCGATGTGCTGGTGCTGCCGGGCTGTGCAGACCTCTTCAGCCCCAAGACGGTGCGGGCCGCCATGGGGGTGCACTTTCGAAGGGCGCTGCGGCGCTGCTCTCTGGAGGAGCTCTCCGCCCGCACCAAGGCGGAGCACATTCCGCTCTACGCCACGGCCCTTCGGGAGGACACGGTAGACCTCCGGAAGGTGGCGCTGAATCGGGCCGCCGTGGTGATCGGCAGCGAGGGCAGAGGCATCTCCCCGGAAGTGATGGCCTGCTGTACCGCTGCGCTGAAGATCCCCATGAGTCCCCGCTGTGAATCTTTGAACGCCGCCGCTGCGGCAACCATCGTCCTGTGGGAGATGGCAAGAGCGGCAGGGCATATTGAATAAGTCGGGCAGATAGAACAATGCCCGGGAAATGGTGAGTTGCACTATGGCAAAATCGCATCTGGTGATTGTGGAGTCTCCCTCCAAGGCGAAGACCATCGGCAAGTATCTGGGATCGGGCTATGTGGTGAAGGCCACCATGGGCCATCTCCGGGACCTGCCCAAAAGCCGCCTGGGTGTGGATACCACCACCTTTGAACCGGAGTATGAAAACATTAAGGGCAAGAAGGAGACCATCACGGAGCTGCGCAAGGCGGCGAAGGCCAGCGATGTGGTCTACCTCGCCACCGACCCGGACCGGGAGGGCGAGGCCATCTCCTGGCACCTGCAGGCGCTGCTGGATGTGCCTCCGGAGCAGACCATGCGGGTTACCTTCAACGAGATCACCCGCAAGGTGGTGACCCAGTCCATCGCGAACCCCCGGGCCATCGACCAGAACCTGGTGGACGCCCAGCAGGCCCGGCGGGTGCTGGACCGGATCGTGGGATACCAGGTGTCTCCGCTGCTCTGGAAGACCATCAAGAGAGGGCTCTCCGCCGGGCGGGTCCAGTCTGTGGCCACCCGGATGGTGGTGGAGCGGGAGGAGGAGATCCGCGCCTTCCAGCCCAAGGAGTACTGGTCTATCGCGGCGGACCTCAGCAGGATCGCCCCCAACGCGGGCAGGTTCCAGGCGGAGTTCTACGGCAAAGACAAGCGGATCGACCTGAACAGTGAGCAAGAGACTCAAGATGTGATAAATGCTGTAAAGGATGCAGACTTTACGGTACTCGGCGTGAAGCGGCAGGACAAGAACCGCAATCCGCCGCCGCCGTTTATCACCTCCAGCCTGCAGCAGGACGCCTCCCGCAAGCTGAACATGACCCCCCGGCGCACCATGTCCATCGCCCAGCAGCTCTATGAGGGCGTAGACGTGGACGGATACGGCACGGTAGGTCTCATCACCTACATGCGTACGGACTCCCTCCGGCTCTCCGAGGAGGCGCTGGCCGCGGCCGGTCAGTTCATCAACAGCCGCTACGGCGCCAAGTACTATCCGGGCCATCCCCGGCGGTTCAAGACCAAGGGGAACGCCCAGGACGCCCACGAGGCCATCCGCCCGTCTGACGTCACCATCGACCCGGACGCCATCCGCAAGAGCCTCACCGCCGAGCAGTACAAGCTGTACAAGCTGATCTGGAGCCGCTTTCTGGCCAGCCAGATGGCCCCCGCCGTCTACGACAGCGTCTCCATCGAGGTGGGCGCCGCGGGCTACACCTTCCGGGCCAGCCACTCCTCTGTAAAGTTTGCAGGCTTTACGGCTCTTTATGAGGAGGGAAAGGACGAGGACGATGAGGCGCCCCAGTCCCCGCTGCCGGATCTGAAGGCGGGGGAGCACCTCCGCCTGGAGAAGCTCACCCCGGACCAGCACTTCACCCAGCCGCCGGCCCGGTTCACCGAGGCCACCCTGATCAAGGCCCTGGAGGAGAAGGGCATCGGCAGACCGTCCACCTATGCCCCCACGGTGTCCACCATCACAGACCGGCAGTATGTGGTGAAAGAGGGCAAGAATCTGAAGCCTACCCCCCTGGGTGAGGTGGTGACCGCCCTCATGAAGGAGCGGTTCCCGGACATCGTGGACATGGACTTCACCGCCCAGATGGAGACGGAGCTGGACAAGGTGGAGTCCGGCGGCGTGCAGTGGAAGTCCGTGATCCAGAACTTCTACACCGGCTTCTCCCAGGAGCTGCAGGACGCGGAGGAGAACATCACCGAGCGGATCAAGGTGCCCGATGAGGTGACAGACGAGCTCTGCGATGTCTGCGGTAAGCCTATGGTGATCAAGTCCGGCAGATTTGGCCGCTTTCTGGGCTGCTCCGACTACCCGGAGTGCACCTTCACCAAACCGTTGGTGGTGGAATTGCCCGGGAAATGTCCCCTCTGCGGCGGTCGGCTCATCAAGCGCACCGGCATCAGCAAGCGGACGGGGAAGCAGTACACCTACACCGCCTGCGAGCACCGGAACACCAAGGACCAGAATAGCTGCACCTTCATCACTTTTGACGTGCCGGTGAAGGAGTTCTGCCCCATCTGCGGCAAGACCATGTTCAAGCCCTCCGGCCGGGGCGCCCGCAAGCCCTACTGCGTGAATGAGGCCTGTTCCAACTTCCTGCCGGAGGAGAAGCGGCCGGGGTACCGGAAGCCCCAGGAGGACGGCGGAGAGGAGGCCGCGCCGGCAGCTGCCGCAGACGCCGCCGAGACCGAGGCCCCCAAGAAGGCCGCTGGCGGCAAGACCGGGACGAAGAGCACCGGTAAGACTGCGGCCAAGTCCGCGACAAAGAGCACGGCCAAGAGCACCGGCAAGGCTGCGACTAAGACCGCTACCAAGACCACGACTAAGACCGCTACCAAGACCACGACTAAGACCGCAACTAAGACCGCGAGCAAGACCACCAGTAAGACCGCGAGCAAGACCGCAACCAAGACCACAAAGAAATGACCCCGGAGCGGGTGCCGCCTCCCAGGCGGCGCCCGGGAGGATCTGTTAGAAGGAGGGAGCAGAGAGATGGCAGTGACGGTGATCGGCGCCGGCCTCGCGGGCAGCGAGGCGGCCTGGCAGCTGGCCCAGCGGGGGATCCCCGTACGGCTCTGCGAGATGAAGCCTCAGAAGATGACCCCCGCCCACCACAGCCCGGACTTTGCGGAGCTGGTGTGCTCCAACTCCCTCCGCTCCGATCAGCTGGAGAACGCGGTGGGCCTTTTGAAAGAGGAGCTCCGCCGCTGCGGCTCCCTGATCCTCCGCAGCGCCGATGAGACCCGGGTGGAGGCCGGCGGCGCCCTGGCGGTGGACCGGGAGGGGTTCTCCGCCGCCGTGACGAAGGCCATCCGGGAGCACCCCGACATCACGGTGGTGGACGGAGAGGTGACGGAGATTCCTGAGGGGGATGTGATCGTGGCCACTGGGCCCCTCACCTCCGATGCCCTCTCTCAGAAGATCGCAGACCTCTTCCCGGACAGCCACTATCTCAACTTCTTCGATGCCGCCGCCCCCATCGTCACCTATGACAGCATCGACATGGACAAGGCCTGGTTCGCCTCCCGCTACGACCGCGGCACGGCGGACTACATCAACTGTCCCATGACCCAGGAGGAGTACTTCACCTTCTGGCAGGAGCTCACCCAGGCCCAGGAGGCGGAGGTCCACGGCTTTGAGGACAAGAACGTGTTTGAGGGCTGCATGCCGGTGGAGGTGATGGCCCGCCGGGGCCTCCAGACCCTGTGCTACGGCCCCCTGAAGCCCAAGGGCCTGCGGGATCCCAAGACCGGACAGGAGCCCTACGCGGTGGTACAGCTGCGCCGGGACAACGCCGCCGGCAGCCTCTACAACATCGTGGGCTTCCAGACCCACCTGAAGTGGGGCGAGCAGAAGCGGGTGTTCTCCCTGATCCCCGCCCTGGCCAACGCGGTGTTCGTCCGCTACGGCGTGATGCACCGCAACACCTATCTGGACTCCCCTCGCATCCTGGACCGGTATTACCGGGTGCGGGGGAACGAGCGGCTGGCCTTCGCCGGCCAGATGACCGGTGTGGAGGGCTATGTGGAGTCCACCGCCTCCGGCTTTCTGGCGGGGGTAGAACTGGCCCGCCGGCTCCAGGGCAAGCCGCCCCTGGACTTCCCCAGGGAGACGGCCATCGGCGCCCTGGCCCTCTATGTGAGCAACGAGGGGGTTACGGACTTCCAGCCCATGAACGTGAACTTCGGCATCATGCCGCCGCTGGAGGCCCGGGTGAAGGGCAAGCGGAACAAGAATGCCGCGCTATCCCAGCGGTCTCTGGCCATCATAGACCGGCTGGCGGGTGAACTGTAGAGAAAGGAAGCAGTTGCGATGCGCATTGTAGTAGATGCCATGGGCGGGGACAACGCCCCGTTGGCGCCGGTAAAGGGCGCACTGTTGGCGCAAAAGGAATACGGAGTGGACATCGCCCTGGTGGGCCAGGGAGAGGCCATTCAGAAGGCACTGAAAGAGGCCGGGGCAGAGGGCACCCCCGCGGGCATTGAGGTGATTCACGCCGCCCAGGTGGTGGAGATCTGCGACAACCCCGCCACCGCCTTCCGGGAGAAGAAGGACTCCTCCCTCACCGTGGGCCTGAACCTGGTGAAAAACGGGGAGGGGGACGCCTTTGTGTCCGCCGGCTCCACCGGTGCGCTGCTGGCCGGGGCCACGCTGTTGGTAAAGAGAATCAAGGGCATCCGCCGGGCGGCCATGGCGCCGCTGGTGCCCACCGGCAACGGCGGCTCGGTGCTCATCGACTGCGGCGCCACCGCCGAGGGCACCCCGGAGTTTCTCCTGCAGTACGCCTATATGGGCAGCTATTACGCCGAGCGGGTGCTGGGCCGGGGCGATCCCAAGGTGGGCCTTCTCAACATCGGGGCGGAGCCCAGCAAGGGAACGGACCTCCAGCGGGAGACCTATCAGCTGCTGATGGAGGCCAAGGAGGCCGGCCGGATCAACTTCGTGGGCAACGTGGAGGCCCGGGATGCCGCCATGGGCGCAGTGGACGTGATCGTGGCAGACGGCTACTCCGGCAACATCATGCTGAAGGCCATGGAGGGCACGGCCCTGTTCCTGGTGAAGGAAATGAAGAAGATGTTCCAGAGAAACACCAAGTCCAAGCTGGCGTATCTTCTCATCAAAGACGGGGTGGCGGACTTCAAGAAGATCCTGGACTCCGATGAGATCGGCGGCACGGCGCTGCTCGGCATCACCAAGCCCGTGATCAAGGCCCACGGCTCCTCCAATGACTACGCCATGAAAAACGCCATCCGGGCGGCCATCGAGTTCACCAAGGCCGGCATCATCGATGACATCGTGGCCAACATCGACTACATGCGGGTGGACAAGGGCGAGAGCAAGGCGGAAAAGTCTGAGAGCTGAGCAGTTCGGGGAAATCTCCACAGACAACCCTCGCGCTGTGGTAAAAACCGTGATATTAGCCAATTGACAGCGGTATATAAACTCCCTATGATGGGGACGATTTAATCTCTCCATTGATAAAGGAGCTGCTTGTCTGATGTTTGAAAAACTGTGCAGTCTGATCGCGGAGCAGTTCGGTGTAGAGCCGGACAGCGTCACGGCGGACACCCTGTTCGTAGAAGACCTGGGTGCGGATTCGGTGGACCTGGTGGACCTGGAGATGGCCCTGGAGGACGAATTCGGCATGGAAGAGATGAATAGCGTAGACGGAATCCAGACGGTGGGCGACCTCTACCGCTACATTCAGGAGCACGCAAGTCTCTGATTGCCTGATTTCTTTGCGTAACCTGTGAAAAAGTCCCGCTGCCGCGGGATTTTTTCTTTTTGGAGGAGTATTAATGGAGAAGTTGGAGGAAAGACTGGGATACCGATTTCGACGAAAAGACCTGTTGACCCACGCCCTCACCCACAGTTCCTATGCCAATGAGCACCGGGGGCTCACCAGCAATGAGCGGCTGGAGTTTCTGGGGGACTCGGTGCTGGGCATGGTGACTGCGGAGTACCTGTATCAGACCCACCCGGACATGCCGGAGGGGGAGCTCACCCGTACCCGGGCGGCGCTGGTCTGCGAGGCCAGCCTGCACCAGGTGGCCATGGTGCTGCACCTGGGGGACTACCTGCTGCTGGGCCGGGGAGAGAGCACCAGCGGCGGCAGAAACCGCCCCTCCATTCTGGCGGATGCCACCGAGGCGGTGCTGGCGGCGGTGTACCTGGACGGCGGCATGGATGCGGTGAAGCCCATCATCCGCTCCCTGGTGCTGAACCGGGAGAAGAAGAACGCCTCGGAGCGGGACTACAAGACCGCCCTCCAGGAGCTGGTGCAGAAGTACCCGGGCAACACCGTGAGCTATCAGCTGGTGGAAGAGACCGGGCCGGACCACGACCGCAGCTTTGTCACCCAGGTGTCTGTGAACCAGGTGCCGGCGGGCCGGGGGCACGGGCGCACCAAGAAAGAGGCGGAGCAGAGGGCCGCCCAGGCCGCGCTGGAGTACCTCACCGGCGGAAAGAGCCCAAAAGACTGAAGAAAAATGCGAGAAAATGGGTGCGGTTTGGGCGGGAAATGCCCGGCCGCACTTGTTTTTCGGGGCGAGATTTGTTATACTCTGCCATGAACCTTGCAAACGGGCAATAAGAAGGGATTGTATGGATGTCCCCGTCTACCACCTGGAGAAGGTGGTAAAGGCGAAGCAGCAGGATCTGGAGGATTTTGACGGACCTCTCGATCTGATCCTCGCCCTGCTGAGCAAAGATAAAATCGAGATCCGGGACATCGTCATCTCGGACTTGCTGGACCAGTACACCGCCTGGATGGACCGCCGGGAGGCGCTGAACCTGGAGGTGGCCAGCGAGTTCGTCACCATGGCCGCCCAGCTGCTGTACATCAAAACCCGGATGCTGCTCTCCATCGAGGACGAGGCCGGGGTGAGCGAGATGGAAGAGCTGATGGCGGCCCTGGAGGAGCGGAAGAACCAGGACACCTATCTGAAGATCAAAGAGGTCTCCGGTTCTCTCGCAGACCGCTACGCCTTTGGCCGGGACTACATGGCCAAGGCCCCGGAGGCGGTGGAGCAGGACAAGACCTACCAGTATGTCCACGCGGGCCAGGACCTGATGAAGGCCCTGCGGTCTGTCTTGCTGAAGGTGGGGGCCAAAGCCCAGCCCACCATCCGCGCCTTTCAGAACATCGTGGGCCGGGAGCCCTATCCCGTGGCGGACAAGGCCCGGGCCATTTTGGACCGCCTGGTGCAGTTCGGCGTGGCTCGCTTCAAGGCGCTCTTTCGCACCAGCCGCAGCCGCTCCGAGGTGGTGGCCACCTTTCTCGCCATCCTGGAGCTCAGCAAGGCGGGCCGGGTGCATCTGGCCGGTACGGCGGAGGACTGCACCGTCACCGCCACCGCCAACACCGCGGGGGACGACCTGAACGTCACGGTGGAGAGCTACTGAGACCCAATATCAAACAACCGAGGGGAGGACACAGACATGCAGCGCAGTGAATGGGAGGCGGCAGTGGAGGGGATCCTCTTTGCCGCCGGAGACCCGGTGCCGGTGGAACGTCTGTGCCTCACCCTGGAGATGGACAAGGGCGCAGTGAACGCCATCTGCCAGAAGCTGGCGGATGAGTACGCCTTCCAGCGGCAGGGCATCCGCATCCTCCACCTGGACAACAGCTGGCAGATGTGTTCCGCCCCGGAGCAGGCCGTCTACGTCCGCAAGGCCATGGAGGGACGCAAGCCCGCCAAGCTCTCCCAGCCGGCGCTGGAGGTGCTGGCCATCATCGCATACTTCCAGCCCGTTACCAGGGCCTACATCGAATCCATCCGCGGGGTGGACAGCAGCTACACCGTGAGCCTGCTGCTGGAGCGGAACCTCATCGCCGAGGCCGGCCGGCGCAATGACCTCCCCGGCCGCCCCATGACCTTTCGGACCACCAGGACCTTTCTTCGCTCCTTCTCCCTGTCCTCCCTGGACGAGCTGCCGGAGCTGCCCTCCACCGGGCAGGAGGGGGAGCAGATCACCCTCAGCCTGCAGAACGCCATCGAGAAGCTGCGGGAGGAAGAGCAGGCCGCCCAAGAGAAGGAGCCGGCGCCGAAGGGTGCCGGGGCAGTGGACAAGCCCGCCGAGCCGGCAGAGCTGCCCGGACCGGAGGAGGAGCAGCCGGAGCTGGAGACAGAACCGCTCGCCCCGGAGGAAATCCCAGAAGACGGGGGGAGTGCCCCGTGAAAGTGCTGATCGTGCTGGCCGCGATCGCGGCGGTGTTCTACCTCATCGGCTGCATCCGCTTCGGCGGCAAGCTCCGCTTTGACGCGGACGGCTTCTTCCTCTGGGTTCTGGCGGGGCCGGCGAAGATCCAGATCCTGCCGGCGGCCCCCAAGAAGCCGAAGCCGGAGAAGCCCGAGAAGGAGAAGAAGCCCAAGAAAGAGAAGAAGCCGAAGCCGGAGAAGCCGAAAAAGGCCCCGAAGCCCAAACCGGAGGGGCAGCCCGGCACCCTGGAGCGGCTTCTCAGTCTGCTGCCCACCGTCCTGGAGGCCGTGGGCAAGCTGGTCCACAAGATCCGCATCGATGACATCGACCTCAAGCTCATCTGGGGCGGCTCGGACGCCGCGTCCATCGCCATCGGATACGGCCGGGCCAACGCGGCCCTGGGCATGCTATGGCCGCAGCTGGAGAACGCCTTTGTGATCAAGAAGAGCAACATCGACATCGATATGGAATACGGCCGAACCTCTCCGGGGGTGGAGATCGCGGCGGCCTTCACCATCACCATCGGGCAGGTCGTGTCCCTGGCGGTGTGGTACGGAATCAAACTGCTGATCCAATGGATTCGCAGCGGCAAGCCCGCTGCATAATACAGGAGGCGTACATCATGAGTGAAGTCAACCATCCCATCAACGAAGTGCTCCAGACAACCATGAACAAAATCCACGAGATGGTGGATGCCAATACCGTGGTAGGACAGCCCATCGTAACCCAGGACGGTGTTACCCTCATCCCCGTGTCCAAGCTGTCTTTCGGCTTCGCCACCGGCGGAAGCGATTTCGGCAAGAGCGCCAACGTGCCCAAGAGCTTCGGCGGCGGCGCCGGCGCCGGTGTGAACATCACGCCGATCTCCTTCCTCATCGTGAAAGACGGCCAAGTACGCCTGCTGCCCGTGGCACCCCCGCCGGGAGATACCGCCAGCCGCGTGGTGGAGATGGTGCCCGAGATGTTCGACAAGGTCACCGGGTACATCGACAAGAAGACGGCCAAGCCGGAAGTGCAGCTGGCCACCGATCCAGACTGAATACCGCCTGCTGAAAGGGACATACTACTCCCATCTGATCTTTTCGGATGGGAGTGACCTTTTGTGAGACGGAGTGTCTCGATCCTGACGGCCCTGGCCCTGCTGTTCCTGTTGGCAGCTCCTTGTTTTGCCGGCTCTGCGGTGTCTGTCCAGGCCAGGTGCGCCGTGCTGATGGACGCCGAGAGCGGCCGGGTGCTGTATGCCAAAGAGGCCCACACCGAGGCGCGGATCGCCAGCACCACAAAGCTGCTCACCGCCCTCGTGGCGGCGGAGCAGGCCGCAGATCTGGACATTCCCATCGCGGTGGAGCCCCAGTGGACCGGGATTGAGGGCTCCTCCATCTACCTGAAGCCGGGGGAGACGGTCTCCCTCCGGCTGCTGCTGTACGGCCTGCTGCTCCAGTCCGGCAATGACGCCGCGGTGGCCATCGCCAACATCGTGGCCGGTGGCGAGGACGCCTTTGCGGCCCTGATGAACCGGCGGGCGGCGGAGCTCGGCATGGCGGACAGCGCCTTTTCCAATGCCAGTGGCCTGGACGGGGAAAACCACTACTCCACGGCCTACGACATGGCGCTGCTGGCCCGCGCCTGTCTCGCCAACGACACCGTGCGGGAGATCTGTGCCGCCAGGACGGCCCGGATCGGCGAGCGGTATTTTGTGAACCACAACAAGCTGCTCTCCCGGTACGAGGGCTGCATCGGTATGAAGACCGGCTATACGGAAAAGGCGGGCCGGACGTTGGTGTCTGCCGCCCAGAAGAACGGACAGACCCTGATCTGCGTCACCCTGGACGACCCGGACGACTGGCGGGACCACGCCGCCCTTTTGGACTACGGCTTTGCCGCCTATCCCAGGGCGAACCTCTGCACCCAGGGGGAGGCATTTGGGTCTGTGCCGGTGTCCGGCAGCCTGATCCCGTCTATTGCGGCGGTGGCATCGGTCTCGGCAGGCTATCCCTTGGGGGCCGGAGAGGCGTTGGAGCGGTCTGTTGCCCTCAGCGCAGATCTCGCGGCCCCGGTGCGGCCGGGGCTGGTGGTGGGACAGGTGCGCTGGTCTCTCAACGGCACCACGGTTGTGGAGGTGCCGCTCGTGAGTGCGGACACCGCCCTCACCGATGTGGTGGAGCCATTGTCCTTCTGGCAGCGCATTGCGGCCTTTTGGCAGGACCTGTTCTGAGCCAATATGAGAACACAGAGAGAGGCAGGGGAGACAACGTGCGGGAACGGCTGCAGAAGATACTCTCCCAGGCGGGGGTCTGTTCCCGCAGGGCGGCGGAGACATACCTCACAGACGGCAGAGTCACGGTGAACGGGATCCCCGCCCAACTGGGAGACCAGGCGGACCTGGAGACGGATGCCATCTGCGTGGACGGTGTGCCGCTTGCGAGGCCCGATGCCCACACCTATCTGCTGCTCTACAAGCCCCGGGGCACTGTGTGCACCCTCTCCGATGAGCGGGGGCGCAAGACGGTGGCAGACCTGGTGGCGGGCTGCGGCTCCCGGGTGTGGCCGGTGGGACGGCTGGACCTGGACTCCGAGGGCCTGCTGCTGCTCACAGACGATGGCGCCCTCACCCACCGGCTCACCCACCCCTCCCACAACGTGGACAAGGTGTACCTGGCCTGGGTCCAGGGGGAGGTCCGCCCTGGGGCGGAGCGCCTCCGCGGGATGGAGCGGCTGGACGGGGAGCCCATCCGCAGGCCTAAGATCAAAATTGTCCGGGAGACGCAGTCCGGCGGGCTGCTGTCCGTAACGATCCACGAGGGAAAAAACCGCCAGGTGCGGCGGATGTGCGATGCCGCCCAGCTCCATGTGACCCGTTTGAAGCGGGTGCAAGAGGGACCGCTGCAGCTGGGGGATCTGCGCCCCGGCCAGTGGAGACCCCTCACCGCGGAGGAACTGCAGCTGCTGGGCCTGTGAACCGATAGGCCAATCGAGAGAAAGGGTGTGCGATGTGGACGAGATTCTGCAGGTGTTGCGGGAGGCCTACGGGCCGGACGCCACCTTCCGGGAGGGACAGGCGGAGGCGATTCTGGCCATCCTCCGGGGACAGAACACCCTGGTGGTGCAGAAGACCGGCTGGGGCAAGAGCCTGGTGTACTTCCTGGCCACCAAGATCCTCCGCCGGCAGCACAAGGGCTTTACACTGATCATCAGCCCGCTGGTGGCGCTGATGGACAACCAGGTGTCCTCCGCCGGGCGGCTGCACCTGCAGGTGCGCACCATCCACTCGGAGAACCGGGACCTGTGGGACACGGTGCTGGAGGAGCTGGACCTGGACAGGGTGGACGCCCTGATCATCTCCCCGGAGCGGCTGGCCAACCAGGAGTTCCGGGACCGGCTGGTGCGCAGCCTCGCCGCCCGGATCGGCCTCTTTGTGGTGGATGAGGCCCACTGCATCTCAGACTGGGGCCACGACTTCCGCCCGGACTTCCGGCGGATCATCGACATCATCCACCTGCTGCCGCCCAATATCCCGGTACTGGCCACCACCGCCACCGCCAACAACCGGGTGATCGCAGACATCCAGGCCCAGTTGGGCAGCAACATCCAGATTCAGCGGGGCAGCCTGATGCGGGAGTCCCTGGCCCTGCAGGTGCTGATGCTGGACTCCAAGGAGGAGCGGCTGGCCTGGCTGAAGCGGAACGTGCCGGAGCTTCCCGGCAGCGGCCTCATCTACTGCCTCACCGTGGCGGACTGCGACCTCGTGAACCGCTGGCTGCAGCAAAACGGCATCGCCAGCACCTGCTACTTTGCGGACATGGACCCCGAGACGAAACAGCAGGCCATCGCGGACTTTATGGCCAACCGGATCAAGGCCCTGGTGGCCACCGTGGCCTTCGGCATGGGCTTCGACAAGCCGGACATCGGCTTCGTGGTCCACTTCCAGAAGCCCGGCAATGTGGTGGCCTACTACCAGCAGATCG
Source organism: uncultured Oscillospiraceae bacterium (assembly GCA_947629915.1). GTDB lineage: Bacteria > Bacillota > Clostridia > Oscillospirales > Oscillospiraceae > Enterenecus. Next base: position 8,208 of record CANRFN010000080.1, on the reverse strand, counting down.
GCCGGGCGGGCCGCGCCTTGGACACCGCCTGCGCCATCCTCATGTGCGGCAGGGAGGATGACGCCATCAACCACTACTTCATCGACACCGCCTTTCCCACGGAAGACCTGATGAACGGCGTGGTGGCGGAGACCCAGAGGCACAACGGCATGAAGCTCACGGACTACGAGCAGGTCATCAACATGAAGCGGAGCAAGATCGAGGCCTGCCTCCGGTATCTCACGGTGAGCGGGGACATCTACAAGGAGAAGAACCTCTACTACAAGTCTCCCCGCCCCTGGAAGCCGGATTTGGAGAAGTGCGCCCGGATTACCGCCATCCGCCGCCGGGAGCTGCAGCAGATGAATGCGTTCATCCACACCCAGGACTGCTACATGGCGTTTATCGCCAAGTGCCTGGACGACAGCACCGCTGGGGCCTGCGGCCGCTGCGCCAACTGCCGGGGACACCTGCTCGTACATCAACCCGTTCGCCCGGAGGACATCGCCCAGGCGGAGGGATTTCTGAAGAGGGACTTCCAGGTGATCGCGCCTCGGAAGCAGTGGCCCACGGGGATCAAGGTGGACGGCAAGGCCAGAATCGCCCCGGATCGGCTCTGCGGCGAGGGCCGGGTGCTCAGCGTCTACGATGACGCCGGCTGGGGCGGCCTCGTGATGCAGGGAAAGTACCGCCAGGACCGCTTCGATGACGCCCTCGTCTCCGCCTCCGCCAACCTGCTGCGGCCCTTTGTCCGGGAGAACCGCATCGCCTGGGTGACCGCCGTGCCCTCCCGGGTGCGGCCGGTGCTGGTGCCGGAGTTCGCCCAGCGGCTGGCCAAGGCGCTGAACCTGCCCTATGGGGACGCCCTGGGCAAGGTGCAGGACGCCCCGCCCCAAAACCAGCTGAACAACAGCACCATGAAGTTTGAGAACGCCTTCCGGTCCATCGGGGTGCGGCAGCGGGTCCCCCAGGGGAACGTGCTCCTGGTGGACGACTGCACGGACTCCGGCTGGACCTTCACCGTGTGCGGCTATCTCCTGCGGCGGGCCGGCAGCGGGGAGGTGTTCCCGTTTGCCCTGGCCAACAGCGCCGGGAGAGTGGGGGGAGACAATGAACCTTTCTGAGAACGGGATGTGCGCCATCCTGCTGGCCTCCCAGGTGGGGCTGCAGGGCCTCTTCGGGGTGCAGCCCCTCGCCATGGGGGAGTGGGCGGACTTTCTGGGCCGGGTGATCGCGGCGGGCGCCGAACCCAAGGTGGTGTTCGGGGACCCGGCAGACTGGGGCCCGCGGCTGGGCTATGAGGAGAGCCAGGTGCAGCGGATGCAAATCCTGCTGGGCCGGGGCGGCGCTGTGGCCCTGGAGCTGGACGAGTTCAGCCGCCGTGGCATGGACGCCGTCACCATGTTCGACCCGGACTATCCCCAGCTTTTGAAGCGGCGTCTGAAGCGGAAGAGCCCGCCGGTGCTCTTCTACAGCGGAGACATCACACTCGCCAACCGGATGGGGATCGGGGTGGTGGGCTCCCGGGATGTGGACGAAGACGGGGCCGCCTTTGCAGCCAACCTTGCGGAAAAGGCCGCCGCAGAGAACCTCACCATCTTCTCCGGCGGCGCCCAGGGGGTGGACACCATCGCCGCGAGCGCTGCCATTCAGAGCGGGGGCTCCGCGGTGGCCTACCTGGCAGACGCCCTCCAGGCCCGGATCAAGCGAAGCGAGGAGCTGCAGGCCGTGATGGCCGGGCAGCTGCTGCTCTTCACCGCCGGGCGGCCGGAGGAGGGCTTTACCACGCCCCGCGCCCTCACCCGCAATTCGTACATCTACGCCTCCGTCCCCGGCACCATTACGGTGTCCTCGGACTACGGGAAGGGGGGCACCTGGTCCGGCGCCACCCAGGCCCTCCGGCACCGGTGGGGCAAGGTATTGGTGTGGGACCACGGGTACCGGGGGAACCGGGGCCTCATCCAAATGGGCGGCGTGCCATACGAACTGTCTCCGGAGCCCCTCCTGGACACCATCGCCCGGCGGGAGAATCCCCCCGAGACCGCGGCATTTGAGCAGACAACCCTCTTTGATCCGCCCAGCTGAGAAAATGCCTGGCAGAATCAACAAAATATTCCTGCGAAAGAACTTGCATTTTCAAGAACAATCGGTTAAAATAGCAGGCGATGTGCTCTTATCCTTTGTGCAGCGTGCTGAAATTAGAAAACGAGGCGGAGCCTATGAGCCGAGATATTCTCGCCGTCATCCGGGACCGGATGACCTCTTTTTCCAAGCGGCAGAAACTGATTGCCAATTATATTCTGGAGAACTACGAGAAGGCCGCGTTCATGACGGCGGCCAAACTGGGGGAGATGGTGGGCACCAGCGAGTCCACGGTGGTGCGCTTTGCCGCCGAGCTGGGCTTTGAGGGCTACCCCGAGATGCAGCAGACTCTTCAGGACCTCACCCGGGGCCGTCTCACCACGGTGCAGCGCATCGAGGTCTCCTACGACCGCCTGGGCACCCAGGACGTGCTGGAGAAGGTGGTGCAGGCGGACATAGACCAACTGCGCCGCACCCTCACCGAGCTGGACCGGGCGGACTTTGCCGCGGCGGTGGACGCCATCATGAAGGCCCGGCGGATCTACATCATCGGGGTGCGCTCCTCCGCCGCCCTCTCAGACTTTCTCAGCTTCTATTTCAAGATGATCTTTGAGAGCACCGTCCAGGTGGCGGCCTCTCAGCTCAGCGAGATGTATGAGCAGCTGCTCCATGTGGGCAGCGAGGACGTGGTGATCGGCATCAGCTTTCCCCGGTACTCCACCCGCTGCGTGCAGACCATGCAGTACGCCCGGGAGCAGGGGGCCACGGTGATCGCCATCACAGACAGCACCATGTCCCCCCTCTATGAGACCGCCCACTACCGGCTGCTGGCCAAGAGCGACATGGCCTCCTTTGTGGACTCCCTGGTGGCGCCGCTGTCTCTCATCAACGCCCTCATCGTGGCGGTTGGCCGGGAGAAGTCCGGGGACCTCACAGACACCTTCCAGCGGCTGGAGCAGATCTGGGACGAGTGCCAGGTGTACGAGAAGGTCTCCCCGCCGGACAACCCCTGAGGAGGAGCGCCTGTGACAGAGATCCTTGTGGCCGGTGCCGGCGCCGCCGGTATGATGGCCGCAATCACCGCCGCCCGGGCCGGGGCAAATGTATGGCTCCTGGAGCCCAACGAAAAGGTGGGCCGGAAGCTCTACATCACCGGCAAAGGGCGGTGCAATGTGACCAACAGCTGCAACACCCAGGCCTTCCTGGAGCAGGTGACCCGTAATGGGAAATTCCTTTACAGTGCCTTGAAGCGCTTTGGCCCCAACGAGACCATGGCCTTTTTTGCGCAGCTGGGAGTGCCGCTGAAAGTGGAGCGGGGCAACCGGGTGTTTCCCGTCTCGGACAGGGCCGCCGATGTGGTGGACGCCCTCTTCCGAGAACTCCGCCGCAGCGGGGTGTCTCTCCAGCGGGACCGGCTCACGGAGATCCGTGTGGTGCCGGAGGGGCTTCTGGGCATCACGGAGCGGCATCCTGAGGGGATAAGCTGTAAGGCGATTGTGCTTGCCACCGGGGGCCTCTCCTATCCGCTCACCGGATCTACAGGGGACGGCTATCGGCTGGCCCGGTCCCTGGGACACAGCGTCTCCGCCCTCCGGGGCTCCCTGGTTCCCCTGGAATCGGACGACCCCTGCTGCGCCAAGCTCCAGGGGCTATCGCTCCGAAATGTGGTGCTGCGGGTGCGAAATGGCAAGGGAAAAGTGGTCTATCAGGAGCAGGGCGAACTGCTCTTCACCCACTTTGGCATCAGCGGGCCGCTCACCCTCTCCGCCTCCGCCCACATGGACTTCACGAAGGACACCTATACCGCCCACATAGACTGCAAGCCCGCCCTGGACGAGCAGAAGCTGGAGGAGCGGCTGCTCCGGGATTTCGCGGAGAAGCCCAACCTGGACTGCGGCAACGCCCTCCGGGGCCTGATGCCGTCTTCCATGATACCCGTGGCGGCGGAGCGCTGCGGCATCGCCTTGGACGGCAAGGTGCGAGACCTCCGGCGGGAACAGCGGCACGCGCTGCTCCGTTTCCTGAAGAACTTCTCCTTCCCCCTGGACCGGGCGAGACCGGTGGAAGAGGCGGTGGTTACCGCGGGGGGCGTGTCCGTAAAGGAAGTAAACCCCGGGACCATGATGTCCAAGCGGGTGCCCGGGCTCTTTCTCTGCGGAGAGCTTCTGGACCTGGACGCCTATACCGGCGGGTTCAACCTGCAGATCGCCTGGACCACCGGCCACGCCGCCGGGGAGGGCGCCTGCCAATATGTGCGCAGTCTGGATGGGGCCTGATGGCCTTGCGTCCAGTTAGATTCGAATTCCGAAAGGGGAACGTAGCGTGGAACAGAAGAGAAGTATCGCCATAGACGGCCCGTCCGGCGCCGGCAAATCCACTTTGGCCAAACGCCTGGCAGAGCAGCTGGGCTTCCGCTATGTAGACACCGGCGCCATCTACCGCACCGTGGGTCTCGCCGTGCAGCGGCATGGCCTGGACCCCACAGACGGTGCCGCGGTGGGGGCACTGCTGCAGGACATCGATGTCTCCATCTCCTATGACGACACCGGCCTGCAGCGCATGGCCCTGCAGGGGGAGGATGTTACCGCCGCCATCCGGATGAACGAGATCTCCGCCTATGCCTCCAAGGTGTCCGCGCTGCCGGCGGTGCGGGACTTTCTACTGGACACCCAGCGGGACATGGCCCGCCGCCACGATGTGGTGATGGACGGCCGGGACATCGGCACGGTGGTATTGCCGGACGCGGACGTGAAGATCTACCTCACCGCCGCCGCCGAGGCCAGGGCAAAGCGCCGCTATCTGGAGCTCATCCAGAGGGGCCAGCAGGCGGACCTGGACACCATCCTCCGGGAAGTGATAGACCGGGACCGCCGGGACATGGAGCGGGAGATCGCCCCATTGCGCCAGGCGGAGGACGCCGTTCTGGTGGACACCACCGAGATGGACCTGGAGCAGAGCTTCCAGGCCATGCTGCACCTGATTCAAGAGAAGCTCGGGGTGAAGTAGGCGCCATGAATCGGATGTATGCGTTTATCTACCCGTTTATCTGGATTTTCATGAAGATCTTCCATCCCTGGAAGACCATCGGCATGGAGAACTTCCCGGAGGGGGCGGCACTGATCTGCGGCAACCACACCACCATCGGAGACCCCATCTATGTGGTGATGGCACTGGGGTCCAAACGGCAGATCCACGCCATGGCAAAAGACGAGATCTTCCACTGGCCGGTGGTGGGGTGGATTCTGAAAAAGGCGGGGATCTTCGGGGTGAAGCGGGGCACCGCCGATGTGGCGGCCGTGAAGGAGGCCCTGCGGATCCTGAAAAACGGTGAGCGGCTTCTGATGTTCCCGGAGGGCACCCGGGTCCGGGAGGGGGAGACCTCCGAGGCCCGGGCGGGGGCGGCCCTTTTCGCCACCCGGACCGGCGCCCCCCTGGTGCCGGTGTACATCCAGAAGAAGAAGCGGATCTTCCGGAAGACCACCGTGGTGATCGGCAAGCCCTATCACCCGGCATTTGAGGGCCGCAGGCCCAGCCCGGCGGCGCTGCAGGAGATCGCAGACGACCTCATGAACCGCATCCGGGCTCTGGGGGAGGGCATCGAATGAAGGTGTTGCTGGCCAAGACCGCCGGGTTCTGCTATGGTGTCCGCCGGGCGGTGTCCATGGCGGAAGAGGCGGCGCAGAAGGGAAAGGTCTATCTCCTGGGCCACATCACCCACAACGAGGATGTGATCCGCCGCTTGGAGGACATGGGGGCCGTTACCATCCAGACCCCGGAGGACGCCCCGGAGGGCAGCACGGTGCTGATTCGGGCCCACGGCGAGCCGGACGAGACGTATCGGCGGCTGGAGGCCCGGGGCTGCAATGTGCTGGATGCCACCTGTCCAAACGTGGCCCGGATCCACACGCTGGTCCGGGAGGCGGAGCAGCAGGGGCGTATTCCTGTGGTGGTGGGGGAGAGAGAACATCCGGAAATTTTAGGCATAATTGGGTGTACCAGGAATGGAATCGCCGTCTCCGGAGGGGAGGAACTGGCGGAAATCCTCGCCCGGAACCCCGATTTTCGGGAAAAATCACTAACGATTGTCTCCCAGACCACGGCAATTCGGGACAATTTCGAAAAAACCGTGGAAACCACAAAAAAACAGTGTACAGACGCCGTTTTTTTTGATACAATATGTGGTGCTACGTCCAGACGTCAGGCAGAGGCCTTGGAATTGGCGAGTCAGTGCGATGGGATGATCGTGCTTGGAGACGGGAAGAGCTCCAACACCAGACGCTTGACTCAATTGTGTGCATCACGATGCCCTTTGGTGGTGCAGGCAGACCGATGGGATAACCTTGACCAGAAAAAGTTCCTGCACGTAAAGACGCTTGGAATCACTGCCGGTGCGTCCACGCCGGCGTGGATCATAAAGGAGGTCTATTCAAACATGAGCGACGAAAACATGGAGATCGAACAGTCCTTTGCAGAGATGCTGGAGAATTCGATCAAGTCTATCAATACGGGGGACAAGGTCACTGGTACCATCATCGGCATCACGCCCACCGAAGTGCAGGTTGAACTGCCCGGCGTGAAGTATCCCGGCACCATTCCCCTGTCCGAGCTGAGCGACGATCCCAACGTGAAGCCTGAGGACATCGTGAAGGTCGGAGACGAGATCGAGGCATCCGTAGTTCTCGTCAGCGATCGGGACAGCGAGATCCGCCTGTCCAAGAAGCGCTTGGAAGTTGCCAAGAACTGGGAAGCCATCACCGAGGCAGTGGAGAACAAGACTGCCATGGAGGGCACCATCACCGAGGAGAACAAGGGCGGCCTGGTGGCAATGGTTCGCGGCATCCGCGTGTTCATCCCCGCCTCTCAGTCCGGCAAGCCCCGCGGCGCCGATCTGAAGGAGATGGTAGGCACCAAGGTGCAGCTGCGCATCACCGAGGTAAACCGGGGCCGCAAGCGCGTGGTGGGTTCCATCCGCGAGGCTCAGAACGCTGCCCGCGCCATCGCAGCGGCAGAAGTGTGGGCCAACATCGAGGTAGGTAAGCATTACAACGGCACTGTAAAGAGCCTGACCTCCTATGGCGCATTCGTGGACATCGGCGGCGTGGACGGCATGGTACACATCTCTGAGCTGTCCTGGTCCCGGATCAAGAACCCGGCCGAAGTGGTCTCCGTGGGCGACCCCGTGGACGTGTACGTCCTGTCCTTCGACCCCGAGAAGAAGAAGATCTCTCTCGGCATGAAGGATCACTCCAAGGAGCCCTGGACCGTGTTCACTTCCACCTATCAGGTGGGCGACATCGCCAACGTGCGCATCGTCAACCTGAAGGAGTTCGGCGCCTTCGCCGAGATCGTCCCCGGTGTGGACGGCCTGATTCACATCTCCCAGCTCTCCACCGAGCGGGTTGCCAAGCCCGGCGATGTGGTGAAGGTGGGCGATCACATCGATGCCAAGATCATCGCTGTTGACGCAGATAACAAGAAGGTCTCCCTCTCCGTCCGCGCTGCCAAGGAAGCTGCTCCCGCAGCCGAGCCCGAGGCGGCCCCCGCAGAGGAAGCCTGATCCCGATTGCGGGACAAGCTGCTCCATAAGCTACAAACCCGGAGACGGCGTATGCCGTCTCCGGGTTTTTCAGTTAGGACATTTGGAAGTCTCAGCAGAAGAACTGGAGCATCAGTTTCAGAAGGGCAGACACCCAGCCCGGGGCATTGGCGTCCAGGGCGGCATGCACCGCGCCGGTGAGGGCCTGGTCCAGGATGCCGTCCGGGGCCAGGGAGAACGCGTTGGCGGTCTGGGCCACCACATCTCCCACAGACACCGGCGCCTTCACCACGCCTCCTATGGCGACCTTTGCGGCCATGGCCACGCCGCCCACGCAGTAGAGGCCCAGGGTGATCCCGCCGAAGCAGAGGTAGCCGAAGCACACGCCTCCCACGCTGACGAATCCCAGGCAGAGGGCGCCCAGGGCCGCGAGAGCGATGGAGATGGCCCCCAGGGACAGAAGCCCCACGCAGATGGCACCGAGAGACACCGCCCCTACGGCGATGTTCCCGATGGCCACAATGCCCCGCGCCACCTGTGAAGCGACGTAGTGTGCTGCACCACGGACGCCACGCTATTTGAGGGGAAAATGCCGGATTTTGGGGACACTT
>CANRFN010000079.1 GCA_947629915.1 uncultured Oscillospiraceae bacterium | reverse complement strand
GACCTGGCGAGCCGAACTGGGATGAGCCGTGGGAGGACCTGCCGGATCCGGATGTGCCGCTGGCACCGCCAGAAGACAATCCCGCGCCTCCGGAGGACGAACCCGGACCGCCAGAGGACGAACCGTACGATACGCCACCGCAGACGGGAGATGTGAATAACTGTTTGCTGTGGGGAATGCTCATAATAGCTGCGTTTATAGATGTGACCATCCTAAAATCCTACAGGAAAGAACAACAAAGAATAGAATAGCAACTATTCAAATATAAGGACATACCCAGCCGAGTGGGGCTGGGTATGTCCTGGGGAAAAGAGTGCATGAATGCTTTGAATGTCAACAAAATGTAAACCTAATGTGAGACTGCAAAAAATATGCAAGCAAAAAGTGAAGGACACATGCATGATAACGGGAAAATGCTGATATATCGCTTAAAATAGATTATCAAGCTCTGGCAAGAACTATCATTGAAGAGCAAAATAGACAGAACACGGCGGTAACTCCAACCACAAAATATCGCAATAGTGGAACCAGTGGGACTGGTGAAGAAGATAGAATTGGAGGTACTGGCAGAAACTGTAGAATTGGTAGAGGTGATTCGAAGATGATCAAAAATTTTTTGAGAAGACTTCGGGATGTTCATCACTATATGTTTCCTGGGAACGCGACTAATCTGGGAGAAGAAACATTATGCACAACGTGTACCACAATTGGTGCGATTATCTTGCTCTTAATTCAATTAGCATTAGCCGCTTTTTCAATTGCTTTGACTGTTCTATTCTACATTAATGTTTTTCAGAAAATCGCAAACAGATTATTTGATGGTACTTTCGATATAGCATTGACCTTATTGGATGCTCTTGGCGTAGTGCCTGGTTTCCTTGTTGTAATGTATTATATTGTTGGAATGATTAATAGAGTTAGACGAGAAGTAATTGAGATTAGAGATATAGATAAAGTAATGACGATAGTTGCTTTTCTATGGGCTGTCGGAGCAACTGCTTATGCAGCAATGAAAGAGATTGGGATTCCGCTCTTTAAAACGATGTTCAATGCTGTATTTCAGCAACCACAATGATAATTATTGTACATTATATTTATTTTGAGATAAGTATACTTCAGAAAGGATGACTATAGCTATAGATAGCAAGCAGCCGGTGCAGGACGCAATGTCCTACACCGGCTGCTGCACTTGTTGTTTGAGGTTTAAGCCCTCTATCACATCAGCCTCCGCTTCAGCTGTTCGGTGTTTACAGCGTAGCTGAGGGCGGTCTGCTTGTCGATGAGGTTCTTCTTATACAGGTTCAGGATGGACTGATCCATGGAGATCATGCCCTCGGCGCTGCCCGCGTTGATGGCATTGTCGATCTGGTGGCTCTTGCTGTCCCGGATCAGGCTCTTGATGGCGGAGTTCATGTGCATGATCTCGTAGGCCGGTACCATGCCGCCGCCTACACCGGGGATGAGCTGCTGGGAGACCACGGTGTGGAGCACGGAGCTCAGCTGAATCCGGATCTGGCTCTGCTGGCCGGAGGGGAAGGAGTCTATGATACGGTCTATGGTGTTCACGGCGCCGTTGGTGTGCAGGGTGGCCAGGATCAGGTGTCCGGTCTCAGCGGCTGTCATGGCGGTGCTGATGGTCTCGGCATCCCGCATCTCGCCCAGCAGGATCACGTCCGGCGCCTGACGTAGGCAAGCACGCAATGCGGTGAGGTAGTTGCCGGTGTCGATGGCGATCTCTCGCTGGCTGGTGATGCTCTTGATGTCCCGGTGGAGGTACTCGATGGGGTCCTCCAGGGTGATGATGTGACAGCTTCTGGTGCGGTTGATCTCGTTGATGATGCAGGCCTGGGTGGTGGACTTGCCGCTGCCGGCGGTGCCGGTGACGAGGATCAGGCCGTGGTCCACGTCTGCCAGCCGGATGACGTGCTCCGGGATGTTGAGCTTGTGCCAATCGGGGATGTCAAAGGCCACCACGCGGATGACGCATGCCATGGAGCCGCGCTGCTTGTATGCGTTTACACGGAACCGGGCTAGACCTCCAATGGCGAAAGAGAAGTCGTCATCGCCGCTCTCCTTATAGTGGTCCATAGGGCGTTTGGCGGCCGCATAGAGCTCGGAGATGAGCGCCTCGGTGTCCGCAGGGAACACCCGGTTTTCATCGATGTGGGTGATAGCGCCTTTGATTTTTGCGCTCACCGGACTGCCCGCTACCACAAACATATCCGAGGCGCCGTTCTCTACGGAATAGCGAAGGTATTCCAAAATTGACATTACTGTGAGAACCTCCTTGGTGTAGGAATGTCTGCCGGCTCAGGTGCCGTCCCAGACATTGAGGTGTTGATCGGGATCCCAGTTGGCGGTGGAGACGCTCTGCCAGGTGCGGATCTCGTAGTCATCGCCGAGACCGCCGTGGAATATGACGGTCACAGCCAGCTGCTGGGATTTGGAGATGGTGCAGACATAGGTGGCCGCAGTGAGCTCGCCGTTTTCGCTGAGGGTTACCCCCTCCGGCACCTCGCCGTTGCGGAGCCTGGCCAGGATCTCCTCGGCCTGGGTGTCTGCCGCGTAGTATCCGGTGATGGCATCGTTGGCCGCATTGGCCAGTCTGCCGTCCGCCTGCACGGTGGACATGGACAGCAGAGCGAAGATGGTGAGACAGAGCACTGCGAAGATCACCAGTAGGGAACTGCCGCCCACCGCCGGGGGAGAGAATTTGCGCTTTTCTTCGTTCATGCGGAACGCCCTCCCTGCCAGGCGATGTCGATCTCAAAGATCACATCGCTTTTGCCGGCCGCTGTCACGGTGATGTGGGCCTTGTTCAGCCCGGCAATCCCGGTGTCCACTGCCGCTGCCCGCAGCACATAGGCGGCGTCCTTGCCGTCTGAGACGGACCAGTCTTTGCCGTACTGCAATTCGAAGGTACCGCCGCTGCTGGAGGTGCCGAGATTTTGGGCCGCAGCTGCCAGCACTTCCTCCGCGCTGCCGCCGGATTTGCCGGCGTGCTTGATCTGTTCTGCGGCGCTCTGGGCCCGCAGAGAGGCGTAGTCTCGGGCCTCATCTCGCTTGGAGGTGTTATCGCACCAGACGAAGACCCGGAGACACAGGGCCGCCGCCAGGGCGAAGACCAGCACCATGATGGACTGCTCCATCAGGGCCAGAGGTGTCTTGCTCTTCACGAGTCCGCCACCTCCCCTCGGAGGGACATTGTGAGGGTGGAGATGCCGCCGTCCACATCGGTGATGGAGACGGTGAGCAGGTCCCCGTCCAGGTCCAGATCCATGGCCTGGGCCTCCAGCACTTTCTCTCCGTCCTCCGGCCAGGCGCCAGAGCCATCCATGGTGAACAGTTCCATCAGCCAGCCGTCATAGCAGTACACCTGAGTGACGTAGTCGTAACCATCGATCTGCTCGGTGTAGTAGAAGCAGTCGATGTCCTCGTAGTCCTCAAAGCCGTCCACCCGCACCTGACTGGCGTTGGCAGACTGCCGGACTTTGGTGGCCATGTATTGGATCCCGGTGCGCCGGTTGAATGCGGCCTGGTCCCGCTGGGTAAGCTTCCGGTATACCTCTGCCCCTGTGAGCAGCACGGAGAGGATACAGGCGGCAAAGACGCCGAAAAGGACCAGCGTGATGAGACCGTCAATAGAATGTTTTTGTGTGCGATGGTGCATACTCTCACCTGCCATTCTATCAGGCGCCCCCGCTCTCGGATACGTCAAGTATCGTGAAGCTGGGCATCAGGTTGGAGGCAAAGATGGAGTAGTCTATGTAGTACCGGGACTCATCCACCTGCAGGCCGTAGTTCTCTTCCAGGTACTCGATGGAGGGCGGGTAGATGCCCTCAGTGGCATAGCAGGCGGCAATCGCCCTCCGCAGGGAGGACTCCAGCTGCTTCATGCCCTCTTCGCCGCTGCCGTTGCGGAGGTTCGAGATGCCGGTGAAGAAGATCACCAGCACCAGCACCGCCAGAACCGGCATCAGCAGGCTACCCAGTGCGCCCCAGAGGCGCTTCTTTTTTCGCTTCTGCATGGCGGCTCACCCAATGGCTGTCATGATGTTCATCAGCGGCAGCATCACGGACAGGAGGATCAGTCCCACCAGGATGGAGGTGATGATCACGAGGGCGGGCTCAACGCGGCCAACCAGCTCTTCCAGTGCCATCTCGCTGTCCTCAGAGAGCCGGCGGGCGATCTGTTCCATGGCGGCATCGCCAGTGCCGCTGCGCATGCCGAGGTCCAGCAGCCGGCACTCCGCCCGGGGCAGCACGCCGGACTCCTTCATGGCCTTGGCCAGGGGATCGCCGTTCTCCAGGCGGGTCTGGCAGTCCAGGCAGCGCTGCTTGGCAGTGGGCACGCTGTCCAGCAGGCTTGCGGCCAGTGCCAGGGCCTCCTCCAGGGGCAGACCGCTGGACAGGCCCATGGAGAGGGACTGGGCCACGCGGGCGGTGTTGATCTTGCGGGAGACGCCTTTATCGCCCATCTTGGAGCGCCAGACGCCCATCACTTTCTCCCGGAAGTTGGGGAGAGCGGCGAAGAAGCCCAGGAAGACTGCCACAGCGGCCAGCAGCAGGCAGATCACGGGCATGCCGGCGTCCAGAGCCTGACCGAGTGCCAGCAGACCGCCGGCCACACCGGTGAGGCTGCCGCCGAGGTAGGAGTACACCTGGTTGAAAACGGGGAGAACCTGTACCAGCAGCACCACGATCACGGCCAGCATGATCACCAGCAGCACCGCCGGATACATCAGGGCAGAGCGGATCTGGTGGTCCAGACGGGCCCGGTCCTCATAGTGCCGGGAGAGGGCTGCCAGTGCCTCTTCCGTGCGGCCGGCCCGCTCGCCCACGTCCAGCAGGCCGCAGACGTAGTCCGGGAAGCGCTGGCACTCCCGGAATGCATAGGCCAGGGAGTAGCCATCGTCCACCTGGTTGGCCAGGCGCATCAGCATGTCCTTGTACGAGCCATCGGGCTCCTCATCCGCCAGCAGAGAGAGGCCGTCTGCCACGCTCACACCGGCGTGCAGCAGCATGGATAAGCCGAGGCAGAGAGAACTGATCTCATCGTTGCCCAGCTTTCGAACGGTCTTTTCCTTCTTCTTCTGGCTCTGGTCTGGCTTCTTCTCTTCTTCGTGCTGTTGCTGTTCTTCGAAACCTTCCATATCGTCCATTCAGTATCAGCGCTCCTTTTCTTGTGCAGATCCCAGGGGTACCTGGGTTTAGAAAATGGGCTTGCGGAAATTGCAAGCCCATTTTAATGCCTCAAATCCAATCCGTAAAGAGGAAAAATCACAGTTTGCAAAGAAGGTGCATGTTTTCGTGCTGTTCTGCATGCCAATTTGCGGATCGAGACGGCGCATCGGGGGTAGGCCGATGCGGAATCAATAGAAGTACTTGGGGGTGTAGTTCGAGCCGTTGCCGATGTACTGGAGGATCTCGGCGCTGGAGTTGCTGGAGGAGGCGAAGGTGGGATCCATGCGCTCCCAGGTGGTGCCGTTGAAGTACACCACGCCCTCAATCCAGCCCTGGCCCTCAGAGGAGTACACGCTGATCCAGGCGTGGTATGCGGTGCCAGCATAGCCCACCACCAGTTTACAGGGCACGCCCTGGCTGCGGAGCATGCCTGTCATAAGAGCGGCGTAGTCGAAGCAGATGCCGGATCCCTTGGCCATGACCTTGTCTAGATCTGGCAGATAGCCGCTCTGTACCGAGGCGGCCAGCTGCTTATCATAGGTGAGGTTTTGGGTTACGAAGGTATAGATCTTTTCCACTTTCTTCAGCGGATCAGTGATGCCAGCACAGAGCTCCGCGGCTTTTGCCTTTGCGTTATTAGCCTTGTCAATGTTTACATACTGGTTGGAGGACAGAAATGGCTTCAGGGGATCGGGCATATTCACATGCTCCTTGATCCCCACAGCGCGGGCGTACTTGGTGCCATCAGCCTGCAGATACACAGTGACTTTATAGTCACCATTGCCGTCTGAGAGGGGCAGAACCGCCCACTCGCCGGGCACCAGGTTGTACTGGTACTGAGCGCCGGAGGGACCTTCGACAACGGCCTTTACCCGCTTGTCTGTGGCCTGGTTGAACTTCGCCATCACATATCCGCTGGAGAGATTGGAGTAATCTATGGTGGCCTGGCCGTTGCCATCGGTTTCGGTGAGAACACCGGAGGCAGTGGCCTGTACAAATTGGTAGGTCTTACCTACGAGGGCGGTTACCTCGTTGCCAACCACGGGGCCGATTTCCTTCTGATCTTTGTACTCGCTCTCGTCCACGCTGGACATGGTGCCGCTCTCTACCGGCGGCATGGTGGGTGCCACGGTGGGTTCCGGGGTCGGCTCCGGAGTGGGTTCAGGCGTAGGTGCCGGCGTGGGAGCAGGCGTTGGCTCCGGTGTCGGGACCGGGGTGGGCTCTGGGGCAGGTGCGGGTGTAGGCGTTGGGGTGGGAGTCGGGGTAGGTGTCGGAGTGGGAGTGGGCTCAGGCGTGGGTGCTGGTGTGGGCTCCGGAGTGGGCTCAGGGGTCGGTTCCGCTGTCGGCTCTACCGTAGGCTCCGCGGTTGGTTCCTCCGTAGGTTCTGCGGTGGGCTCCTCAGACGGCTCCTCTGTGGGCTCTGCAGGTTCCTCGGTGGGATCTGCTGCAGGTTCCTGGGTCGCCGGGGCATCTATGGGATCTGCCGGGGGCTCGGTGGTCTCCGGTGTAGTTTCAGGGGTGGCTGCCGGTGGCTCTGTGTTCTCTGTGCCGGCTGTGGCGGGAGGTGCGGTGGTTTCGGGATTGCTGGGTGAGCCGCACCCCTGTAAAAGGAGAAGCATAGCCAGGGTGAGGGCGAGGATACACTTCGAGATGCGATGCATATGGATGCTCCTTTTCTGATCATTCTGAAAGAGAGGGGGACCTCTTTCTGCAGTGAGAGTATATCAGAAATGGACAGCGTGTGCAAGAGGTTGAAGGAAAAAGGATTCCAACAGAAGGAAAAATAAAATTTCCAGAAAACGGGGATTGGACGACTGTGCAAACAAAGCGGATTCGTTCGCAGCAGGTAGTGTTAGATCTTGAAAATGAGCAAGTGAGGCGGGCCTTTTGTGGTGTTCTCGGAGAAAAATGAGGAGATACAGGGCATCGATAGCATGCCTGGAGGCGGGAATGGGGCGACAGCGGGGTAGAGAATTTGACGGCTTTTCCTGCGAAAAAAAGAGAAATGGGAAATGATGAGAAAACTACAAGTGCCTGGTAAGGTTGGGCTCCGGGCAGCGGCCTGGCAGGGAAAACTGTATGACAATTTCCACGAAATACGCACTAATTCGCGGTTTTGTATAACGTTTTTCCGGAATGGCAAAGAATCGAAATTGCTATTGACAAACCACATATAATAATATATACTGAAGAACGGAAACCACGTTTGCGATGTGCCCGCGAATCAAGCGCCGATATGAGAATGCTGGCGCAGTCTGGAGGGGAACTGCTGTGGAAGAAAAGGCCCTGTACCTGTCTGAATGTACGCTTGTGATGAAGGGAATCGAGCCGGGCTTGTATGTCTTCAGCGGTTACAGCAAACAGGAGCCCCAGGGAAAGACCTACCTGGCGACCCTGCTGAACCGGTGCAAGGAACACGGAGATCCAGTGTCCTCTTTCACCTATACCGATGTAGTGAGAGGTCTGAGACCTTTGGCTGTGTGCAGAACCACAGATGAGGTGATTCTGCTGGACCGGTATGACCTGTATACGGGTCAGTTTGCGGACGATATCTTAACACTGGCACAGCATGCTGCGGTGTTGGTAGCTGCCCAAGCCCCGCACTTCTTGCCCGCCAAGTTTAAGCGGTGCATCCTGGATTGGGAGGAGCAAGATCGCTTTCGGCTGTTTGGAGCATGATGGGAAATGCCGTGCCCTCCGAGAAATCGGGAAGACACGGCTGCGTGGGAAGGGACGGAGGTTTGACCAGGTGCTCAACATAGAAGTCTTAGACAGGTACGAGAAGACGGACCACGATGATATCGAGAGGTTGTTTGCGGAGAACATTACCAGCATTACGGATTCTCTGACGAATTTTGACATCTTCAGTACATTGGAGCAGGGGAAATATCTCAATAAGTGGGAGTTCGTGGACCGCTTTGGGCGCCGCTGCCCGCTCTCCTATTGCAGCACCAGTACCAAGGCGGCTCTTTTGGTTGCAAATGCGAAGTGCACGGTGGACCTTGCGGAGTGCAGCCTCAGCGCCAGGGACTACATCCTCACGCATTTCTCGGAAGGAGACGTGATCATCTATTATGGCATTTCCATCGGATGTCTCAAACCTGTATCCATTGACGTACGATACCGCAACTATCACTTCTCCTTGTCCGATCGACTCGGCTACTACCTTCAACACGAGTTTCCGGACCGGCCAGATTTCACATACTGTATGTGCCCACCAGATGGGGTAGAGGTGCTGGACTGGAGACAGCCTTGGGGAGAGAATACGCCAGAGGACAGGCTGATCAGCATTTTGCACATGCTGTGGGCCTATCCAGAACGCGTTGTGAACCCAGAACGCGTTGCGATGCCAGAACTGGTCCAGGCGCTGGAAGGTTTGATGGCTATGCCCAATCTGGATTGGGAGTTCATCCGCGGTGAAATGTTCATGAGCGGTATCCGCTTCAGACCGGACTTAAAAGGCCTGCCAGAAGACACCCCTTTGGTGGTGCGTCAATGTATCGCCAAGACACAGGCGAAAGACGGATGATCCTCAAGTGCTCTTGAGAACCGCGATGGCGGCTTCGGCGTGGCGTTTTCCCGCCGGTACGGCCTCTTGCAGGGCGTTTCCGCGGGTGCCCGCCTCCGGGTTCCAGGACAGATCCGGTGGAGAGGTGCTGGTTGAGCCGGAAGGTGCGCAGCACGATAGGCCGTGCAAGGGTGCCCCAGTTGGCGGAAGACTTGTCCCAAATGGCCATGGAGAGGTTGCGCTTCCAGTTGGGTGGGAAAGCGCTTGCGCGATGGAGCGCGTTACCTTGAAAATATTGTACTAATGTAAACTATATATTGCGGCTTCAATTGTATCGTAGGCTGCGTGATGGATGCGCAAACCAAGCTACTCCAAAACAGATGTTTGTGATAAAATGGGTGAATAAATGTGGGAGAAAACATTCTTGAAAATCAACAATACTCGCTGACACTGAAATATATCGAAAAGGGGTTGTATGTATTTGAAATCAAAAGCGGAACCGGTAAAACTTGCCTATGTAATACTGTCAAGAGGTGCCGCCTCTATGGACGGCCTGTGTCTGCATATTCATATGATGATCTTTCGAATGGTTTGAGACCGCTGGATATCTGCAAGCCAACAGATAGAATTGTTGTGTTTGACCGGTACGATATGTATGCGGGCCTTTTTGACGATGATATCCGAGCGCTAGCGGAAAAGACAACTGTATTTCTTGCCACAAAAACAGCTGCTGGTCTGCCGATGAGATACCGCATGTGTACGCTGTATATGGACAGGCCTAATGCCTTTCGCATCATAGGAGGATGATGAAGTGACCTCATATGATCCCCTTGGCGTTGATAGCGATTCGGATCTTTCAATCGGACTCAGAGTCCCTGAGCAACTACGATGGCGGCCTCAACATAGCGTTTTCCTGCCGAGATAGCCCCCTGCAGGGTGTTCCCGCAGGTGCCCGCCTCCACCAGGACGCAATCCGGGGGGCGTCCCAGGGGCTCTGCTGGGGCCAGCCCAAGATCCCGGGCTTAACCGCTTTGACTTCCAGGTGGCATTGTCCTTGACAAACGCGGCACTTCAGTGAGTTGAATTGGAGTTTTACCATGAAAGGAAGAATGAAGTTTGGACGGAAATATTTTGAAAATAAGAAAGTACTCTATAGTTTTAAAAAATATGAATAATGGATTATATGTCTTTTATAATGAAAGCAGTACCGGAAAGACGTGCTTGAAGAATTTGCTGGACAAGTGCAAAGAATTTGGCGAACCTGTGTCTGCTTATACTTATTTGGATTATATGTATAAACTGAGCCCATCAATGAAATGCAAGCCAACAGACAGCCTTGTGATGTTCGATCGGTACGATATGTACGCAAAAGAGTTTCCTGATGAGGTTCGTAACCTTGCTGAACACACAATAGTTCTGGTCGATAGCAAGGGATCTTCCTTTTTGCCTGTAAGTTACCGTGTGTGCATATTGGATATGCTAGATCCAGAACATTTTCAGATAGTTGGTGAGTAAAATCAGCAATTTCAAAATTTGTTCGGCAATGTAGCGGCAAGTTGCTGGAGAACGGTGATTCAGGCGTCAGCTTCCCTTGAGAACAGCGATAGCGGCTTCAGCGTAGAGCTTTCCCGCTGCGATGGCCTCCTGTAGGGTGTTCCCGTGGGTGCCCACCTCCACCAGGATGGACCCAGTGGAGAGGTGCTGGTTGAACCGGGAGGAGCGCAGCACGATGGGCCGCGCCAGGGTGCCCCAGTTGGCGGTGAGCTTGTCCTGGATGGCCAGGGCCA
Source organism: uncultured Oscillospiraceae bacterium (assembly GCA_947629915.1). GTDB lineage: Bacteria > Bacillota > Clostridia > Oscillospirales > Oscillospiraceae > Enterenecus. Next base: position 13,672 of record CANRFN010000079.1, on the reverse strand, counting down.
GGGAGAGATTGCTCTTCCAGTTGGGGTGCGCCTGGCCGGACCCGTCTGAGCCCATCACCATCATCACCTGGGCGCAGTTTGCCACGGTGCCCGCATCGGTCTTGTAGATCCTCCCGTCTGCGGAGGTCACGGCGTCCCGGTGGACGTCCAGGATCAACACCAGGGAGGGGTACTGTTTCAGCCAGTTGGAGACGCCATCCAGAGAGCGGTAGTAGGCATCGTTGTAGCTGGGGTAGTCGTAGAGGGTGGTGTCGTGAATCACCTGGAAGCCAGCCGCCTCGAAGACCGCCTTCATCTCCTCGCCCACCCGAACCACGTTGAACTTCTCGTCTAGGGTGCGGTAGCTGCCTGCCTCCTCGTAGATGTCCGTGCCGTCCATGGTGTAGGCCTCGGTGGCGTGGGAGTGGTAGATCAAGATCTGGGGGCCGGGGAGGTTGTCCGGGAACTTTGGGGCAGCTGCCATCAGGGCATCCATGTCCAGGGTGGTCTTGGTGTGGTTGTATACAGACACCAGCCCCTTGGTGAAGTACTGGGGCCCCACCATGGACACGAAGGTCCGGGAGATGATGTCGTCCGGCGCCGTGGTGGTGAGAGGCGGCTCCTCGTTCTCCCCCTCATCGGAGGGGTGCGGTTCCGGCTCCTGAGGAGAGGACGGCTTAGGGGTGGGCGAACTGGTTTCTGTTGGTGCGGGTGATCCTGTTGGGGCAGGGGAGACCTTGGCAGATGGTGCCGCGCCGTTGGATGGCTTAGCACTGGGAACGCTGCTGGGAGAGACGACTTTGGATGCTGCCGGCGCCGGCGCGGGAACCCCCAGAAGGGGAGACTGGTCCAGCACCACCCGATCCCAGTACGAGAGCAGCTGCTTGGATGGGACGGGGCTGAGGTCCGTGTTCAGAAAGTCAAGGGCGGTGCCGGCCTCCCCGGCGAAGTCCCCCAGGGCCTCCAGTGCCGCCGCGGGGTCGCCGCTGATCCAGGCCAGCCAGATCGCGATTGCAGCCAGGAGCAGTGCCAGTGCCCGGCGGAGGGCCCGCCGAAGGGTAGGGGTTGTCCTAGTTTTATCCATGCGTGTTCACCTCGCTCCATGGATATGCAGGGCGCGGGGGAATAGAACCGGCCGAACCGGTCCCTTTTTGGGGGGCTGTGCGAACCACTACAGAGATACGAAACGCCCGCCGGCGGCTGCCGGCGGGCGTCTGATTTGCCTGGGGTGGACGAATTGGCTCATCCGTCCTTGGGGGGAGGATTCTGCTGCCGCTTTTTGCGGTTGCGTACGGCCTCTGTGAGGATGAATTCAATCTGACCGTTGATGGAGCGGAAATCCTCCTCCGCCCATGCGGCGATCTCGGTCCAGAGGGTGTTGGACAGCCGCAGGGGTACCTGCTTTTTGGCGCCCTCCCGGCGTTTCAGCTCCTGTTCCAGGGCATCCAGCCGGTCCAGCCGCGCTTGCAGCTCCGCCTCTCGCTTATCCAGATCCATCAGTACAGACTCCCGGAGTTCACGATGGGCTGGGCGTCCTTGTTGCCGCAGAGCACCACCAGCAGGTTGGACACCATGGCGGCCTTCCGCTCCTCGTCCAGCAGCACCACGGCGTCCTCGTTGAGCCGGTCTATGGCCATCTTCACCATGCCCACGGCGCCGTCCACGATCTTCTGCCGGGCCGCGATGATGGCCACCGCCTGCTGCCGCTGCAGCATGGCGGCGGCGATCTCCTCGGAGTAGGCCAGGTGGGTGATCCGGACTTCCTCGATCACCAGGCCGGCGTCCTGGACCCGCTTCTGCAGCTCGTCCCGCATGGTGTCTGCGATCTCAATGGCGGAGCTCCGGAGGGTTCTCTCCTTCACGCCATCGTCGTCATCGTCATCATCGAAGACGTCATAGGGGTAGAGGCGGGCGATGTTGCGGATGGTGGAGTCCGTCTGGATGCTGAGGTACTCCACGTAGTTCTCCACGGCGAACACCGCCTGGGTGGGGTTGTCCACCCGCCAGATCACCACAGCGCCGATGATGATGGGGTTGCCCAGCACATCGTTCACCTTCTGCCGGCGGTTGTCCAGGGTCTGGGTCTTCAGGGAGACGGTCTTCTGCATCACCGGCACCTGGGTGGTGGCGGGGGTGCTGCCGTCCTTGGCCTTTGCGCCATTTTCATTGGCCTTCTCCTGCATGATGGTGGGCCCGAAGGATGCCACAAAGGGGGCGGTGTAGAAGAAACCGCTCTGCTTCAGGGTGCCGTAGTACTTGCCGAAGAGGGTGAACACCCTTGCCTCATTGGGGCGGACGATCTTGAGGCCGCTGAAGAGGCAGAAGCACACCACGTAGAGGAGCAGACTCACAAACAGCAGGGTGAGCCAGAGGGCAAAGGGAGCAGTGTAGGCATCCAGATTGGAGCAGGCCACCGCGAACAGAGCGGTGGTACAGACCAGGCCCAGAATAAGGAGGAGCAGCGCCAGGAATCCGGAGACAGGGCGCAGTTCCTTTTCCTGAATGGAGGTTTTCATAGGGGACACCCTTTCTTGAAGTGATATCAAGATGATATCACTTTGAAATCTGGTGTCAAGGGGGTTCGGCAAATTTTCTGGGGAGATTGTGAAAACAGCAGTTCCGGGCCCGCAGGCGGGGCCGGAACTGCCAGAAAAAGGCATATGGTTGTCTGGGGTGGGCGGCGCTCATGGGAGATTGCCCCGGGAGAGCTGTGCCAGGGCGGCATCCGGCAGGAGCTGGGCCATGTCCTCTGGCAGGGGTGCGGTGAAGGAGAGAGGCTCCCCGGATACCGGGTGTACCAGCTCCAGATGCCAGGAGTGCAGAGCCGGCCGGTCCAGAAGTTCCGGCGCCGCCGTGCCGTACAGGTAGTCCCCCACCAGGGGGTGGCTGAGATAGGCCATGTGCACCCGGATCTGATGGGTGCGGCCGGTCTCCAGTTCCAATTGGACCAGGGAGCGGGCACCAGAGTGCAGCACCTGGTAGCGGGTGCGGGAGGGCTGGCCGTCCGGGCGGACACAGCGGGCCAGGATAGAGCCGTTCTGCATGCCGATGGGGGTGTCTATGGTGCCCTGCGCTGGCTCCAGGGTGCCTTCGCAGACCGCGAGATAGACCCGCCGGAACTCCGCTGTGTGCAGCGCCCGCCGGAGCACTTCCTGGGCGTGGGGGTGCTTGGCCACCACCATGAGCCCGGTGGTGCCCTTGTCCAGCCGGTGGACCGGGTGGAAGTCCGAGGGATCCCCGATCTGGTCCAGGTGGTAGAGGAGGTAGTTGCCCACGGTGTCCGTGTAGTGGCCGTGGCCCGGGTGAGAGAGCACTCCTGCGGCCTTGTGGATCACCACAATGTCCGCGTCCTCATAGACGATGTCCAAAGGGCCCTCCGCGGGGACCACGCCGGAACTGCGCTCAGGCACCGTGAGCCGGGCGCTCAGCACCTGGCCGGTGTGCACCCGGTCCCGCACGATGACCCGCTTTCCGTCCAGGAGAATGCCGTCCTCCAGCCACTTGATCCGACGCACCACCGTGCCGGAGAGGTGCATCCCGTTCCGGAGCACCCAGCCGACCTCCCGATTGTCCAGTCCCGAGGGGATGGTTTGAATGAGATAGCGGGGGCCCATGGCTTTCACGCTCCTTTCTGGTCTCGGTGGATCTTTGGGGACGAAAAGGGAGGACGGCGGACGCCGTCCTCCCATGAGGGGTTGTAGAGGGGGTGAGGGCTGAAAATCAGCACACGCCCTGGGCCAGCATGGCATCGGCTACCTTCAGGAAGCCCGCGATGTTGGCGCCGGCCTGGATGTTGCCGGCCATGCCGTACTTCTCGGCGGCATCGGCGCAGGCGGCATAGATGCCCTCCATGATGCCCTTCAGCTTGTTGTCCACCTCTTCGAAGGACCAGCTGAGGCGCTCGGAGTTCTGGCTCATCTCCAGACCGGAGGTGGCCACGCCGCCGGCGTTGGCAGCCTTGGCGGGGCCGAAGAAGATACCGGCCTCCTGATAGGCGGTGATGGCCTCGGGGGTGCTGGGCATGTTGGCGCCCTCGAACACGCCGATGCAGCCGTTGGCGATGAGCATCTTGGCGGATTCGCCGTTGATCTCGTTCTGGGTGGCGCAGGGCAGGGCGATGTCGCAGGGGATGGACCAGATGCCGGAGCAGCCCTCCACGTACTTGGCGGTGGGCACATAGTTCAGGTAGGTCTTGATGCGGTCTCTCTTCTGCTCCTTGATGACCTGGATGACCTTGTAGTCGATGCCGTTCTCGTCCACGATGTAGCCGTTGGAGTCGGACATGGCGATGACCTTGCCGCCCAGCTGCGTGGCCTTCTGGTTGGCGTAGATGGCCACGTTGCCGGAGCCGGACACCACGACCTTCTTGCCCTCGAAGGACTGGCCGTTGGCTTTCAGATAGGCGTTGGCGAAGTAGCAGAGGCCGTAGCCGGTGGCCTGGGTGCGGGCCAGGGAGCCGCCGTAGGTGAGGCCCTTGCCGGTGAGCACGCCGGACCACTCGTTGCGCAGTCTCTTGTACTGGCCGAACAGGAAGCCGATCTCCCGGCCGCCCACGCCGATGTCGCCGGCGGGCACATCGGTGTCCGGGCCGATGTGGCGGAATAGCTCGGTCATGAAGGACTGGCAGAAGCGCATGATCTCAGCATCGCTCTTGCCCTTGGGGTCGAAATCGGAGCCACCCTTGCCGCCGCCCATGGGGAGGGTGGTGAGGGAGTTCTTGAAGATCTGCTCAAAGCCCAGGAACTTGATCACGGACAGGTTTACCGTGGGGTGCAGACGGAGGCCACCCTTGTACGGGCCGATGGCGGAGTTGAACTGCACGCGATAGCCCCGGTTCACCTGCACGTTGCCGGCGTCATCGGTCCAGGGCACCCGGAACATGACAACCCGCTCGGGCTCTACCAGGCGGCCGATGATGTTCATCTTCTCATAGCGGGGATCGGCATCGATGACGGGCTCCAGGGACTCCAGGACCTCGGTCACGGCCTGCAGGAACTCGGGCTCGTGGGCGTTGCGGACTTTCAGACCGTCCAGCACGGACAGCAGATACTTGTTTTGAATAGACATCGTTGTCTTCCTTCCTCATTGAAGTCTTATAGAATGGCGAAGTGGTGGCAAGTTCGGCAAGAGGCGGCCCGGAATCCCGGCGCCTATTTACAGGGAATATTCTACACCACGCGGACAACTGTTTGCAAGAGAAAGATAGTGGGATTGCAAAATGAAAAGAGACAAATTTTCTCTGAAAAATGCCCTGTTCTAGACAAAATGCATAAAAACCCCTTGCAGGACCGCAGAAAACCGGAGATTGGCCCAAGGAACCGGAAGGCCGGGATAAGGGCGAAAACCGGGGATTCTGCAGGAAAGTTGCAACGAGGCGCCAAGGACGGCGGCGCAGATGGAATGGCGCAAAACCGCGTTTGAAGGCCTGCAAAGCGCTTTTTGCCCCTCTCATTTGGCGGGACGGGGCTATCACCCGCCTGGTTTTGCCGCTTTTCTTGTCTGAAAGCCCGGTGCGGGGGGACTGCCCTCATTGGCAGAAGGTTCCTGTGCCATGGAGGTCCTGGAGAAAACTTTGTGGAAATTGGTCAAGAAGCCCTTGCAAAGACTGCCGAAATCTGGTATTGTGTGCACACAACAATCGAAAAGGCGGGATCACAATGGACGAGCAGCAGCGCACGAAGCGAAACCTGGCCACCTTCCCCGTGGGCACCATCGGCCGGGACATGGTGTACAGCCTGGTCACCAACTACCTCCTCACGTTTATCCTCTTCACCCGGGACCTCACGGCGGCGCAATTGGCCGCCATCACCGCCATCATGGTGGCGGCCCGGGTCTTCGATGCCCTCAATGATCCGATTATGGGTAACATAATAGAGAGAACCCGCACCCGCTTCGGCAAGTTCAAGCCGTGGCTTGTGATCGGCATCCTGCTCACCTCTGTGGTGGTGGTTACGGTCTTCAACACCAACCTCCAGGGCTGGGCCTTCATCGCCCTCTTCGGCGTGTTCTACCTCCTCTACAGCATTGCCTACACCATGCACGACATCGCATACTGGGGCATGATCCCCGCCCTCAGCTCCGATGCCAACGCCCGCAACCAGTTCACCTCCCGGGCCACCCTCTGTGCCGGCGTGGGCGGCGCCCTGGCCGGCATGCTAATCCCCATGTTCACCACCGGCGAGCACGCCTTGGGCGGCAATACCGGCACCGCCTATGGCCTCATCGCCATCGTGATCTGCGTCATCACCCCGCTGTTTCTCAGCATCACCGTGGCGGGAGCCAAGGAGCGCCGGGACGACATGCAGGAGCCCGCCCCCGCCATCAGCCTGAAGAAGGTGGTAAAGACCATCACCGGCAACGACCAGCTGATGTGGATCGCGGTGATCTTTCTGATCCAGCAGATCGGCAACGGCCTCGTGGCCGGCGGCCTGGGCTCCACGTACATCTACTTCGCCTACGGATACAGCGGCGGCAAGTACTCCCTCTTCAGCACCGTGAGCCTGATGGCCACCGCCTTCCTGATGATCTTCTATCCCGCCATCTCCCGGAAGATGCACCGCAAGAAGCTGATGGGGGTTCTGTCCCTCATCTCCATCGCGGGCTATGCGGTGATGATCCTCTCCATGGTGGTGCCCAGTCTGGACATCCGGTTCTGGGTGGTAACCATCGGGAACATGGCCGCCAGCTTCGGCCAGTACGGCTTCTACCTCATCATGATGATCTCCATCCTGAACACCGTGGAGTACAACGAGCTGCAGTTCGGCACCCGGGACGAGGCCATCATCGCCTCCCTGCGGCCCTTCCTCACCAAGATGGGCAGTGCCGTAACCGTGGCCATCACCTCCCTGGTGTACATTGTGTTTGGTGTCACCAACTTCACCAACCAGATCTCCGCCCTGGAGCGTGCCTCCGCCGCCGGCGACCTCGCCGAGGCGGACAAGCTCACCCAGATCGCAGACGTGCTGGCGGGCGTCTCCGGCGGCCAGACCACCGGCCTCCTCCTCTGTATGACCGCCCTGCCCCTGGCCATGATGCTCCTCTCCTATTTTCTCTATCTCCGCCACTATACGCTGGACGAGGAGGAGTACGAGCGGATCTGCAGGGAGCTGGAGGCAAAGCACTGAACCAGGGCTTGCCAAGCACCTAACTGAATCGCATATCAGCCCTGCCGCCGTCCGATGGGACAGCGGCAGGGCACTTTGCGCACTTTGGCTTGCTTTTTCCGGGAAAATCGGTATACTGGGGACCACGGACTTGCGGGAAGGGCCGCCATACGAGATTCGGTCCTTCCAGACTGCTTTGAGGTGTTACCCATGCGAATGCGGAAAAAGAAAAACCTACAGCGCCGGATGGAGGCCTGTTCAGACCTCTGGATCCGGGACCCTGTGGCATACAGGGGCAGATGGCGGGAACTGCTCCCCGGCGCCCAAAAGCTGCGGCTGGAGCTGGGCTGCGGTAAGGGCCGGTTCACGGCAGACACCGCCGCCACCTGCCCGGGGGAGCTCTACGTGGCGGTGGAGCGGGTGCCGGACGCCATGGTGATCGCCATGGAGCGCTGCCGGGACCGGGGTCTCAAGAATGTGTTCTTCATCGATGGCGATGCCGCCGCCCTCTCAGACTACTTCGCCCCGGACGAGGTGGACCTCCTCTACATCAACTTTTGCGACCCCTGGCCCACGGTGAAGCACGCCGCCCGGCGGCTTACCCACGAGAACTTCCTCCGGGGATACCGGGAGGTGCTGGCGGACGGGGGCCAGATCCACTTCAAGACGGACAACCGGGATCTCTTCGAGTGGTCTCTCTTCCAGTTCCCCAAGGCCGGCTTCGAATTGTCTGAGGTAACCCGAGACCTCCACGCCAACGGGATTCAGGGCATCCTCACAGACTACGAGGAGAAGTTCCACAACCTGGGCACCCCCATCAACCGGTGTGTGGGCACCAAGGGCCCCCTGCCGGACGTGCCCATCGCCGTGGCCCTGGGCGAGCTACTGCCCGGGTGGGAGGTCCGCACCGCTGAAAAGCCGGAGGACCTGCTGCCCCTCTATGCGCAGTGCACAGACTTCCTCTCCCTGGAGGAGCCGTGCACGCCCCAGGAGAGCGCGGAGAACACCCTGAACAGCATCCCGCCCCGGTGTGTCCCCAGCCAGAAGCATGTGCTCACGCTGTACAAGGACGACAAACTGGCTGCGGTACTGGATCTCGTGGAGAACTATCCCCGGCCCCGCTTCCTCTTTGTGGGGCTGTTTCTGCTGGCCCCGGACCTCCGGCGCCAGGGAAATGGGCGGGCCATCGTGGATGCCCTCACCACCGCGGCAGACCGGGCCGGTCTGGACCGGGTGCGGCTGGCCTGTTTGCAGTGCAACCCGCAGGGCCACGCCTTCTGGAACGCTGTGGGGTTCTCAGACCTCCGGGAGGGTACCCTGATGGGGGAGAACGGCGCCCCGGTGTGGATCCTGCAGAAACTGGCCCAGTGAGGGCTTGGAGGGAGAGCGGATGGCTTTCTGGAAACACGATTGCGACGACTGGAAGGGAATCGCGGAGAGACTAAAACTGCCGGAAGACGTGATTGCCGCTCTGGACGACCTGAAGCCGGTGGAACTGGAAGTGTGGGAACAGCTGGAGGACCTCTCGGACGGGAATATAGACTTTGAAGCGTTGTTGGAGGATCTGCGGCAGGCACTGGGGAGAGACCCTCACCGGTACAAGATGCTTCGCTGCATGCTGCACACCGCCTGGAACACCCGGAAACACTATGAGGAGCGGCACATCCCGGACAGCATCTTTTGGGATACCATGGGTTGCTTCCGCCGCTTCCTGGAGGAGTGCCGGGTGCGCACCGGCGCCCCGGACTGGGATCGGGATTGGTGGGTCTGGCGGCAGCTCAGTCTAAGCCTGTTCCGTTTGGGCTCCCTGGAGTACGAGTATCGAGATGAAGACGATGTGATCGCCATCTACATCCCCTCGGACGCAGATCTCTCCCCTGCGGCGGTGGATTCCTCCCTGGAGACTGCCATGGAGTTTTGGCCCGCCCATTTTGATTTGAATCCGGACGAGCTGCCGTATGTCTGCCGCTCCTGGCTGCTGGCCCCCGCCCTGGAGGACATGCTGGACGTGGGCTCCAACATCCGGAGCTTCCGAAAGCGCTTCCGCTTTACCGGGGAGAGACACGAGGCGGTGGAGAGCTGTCTGGAGTGGCTCTTCCGGGTGCCGCCGGACACCCCGTATGAGAGGCTGCCGGAGGAGACCAGCCTGCAGCGCAAGGCAAGGGCGCATCTCTTGGCCGGCGGCTCCATCGGTACCGGCTCCGGCGTCCTCATCGGCACGGAAGGGGACTGGGAGGACTGGACCTGGGTCTGAGGCACCTCTACGAGATCGAATAAGAAAGGGAAGATGGGAATGCAGTACCGGAAAGACCGCTATGGGAACGCGCTCTCCGTGCTGGGATTCGGCTGCCTGCGGTTTCCCAAGGACCGGGGCAAGATAGACCAGGCGGAGCTGGAGCGGGAGATCGCCCGGGCCGTGGATCTGGGCGTGAACTACTTCGACACCGCCTATATCTACCCCGGCAGCGAGGCGGCGCTGGGCCAGGCCCTCGCGAACCTCCAACTCCGGGACAAGGTCTTTCTCGCAGACAAGCTGCCCCACTATCTCATCCGCAGCCGGGACGGCCTGGAGAAGGCCTTTGCCGAGCAGTTGAAGCGGCTGCAGACGGACCACATAGACTACTACCTGATGCACATGCTCAACGACACCGGCGCCTGGGAGCGGCTCATCAATCTGGGCGTGGTGGACTGGCTCTCTGAGAAACGAAGGCAAGGCGCCATCGGCCAGGTGGGCTTTTCGTACCACGGCAGCACTGAGCCCTTCTGCAAACTGCTGGACGCCTGGGACTGGGACTTCTGCCAGATCCAGTACAACTACCTGGACAGGCATACCCAGGCGGGGGAGAAGGGGCTCCGATACGCCCACAGCAAGGGCCTGCCGGTGGTGATCATGGAGCCACTGCGGGGCGGAAAGCTGGTGTACGGCCTGCCAACCGAGGCCAAGCGTCTCATGGAAGACTACCCGGTCCAGCGTTCTCCCGCTCAGTGGGGGCTCCGGTGGCTCTGGAGCCAGCCGGAGGTTACCGTGGTGCTCTCCGGGATGAACAGCCTGGCCATGGTGGAGGAGAACGCCGCCGCGGCGGATGCCGCGGCGGCCGGGATGCTCACACCGGAGGAGGACGCCCTCCTCGAGAGCGTGGCAGCTGCCATCCGGGCGGCCACCAAAGTGGGGTGCACCGGCTGCGGGTACTGCATGCCCTGCCCCCAGGGGGTGAATATCCCCGGCACCTTCGCGGCATACAACCGCATGGCGGCGGAGGGGAAGAAGCTCCCCGCCCTGAAGGAACACCTCCGGGCCACCGCCTTTGCCAGCACCAACTCAGCGGCATACCAGTGCATCGGCTGCGGCAAGTGCGAGCAGCACTGTCCCCAGCATGTGGCCATCCGGGCCTCCCTGAAAGAGGCCTCCAAGGCACTGGAGGGGCCCATCTATCGAGCGGCGGCCTGGGGCATCCGAGCGCTGCACCTCTTCGGATAGGGGCCTGGCTAGGGAAGAGCGGTGCGGAGATAGGCCTCCGTGCGCTGATATGGCGGCGTGCCGAAGGGGGCGTATACCTCCACCGGGATGGGCAGACCGTGGAGATACCAGTACAGCACCGGCCCCACGGTTTCCCAGGCGAGCCCGCCGTTGCCGCAGCCCAGGGCGGGAAAGGCGATGGACTGGATGTGCAGCGCCTGATAGTGATCTTGAAACCACTGCAGGCCGGAGATGATAGTGCGGAGCTCCGATGGGTTGTGCCAGTGGTCTTTCGTGGGGAAGTTCAGAATGGAGACGCCGGTGAGGTCCCGGTACAGGTACGGCCTTCCGGGGCGGAGCTGATGGGTGGAACAGAGATACCGGTACTCCTGAAACATGGCGGGATAGCGCTGCTTGAAGGCCAGGGCCAGGACCAGGACCTTTCCCATCACGCCCACGCAGTTCACCGGGTTCACCAGGGTCTCGGCGGTGCTGGAGAAGATGTCTCCCGTGCGGACAATCATGATATCACCTCGTGAATTTGAAATGACGAAATTTTTCATTACATTTTGACGCCGCGGTTTGCACTGTGGAACAATGTAATACGAAATGCCATGCGGCGGACAATTAAGATATTTAACGAGCAATCTCTGAGTACAGCATAAACTTAAAATGCAAGGTGTGCAACAAAAAACTGCGGCGGCCTCCAGAGCTTCTGGAGGCCGCCGCAGCGGCGCTTGGGATGGGATCTCTCAGAAGGGCATGATCACCCGGTACATCAAGAGGTAGTGGGCGATGGAGCCCAGCAGGATGAACACATGGAAGATCTCGTGGCAGCCGAACCTGGGGTTGTCCCGGCCGGGCCACTTCAGGGCATAGAGGACGCCGCCCACGGTGTACAGCACGCCGCCCAGGGCCAGCCAGAAGAGCCCACGCCACCCCACAGACAGCCAGAGCTGCCGGATGAGGATCACGGAGAACCAGCCCATGGCGAGGTAGATGCCGGCGGTGAGCCCCCGGGGGCAGTCGATCCAGAAGAGGGTGAAGAACAACCCCGCCAGGGCGATGGCCCACACGATCCCGAAGGCGGTCCAGCCCCAGGGACCCCGGAGGGCCACGAGGCACATGGGGGTGTATGTCCCCGCGATGAGGAGGTAGATGGAGGCGTGGTCGTACTTGCGCAGGGCGAGGCGGCCCTTTACCGAGGTGTTGATGCAGTGGTACAGGGTGGAGGCCACGTAGAGGCAGATCATGGAGGCGCTGTACACGGAGAAGGAGACGATCTTCCAGGCATCTCCGCCGGTGCGCACCGTGTTCACAAGGAGGAGCACTGCCCCGAGGACGGACAGCACGGCGCCGATGCCGTGGGTGATAGCGGACCAGGGGCGGAGTCCATCGTAGGGATTGCGCCCTTTCTCAGTAGGCCGGGCTCTTCGTTTGGGAAGGTGGTCCTGGTACGGGGCGGAGGCGGTTAAGGTTTGTTCCATCGAGCACACGTCCTTTCTGGTTTTTGGCACGGCCTCAGTCTACTCCTTTCACGACGAGATGTCAAGAGGAAATTGCGAGATCTGATTTTTAAAATTAGATTAAGACTTTGGAAATACGTGGCACCCCTTGCAACCCGGCGGAAATAGGTGTATAATGCCGAAAATGGCCGCTGGGTTGGGTTTGGAGGCGTCTGATGTATGGTTGAGTCTCTGGGACTGTATCTGCACATCCCTTTCTGCAAGCACAAGTGTGATTACTGCGATTTCTATTCTGTGGCCGGCCAGGACGACCGGATGGACGCATACCAGAAGGCCTTGCTGCAGCACATCGCGGAGACGGCGCCCCAGACCAAGAAACAGTCTGTAACCAGCATCTACATCGGCGGGGGCACCCCCACCTGGTACGGGGAGAAGCGGATCCGGGAGCTTTTGGGCGCGGTGCGCAAACAGTTCAACGTCTCACGGGACGCGGAGATCACCTGCGAGGCCAACCCGGACAGCGCCAGCTTCAAGACCCTGAACACCCTGCGCCGGGCCGGCGTGAACCGGATCAGCCTGGGCATGCAGTCCTGCCAGGACTGTGAGCTGCAGGCAGTGGGAAGAATCCACACCTACGCCCAGGTGAAGGACGCGGTGGCGGCGGCCCGGAAGGCCAAGATCCGCAACCTGAACCTGGATCTCATCTACGGGCTCCCTGGGCAGACCATGGAGAGCTGGCGGGAGAGCGTGGAGGCCGCCCTGGCCCTGGAGCCGGAGCACCTCTCCTGCTACGGCCTCACTCTGGAGGAGGGCACCCCGCTATACAACAGGGTACAGGCCGGGGAGAAAGTGCCGGACGATGACATGCAGGCGGACTGCTACCTCTGGACGGTGCAGCGCCTGGCGGAGGCGGGATACGGCCAGTATGAGATCTCCAACTTCGCCAAACCCGGCTTCCAGTCCCGGCACAACCTGCGGTACTGGATGGGCCTGCCCTATGTGGGCCTGGGGGCCGCCGCCCACTCGGACTTCGGCGGCTGCCGGTACTCCTACGTCCGGGACCTGGACGCCTACATCGATGGCGTGCTCAACGGCGGGCGGCTGTTGGACGAGATGGACCGGATCCCCCAGCGGGAGCGGAGCAGCGAGTACCTGATGCTGCGGATGCGCACCGTCCACGGCATCGAGGAGTGGGAGTACCGCCGGGAGTACTACATGAATTTCGACCCCCTGGCCACCCGCCTGGCGGAGTACGAGCAGCGGGGCTGGGCCGCCCGCACAGACAGACGTTGGCATTTTACCCCGGAGGGCTTCCTTTTATCCAACCGTCTCATCGGCGAGCTGCTGGAGATCCAGGAGGCGGGGACCTTGGAGAACACCCTGGAGAAGATCCGCCGGGGCCGCAGCCTGGAGCCGGACCGGGCAGATCAGCCGGGAAAGGACAGCAATGGTGGCGGTACTGGAGCGTCCGCCACAGAAAAACACTGAAACAAGCATTTCAACCGGGAACCTGGCGGCAGGTTCCCGGTTTTTCGGCGTTTTTGGCCTTTCTTTTCCCCTATTCCCGTGATAGAGTATGCCCCGAAAGAAGGTAAGCGTATAATAGATACCCGTTGCCAGCTGCTGATTTAACGGGTATCTTGGGGGTGCAGTCCCTGCGAAGTAAA
>CANRFN010000078.1 GCA_947629915.1 uncultured Oscillospiraceae bacterium | reverse complement strand
GACCCTAATTCAGAAATTTATTTAAATAAGCACAAATAAGGTTGGGTAGCTAGTTAGTTACTTTGGGAAATTCACAGACAACTGGCACCAGATGTCCTACATGGTGCAGGGCGGCCTGGACCTCACCCCGGTGATCACCCACCGCTTCCACTACACCCAGTTTGCCGAGGGATTTGCAGCCATGAACAGCGGGAAGTCCGGCAAGGTCATCCTGGACTGGTCCCGCTGAGACTTGAGAGGAGGAAAATGAACCATGAAATCTGCCTATGCCAGCTACCGCGCCCAACTGGATGCCATCTCCGCCGCCGGCACCCGCAAGGATGAGCGCATCATCACCACACCCCAGAGGGCCCGCATCGACACCACGGCAGCCAGCCAGGTGCTGAACCTCTGCGCCAACAACTACCTGGGCCTCTCCAACCATCCCGAGCTCATCGCCGCCGCCAAGGCCTCTTACGACAGATGGGGCTTCGGCCTCTCCTCGGTCCGGTTCATCTGCGGCACCCAGTCCATCCACAAGGAGCTGGAGCAGAAGCTGGCGGAATTTCTGCACATGGAGGACGCCATTCTGTACTCCTCCTGCTTCGATGCCAACGGCGGCCTCTTTGAGACCCTGCTGGGCCCGGAGGACGCCGTCATCTCGGACGAGCTGAACCACGCCTCCATCATCGATGGCGTCCGCCTCTGCAAGGCCAGGCGGTACCGCTACAAGAACAACGACATGGAGGACCTGAAGGCGCAGCTGGACGCTGCCGTTGCCGCCGGGGCCAAGATCAAGCTCATCGCCACAGACGGCGTGTTCTCCATGGACGGCTACATCGCCAACCTGCAGGGGATCTGCGACCTGGCCGAGGCCTACGATGCCCTGGTGATGGTGGACGACAGCCACGCCGTGGGTTTCATGGGGGACACCGGACGGGGCACCCCGGAGTTCTGCGGCGTGGAGGGCCGGGTGGACATCCTCACCGGCACCTTCGGCAAGGCCCTGGGCGGGGCGTCCGGCGGCTACACCGCAGCGAAGAAGGAAGTGATCGACCTGCTGCGCCAGAGAAGCCGGCCCTATCTCTTCTCCAACACCCTAGCCCCCGCGGTCTGCGCCGCCAGCATCAAGACCCTGGAGCTGCTCACCGCCTCCACCGCCCTCCGGGACAAGGTACACGAGAACACCAGGTACTTCCGGGAGCGGCTCAGCACCCTGGGCTTTGACGTGCTCCCCGGCAGCCACCCCATCGTGGTGGTGATGCTGTATGACGCCCGCACCGCCGCGGAATTCGCCGCACGCATGCTGGAGAAGGGCGTCTACGTGGTGGGCTTCAGCTATCCCGTGGTCCCCCAGGGGAGGGCCCGCATCCGCACCCAGATCTCCGCCGGCCACAGCAAGGAGGACCTGGACTTCGCCGTGGCGTGCTTTGCCGCCGTAAAGCGGGAGATGGGCATCTGAGCCACACGATATCGTAACGATCGGTTCCGGCCGGTGATGGACGATGCCGCGCCGGGGCCGTGGAACTCCCTCTCTTTTTCGCCGCACAGGCAGTCTAAGGCTGCCTGTGCGGCGGCTTTCTTGTCTGCAGGGCCATTTCTTCTCGCCTTTTGGAACCACGAGTTCCATGACAACTCTACCTCCCTGGTGTATCCTGTGTCCAGATTCAGCAAGGAGGTATGCAACGTGAATCTGAAAGAGGCCTTCCGGTATCAGAACAAGCTCTCCAGCCTCATCAGCTGGGGCAAGGACATTCTGCAGGACAAGGACAACACCACCGTCACCACAACCACCCTGATGCGGCACAAGGCCTACGCCGAGGCGGAGGACATCACCATCGCCAGCAACACCGCGGACTTCGAGTACGCCGGCAAGGCCAATCAGGTGGCCGCCATGCTGCTGCTCCTCCTCACCGAGCGGGAGAAGCTCAGCGCCGCGATCACCCAGGCCAAGGCCACAGTTCCCCTGGACGCAGGCCTGGACGGCGAGGTGAGCCTGAACGCCCTCCGGCAGGAGCTGGCCCAGACCTTCCGCGGCATGGCCGGCATCCGCAGCACCGAGGTGGTGCACCGCAACGGCGGCATCGCGTACCGGTTTAACGCAGAGGGCAACCAGGTGACCTACCGCTGCGACCAGAAGCAGGTCACCACCATCGACTTCGACCGCAACCGCATCGCCCGCTATGCCCGCACCCTGAGCCGCAAGGCCGATGAGGTGTCCGCCGCTCTGGACGCCGCCCTCATCAACACCCCTGTAGAGTACGAGCCGCCCTTTGATGTCAACGAGGAGTTCCGGGAGATCCTGGACCGCTGGACAGAAGAGGGCCGTTTCGCCTGACACGCCCCCTGCCCTGCGGCTGCCGGGGGAGCGGCGATGGAACGGATCTCCCAGGGCCGGTTCCCGCCGGCCGAACTATAGTGCCGTGCACCTGCCAGATTGGCGCCCAATGTGGAAGAGAGGCACCCGCCTTTCTCCATTTCTGAATTTCAATTTCTGATGAGGTCTGGACAGAACCCTATCTGTTCGCTAACAGCCTCCCAGCGCCATTTCTGTCGTGCTGCGCTCTCCGCGCCATCCCCCACGCCTCCACACTGCACGCTCGCCCCTCCCCATCTCCAACAGCGCCTCCCTCTTCTGCATTTCCGTCTTTGAAACGGTCCTATGCAAAGGATACTATTCTCCCGCCTGTGGGGCATCCGTCCCCAGGCAAAATGGTCCGAAGAGGCCCAGACTGTTGCCGCTTCCCCGGGAGCCGCAGGGCAAAAAAGAGCAAAAAAAGAGGGCGGCAGGCCGCAGCCTGCCGCTCACTATGTTCCACCGGTGGTGAGTCCCCGGCACAGACCAGAATGCGCTCCATGGGGACCTGCAGCACGGCGCTGAGGGCATAGAGGTTGTCCACAGACGGCAGCGTCTGACCGCTCTGCCACTTGTAGATGGCTCTCGGCTCTTCGAAACCGAAGAAGGACTGGAGATCGCGGACGGACAGTCCCTGCTGCTGGCGCAGGCGCCGGATGTTGGCTCCGGTGGCTGCAAGATCGATCACGGGGTATGCCAAAGAGATGGCAGGCATTGATAATCGCCTCCTGATGGAAGAATGTCCCCGAACGGGGAACTGCAGAATAGCAAAATTCCCGGGAAATTGCAAGATTTTCGAGAGAAATGTAACCAAACCGTAATATAGGGAAAGATCCAAAAAAGTTTGAAAGCGCTCCATTCTGCCTGAAAACGGCGGAAAAAGCGCATACAAATTCCCCACACAATCCGGTGAAACCCGGGTTTCCAATGGGTTTTGTAGGACAAAATTCCGCGAGAACACACTGCCGTATTCTGGAAAGGAGAGCATGCACATGAACCGATTTCTCCCCCTGGAGAAGCGCTCCAAACGGGCACAGCGCCAGGCGTACGCCGCCCGGAGAGGCTCCTGGAACGGGGTGAACCCCGTGTCCAAAGTGATCCCCAGCGGCAAGGCATACCGCCGCTGCAAAAACCGCATCGATTGGGACGGCGAACCGCCGAGATCCTCACGGCAGGAGGATCTCGGCGGTTCGCGTTTTTCTCTGCAGGAGCAGCCCCTCCATTCAGAAGGGACTAATTGTCTCAGCCTCACCGTTTTCCCAACATACGATTTATCAATATCTCCAAAGCGAGTATTGTAATTGTCAATGATATCCCAGCAAGCAAAATGGTGATACTTTCCTGATGGGCAGAGGCATATGCAGAGGTTATAGTTTTGATAATGCTATTATCCAGGAGGGTTCCAAGAGACACAAAGATCTGCCCGAGCTCCCCGGCGTAATGCCGGAGATCCAGGGCCATATGTGCGGGGAGAAGGGACGCCGGCAGGGTCACGGCATGTGTCTCGCGGCAGATTGCGGCCGCTGCAAACACGGTAAGCGAGCCGTTGACGGCGATCAGGACGCGGCGGTATCGCCCGGTGCGCAGCAGAGACAGCGGTGGCAGCAGAAAAACCGGGGCAAGGGACAAAACAAGAATCGTGGCGAGGCGGGGCATGGCGTTCACAAAGGCCTCCGCATCCGCAAGGCTGTAGACCCGCAGGTCGTCCCGCTGCAGGGGCGTGATTTGGTCCGCCAGTTCCGCGGTGTTCGCCAGTCTCGCTCTGGCCTCAGACTCCAAAAACGGCTGGGGTGCGTCCGGGACGGTGAGGAGAAGGGATGTATCAGTGCGGGCGGCAAGCGCAAGCCCCGCCGGCAAGGTCAGCACCTCCGGCAGAGGCTGTGCGGAGATCACAAGCCAGGTGTCATCCCAGTGTGAACGCTTGTCCAGCACCAAGGCAGACTCCCCGTCTGTCAGCGGGTGGGCGGAATACTGGATCAGTTTCCCCTCCCACGGACTGGACGCCTCCACATGGGGTTGGATTTTCATGCCCGTTTCCTCGTCCACGGCCTCCGGGTCATCGTAGACGGTGTAATATTCGCTCTCCAGCTCCGCCACCCGTGTGCCGCTCTCCCACCCAGTGCCCTCATAGGTGTAATAGAGGTGCCAGCCCGTCTCGTCCAGGAACGCGGTTTCCAGCGGCAGGTATATCTTCCCGAAAGAGGGCCTCTCCGCCGTGATGATTCTGGCTGTCATGAGGTCCTCGACTTTGAATGAGAAAACGGTACAGCAGGCGAAGATCCACATCACAAGAGACAGTGCGGCCAGGACCTTTCGCTTCATGTTCACAGCTCCCTCCCCAATGCGATCCCCTCCGTAAGCTCCCTGTTGCAATACAGGAAGAGAAAGAGCGGCGGGATCACAGCGAGGACACAGCACACAAGCCGCACCGTGGGGTCCGCCGGCAGAGTGGAGGCCAGAGACACGCTGAGGGGCCAGCGCTCCTGGTCCTTTAGGAAGGCAATCGGCTGCTCCACCATATTCCACGCGTCCAGGAAGGACAGGAGGAAGGTGCAGACAAGGCCATTTTTGTTGATGGGCAGAGCGACACGCACAAGAAGCGGAAGGGTTCTGCACCCATCTACCTTGGCGGCATCGAGGATCTCGTCCGGAATGGCGCGAAAGCCCTGGGCCATGATGAAGGTGCCCAGTGGGAGAAAGATAGCGGGCAGAATCAGGGCGCCGTAGGTATCCAGGAGGTGCAGCTGGTCCAGGACGATGTAATTCGGCACCAGCGTCACCTGAAGCGGGAGAATCATCAGCACCATGAGGAAGAAGAAAACCGCGCTTCTCCCCGGGAATTTGTACTTGGCAAAACCAAAGCCCGCAAGAGAGGAGACGATGGTCTGCCCTGCGGCAACTGAGATCGAGAGGCCCACACTCAGCCAGAAGCGCAGGAGGTACTGCGGCGTGGCAAGAAACACATCATAGTAATACAGGAATGTGGGCCCGTCATCCGTCAGGAAGCTTTTCGCAAGCACATACAAAAACGGCGCGAGACATAGGGCGATCAGAAGGACAGCCACGGCGGACCCAACAGTGAACCGCTTTTTCACTCTCTGTACCGCTCCTTTCTCCGCACCCAGAGGAACAGGACGGTGAGCACCGCCGTCACCGCGATGCCCAAAAGGACCGATGCCACCGCCAGCTTCGGGTAATTCAGGTTTTCAAAGCAGTTATTGATGAAGTGCTGCAGCATGTACACGCTGTCGTCCGGGTGGGCTCCGCCAATGAGGAAGATCTCCCGAAAGCATTTGAAGGCGTTTATGAGGGAGAAGACGGCGGCGAAGAAGACACTGTACCACATCTGGGGTGCGGTGATGTGCCAAAACTGTCTCAAGCGGCCAGCCCCGTCCAGTTGCGCCGCCGCATATTGATCTGCTGGGATCGTGGAGAGGCCAGACAGCAGGAGGATGACGCTGTACCCGGTGTTCTTCCAGAGGTAGAGGGCCATTGCCACCCAGAAGGAGGCGGGAGAGTGGAGCCAGTCCCGCACCGGCGCCCCCAGGGCGATGAGGCATCGGTTGAAAAGCCCAGCCTCACCGAAGACCAGGTCCACGATCAGCACCGCGCCAACTACGGGCATGATGTACGGGAATAGGAGCACCGATTTCAAGAGCTTGTGCCTTTCCACCTCATTTTTCAGCAGCAGCGCGATGGCGTAGGAGAGGATCAGAATGAGCGGTAGGCCCAGAAGCAAAAACCGCGCCGTATTCTGAAAGGCCCTCCCGAAAAGCGCGTTGTGCCACACGGCTCTATAGTTTTCCCAACCCACAAAGCGAACAGATGCACCCACGCCCTGGGTCACGGAATACCGCAGAACCAGGACAAACGGCAGCGCGTAAAATAAGAGGCACCCCAGGACAACGGGCAATACCAGCAATACGCCGTCCCGTGCCTTTTTCGCAGACAGCTTCATGTACCAACGCCCCCTCTCGGCAATACTGCAGCTTCACCCCTCGGCCAGATGCCAGCGGAGCTCCTCAATCAATGCGCGGGCCTCGCTGTCCAGCGCATCCTCATATTCCAGGCGGTTGGCCAGAACCTCGCTCCACTGGGACCCCAGTGCCATCGGAACCCTTGCCGCGTCCACGCGGGCGGACAGCAGCGGAAGGATATCCGCATCCGTAAGCGAAACGGACTGGAGCGCGGCAGCCCGATTGGCGGCGGCCTTATCCGTTCCGGCGAAGTGCACAAGCTGCGCCTTCAGCGCGTTCCAAAGGGGCTGCGCGGCGCCAATTACCCGCACGGGCAATCCCGAGCCGAAGAACCCCGAGACCACGGTGTTCTCATCGCCGGTGGGCCGCTTCAGCTCCCACTGGGTTTCAGGCAGCAGCATGCGGCGCAGAAAGTCGTATGCGGTTTCCGGGTGCTCGCAGCCTGCGCCCACCGCGCCCCACCAGGTGATCTCCGCCACCAGAGAACCGTCCAGCGCACGCAATGGGAAGAGCTCCATGTCCACGCCCTCAACCTCAGCCATGGCGCAGGCTGAAATCGCCGTTGCCGCGCCTCCGATACACAGCGGCGCCCGCATGGAGGCCCAGACATCGGTCTCGCCGTCCTCAAGCCCAGGGGCAGCGAGGGGAAACCAGCCCATCTGCACATAGGAGCTCACCCCCGGCATGGCGAGGATCGTCTCACATCGATCTGTGATCTCCCAGCATCGCCTGGTAAAGTCCGCGAGTTCCTGGTCCGTCAGAAGCACATCGCCGGTCTCATAGTCGATGAGCTGCGGGATCAGGTAGAAGGGGTCCAGCGTCATCACCACCTGGGCGGCGCCGTTGAACCAGGACGCCGTATCTGCATGGCGCATCAGTTCCTCAAAAAAGCCGCCGAGATCCGCCTTCATGTGCTCCACATCCATCCCAGCACCGTCCAGCGCGTTTCGATCCGCAAATACCACCGGGTAGGTGTAGCGCAGGGGCAGGACAAACCGGGCCCCGTCAACCGTCCCCATCTCCATGACACCAGGGGCCAGCTCATCCACATGCAGCTCAGTGTCCCCGTCATAGAAGGCGCTGATGTCATAGAACACGCCGTTGTACATGCTCTGGGCGACATCGGGGAACAGTCCGCCATCGATCTGCGTTTCATACGAATTGTAGCTGAGCTGCTCCAGCTTGTAGGGGCTCATCAGGTACACATCCGGGCCGTTCCCCGCCAGGATCTCGGTCCGCAGCTCCGCAATGCGCGTCTCCCGCTCCTCCCCGGAAGCCGGCAGAAACTCCAGATCTATCGTGACCTCTTCATGGGCCCTCTCATATTCGCCGATCAGCCGCCGAATTTCATAGTCCATGCCGTAGGCGCTGGAGGGGCTCGACATGGCGGTGTCGGCATTGGACAGGACCCGGATGGTGATAGGTTCTGCCCCGGTCTCCTCTACGCCGGGGCTCCCGGCGCTGCAGCCCGCCAGCCCAATCAGGATCGTCGCTGCGGCGATCCCTGCTATATACCTTTTCAGACACATCTTGTCATCCCTCCGCCAGATGGTACTGTAGAGCGCTGATGGTCTCAACCGCCAAAGTGTGCATGTCCATATCCGCGTTCAGAGTGAGGATCGTGGAATAGAATTTGCCCTCCTCGGGAATGTAGAACCGCGCCCTGTCGATAGGAGCATCCAAAAGAGGAATGTCTTCCTGGGTGATTGGGACCGCTTTCAGCTCCCGGATGCACTCTGCCGCTGCGAGGGAGAGGCATGCAGCGGCAAGAAAGGCACATATCTGTCTTTTCATTCCCCGCCTCCTTCCTGGTAGATCCCATTCACCGGTACAGATTCCCCCTCCGCGCCGGTGACCATGACGGTGATGGTTTTTGTTCCATTGCGGAGTGAGACACGGCCCCGATTGGCGCAGGCGGACTCCTCCGGCGGCATCGGTTTCTCCAGAGGCAGTCTGTCTGGCGCATCGGCCTCGGTCTGAGCGGTCCCGCCGGGCACTTCTTCCCGCAGTTCCAGCCCTGCCGAAGTGGCAAATACCCGATGACCGAGACCACCAGCACAGCGGAGACCGCTACCGCCACCTTTCCCGCCCGTCTGTGGCGCATCACCCCCAGGACACGCCTCTCGGTGACGTTCTGTCCGAAGCCCGTTACCAGCGGGCTGCCTCTCTGCGGCGCTCTCAGGTCGATGAGCAGTCTGGCGTACTGCCCACGGGAATTGGGGCCAAACTGCTCCACCACCGCGCCGTCACAGGCGATCTCGATGTCCCGGTCCAGAAGCGCCACCATCAGCCATGCGGCGGGATTGCACCAGTGGAGACACAGCGCCACCACAGACAGCTTTTTCAATGCACCGTCCCAGCGCCGTATGTGGGTGAGCTCGTGGCAGAGCACCATGCCAAGGCGCTCCTCGTCCCATCTCTCGGCCTCCTCAGGCAGGAGGATCACCGGGTGAAGCAGTCCGTATGTCAGGGGCGTGCGCAGACCCGGGAGAACACGTACCACCACCCGCCGTCCATGGGCGTTCTTTGCAAGCCATTCATCTACGAACTGGCTCTCCAGAGGCGTACCCGTCCGAAATGCCCGGATGCAGCGGAGATACGACACCGCAAAGGCGATGCCCGTCACCGCTGCACCGGCAAGCCAGAGGACGGTCCAGATCGGGAGGCCCGCCGGCGTTTCCCCCACGGCAATCGCACCGAGCCGCTCCACTGGTACCGCCGTCCCCGCCAGGAACCCATAGAAGCTCACGGGGGAGGCGATTTGCAATGGCAGGAGCAGTCTCAGAATCGCCGCCGTCCACAGCGCCACATATCCCCGCCTGGGGAGCCTGTCCCCGGCGATGAGGCGAACAAGAGCGGTCACAAGGACCATGGTCCCGCCGGATACACCCATTTCAGCAATGCTCACATGCTCACTCCCATTCGTCTAAAATCCGATAAAAAGGTTTGGCCCGCCCGCAAGAAGGCGTTATCCCTCCATGACATGCCACCGAAGGCTGTCCACCAGTTCTTGAGACAGGGCCTCCAGATCAGTATCTGTGCCATCAGACAAGCACAAAGCCATCAGATTTCTTCTGAAGTCGTCCTCCCCTGGAAGGCCAAAGCGTACGACATCGATCTGTTCCTCAAGCAGCGGAATATCCGACTCGGTCACATCAACGGTCCGAAGAATTTGGTTGGCCCACCGCGCAGCGGTGCTACTCCCCGCGGCGTGAGCAAAGATTCGCTCCCGGTATCCGTCCCAAAGGCGCTCCACGGATCCCGCCGCTCTCACCGGCCAGCCGGCTGCGACACGGCCGTGAAACCCGCCATCTGGCACGGGGGGCCGGTTGCGCTCCCACTGGGTGTCCTCCAGGAGCAGAAGCCGCAAAAAGTCATAGGCGGCCTCCGGGTGCTCACAGCCGGCTCCAACTGCCCCCCAATCGGTGACATCAGCCACAAGAGAGCCGTCCACGGAGCGGAGTGGGAACATGGCGAGGTCCATATCAAGCGCCTCCGTGACAACTGCCACATCCAACGCCTCATCCAGTCCGCCAACATATAAAAACGCCGCAGAAAAACCGCCGTTTTCTTCAAACGAGACCGTTCCACCCTTGAGAGGATACTGGGAGAGGCTTGCATAGATGTCCCAGCTCGTGGACATCGGGTAGGTTATGCCAACATTTGCAAGGGCCTGTACCCTCCTGAGATACGTCTCAACCGCATCGGCAGTCAAGCAGACGGTCTGTGTCTCGTAGTCCACGACATCCGGGAACACGCACAGGGGACTGCTGTAGTACCAAGGCCATGCATACCGTGTCCAATCCGGGTCCTCCGTGGCCGCCAGCGCATCGTAGAGTGCATTGACCCCGCTGGAGATCGTCTCCATGTCGATGCCGGCGGCTTTCAGCGCCGCCTCGGTGGTGTACACCACTGGAAAGTTGTACCGCAGGGGCAGGATATACCGCGCATCCCCGATCACCCCTGCATCCATCACAGGGGAGACCAACGTCTCTTCGCCAAGGTCGGCATCGGCTTCATACAGTGTACTGAGATCATAAAACAGCCCATTGCGCATCGCCTGGGCCGCATCCGTGAAGAGGGCGTCCTCTCCGCTCCCCTGAAGCAGATAGAGATCCGGCCCGCCCCCAGACAGGATCTCTGTGCGGAGCTCCTCCATCCGCGCCTCTCGCTCCTCTGGGGCGGATGGAAGCAGTTCCGCTTCGATGTGGATGCCCTCGTGCGCCGCCTCATATGCATCGATTAGCTGCCGGACCACGAGCGACATGGGATTTGTATCGGTTAGCCCATAGGAATCCGGATACTCCTCTGTCAAAAGCCTCAGCGTGAAGGATTCTTCGCCTTCCTTATTGGCATTGCCGCATCCGCCTATTGAGGCGAGAAGAACCATAAGCAGGGTCAGCGCCACAAGCATCTTACTCCGTTTTTTCAATTGCACGTATCCTCCATCAGCGAATACCGCACAGTCAAAGAAGACCGATACGGCAGATCGGCTATTGTGCGGCGCCGCCCTGCAACGCCGCAGGAATACAGGTCACAACGTAAGCCACTTTTTCCGCACTGTGTGTCGGGACAAATATGACCTCTTTCCCGTCACTGCGGGACAGAGCGTCCGGCAACGCGTCAAAGGAGAGCTGTGATGCCTCTTCCAAGCGGAAGACCGTGACGTCGATGGCGGGGCTGTCGCTGTCCGCAGGGTCATCAGCCCTCTTTGCGGACTGTTCTGGAACCGTGATCGTATCTTTTGGATTGTTCGCATTCTCAAGTTGGTACCCCATTGAGGGATCCCTCTCTGCCGAAGTGGCAAAGACCCCGATGACCGAGACCACCAGCACAGCGGAGACCGCTACCGCCATCTTTCCCGCCCGTCTGTGGCGCATCACCCCCAGGACACGCCTCTCGGTGACGTTCTGTCCGAAGCCCGTAACCAGCGGGCTGTCTCTCTGCGGCGCTCTCAGGTCGATGAGCAGTCTGGCATACTGCCCACGGGAATTGGAGCCAAAGTGCTCCACCACCGCGCCATCACAGGCGAGCTCGATGTCCCGGTCCAGAAGCGCCACCATCAGCCATGCTGCGGGATTGCACCAGTGGAGACACAGCGCCACCACCGCCAGCTTTTTCAGTGCGCCGTCCCAGCGCCGTATGTGGGTGAACTCATGGCAGAGCACCATGCCAAGGCGCTCCCCGTCCCAGCTCTCGGCCTCCTCAGGCAAAAGGATCACCGGATGAAGCAGTCCGTATGTCAGGGGCGTGTGCAGACCTGGAAGTGCGCGTACCGCCACCTGCCGTCCATGGGCGTTCTTTGCAAGCCATTCGTCTACGAACTGGCTCTCCAGAGGCGTACCCGTCCGAAATGCCCGGATGCAGCGGAGATACGACACCGCAAAGGCGATGCCCGTCACCGCTGCACCGGCAAGCCAGAGGACGGTCCAGATCGGGAGGCCCGCCGGCGTTTCCCCCACGGCAATCGCACCGAGCCGCTCCACTGGTACCGCCGTCCCCGCCAGGAACCCATAGAAGCTCACGGGGGAGGCGATTTGCAATGGCAGGAGCAGTCTCAGAATCGCCGCCGTCCACAGCGCCACATATCCCCGCCTGGGGAGCCTGTCCCCGGCGATGAGGCGAACAAGAGCGGTCACAAGGATCATGGTCCCGCCGGACACGCTCATCTCCGCTATGCTCACATGCTCACTCCCATTCGTCTACAATACGGCGAAGGCGCTCCACCTGCTCCTCAGAAAGCCTCTCCCGGCCCAAAAGTGCGGCGAAAAGGTTCTCCGCCCGGCCATCGTATACCTTCTCAATCAGCTCCTCCGTCTCTGCCTTACGCACCTCGCTCTGGGTCACTAATGCGTGGCACATGAAATTTGGCTCGCTCCTGGCTACGGCTCCCTTTTTGATGCACCGCTTGATCAGCGTGTAGGTGGTATTCATCTCCCAGCCCACTTTGCCCTTCAGCACCTCGTAGATGTGCTTGGCGGTCACATCCCCCTCCCGCCAGAGCACGTTCATGACCCGGAGTTCCGCGGTCGTCAGCTTCATTTCCATGCGCTGTCCTCCAATCGACAAGTGTAGTGTACGAGAGGACTGTAGCACATCCCCGGCGGCTTGTCAACACTACATTTGTCGATTCAGAAAATTTTGTCTCAGGAACGCTTTCATCGGGGTCCGTTGTACCGGCGCGGGCGAGGCGGCTCTGATCTCTGATGGCAGCGACGGCTGTGATATGGCACACCGCGCAATTTTTGCTTTCCCTTTGTCCCCGTTTCGTGTATAATGGGCAGCATGAACTTGTGGGGCACGTCCCCGAATCCTCCTGTGCTAGACCGATGGAACGCAGGCCCCACTTTCCCGCAGACACGGCGGGAACCCAATCTGAAGAGGCGGTGTATGAATGAAAGTAATCACCTACGGCACTCCCTTTGCCACCGATGCAGTGGTGCGCCCCTGCCCTGTGGGAGACCAGCTGCAGCACTTTACCTACACAGAGACCGATATATTGCGGATCTTCTCCTGTCCCCTGGGGGATAAGGCCATCGTATACGGCCTAGGCGAGACCATGCGGGGGATCAACAAGCGCGGCGGCCGCTATGTGAGCTACAACACGGACACCGCCAACCACCAGGAGAACACGCCCTCCCTGTACGGCTCCCACAATTTCCTCATCGTGGACGACCCGGACAGCGGCTGCTTCGGCGCCTTCTTTGACACCCCCTCCCGGGTCACCTTCGAGGTGGACTGGAAAGGGAGCGGCGCCCTCACGGTCTCCTGTGAGGGCCAGGGCCTGCGGCTCTATCTCCTGGAGGGAGAGACGGCGGCGGAGATCACCCACGAATTCCGTGAGGCCATCGGACGAAGCTACATCCCGCCGCTCTGGGCCTTCGGCTTCGGCCAGAGCCGCTGGGGCTACAAGACCGAGAAGGACTTCGATGACGTGGTCTCCGGCTACCGCAACCACCACATCCCCCTGGACTGGATCTGCATGGACATAGACTATATGGACCGCTTCATAGACTTCACCGTCCACCCCAAGCGGTTCCCGGACCTGAAGGCCTATGCGGACAAGCTCCGGCAGGAGGGCGTCCGCCTCGTGCCCATCATCGATGCCGGCATCAAGATCGAGCCCGGCAACGAGACCTACGATGTGGGCGCGGCCAACGGGTACTTCTGCCTCAACCACGAGGGCAAACCCTTCCAGGCGGCGGTGTGGCCGGGGCTCACCCACTTCCCAGACTTCTTCCAGCCCGAGGCCAGGGCCTGGTTCGGCAGCCGCTATCAGGTGCTCACAGACAAGGGGATTGAGGGCTTCTGGAACGACATGAACGAGCCCTCCATCTTCTACAGCGAGTACAACCCCAAGGGGGCCATCGGCCGGCTGAAGGATCTCATCCACCCCCAGGAGGCGGAGACCGGGGAGAACAGCACCTACCAGGACTACAAGAACTTCTACCACCGCATCGATGGCGAGCTGGTCCTCCACCACGAGGTACACAACCTGTACGGCGCTCTCATGACCAGGGCCTCCGGTGAGGGCCTGGAGCAGCTGCTGCCCGGCCGGTACCTCCTCTTCAGCCGCTCCAGCTACATCGGCGCCCACCGGTACGGCGGCATCTGGACGGGAGACAACAGCTCCTCCTGGGCCCTTCTCAAACAGAACCTCTATCACATGCCGGGGCTCAACATGTGCGGCTTCCTGTACACCGGGGCGGACACCGGCGGCTTCGGGGGCAACGCAGACCGGGAACTGCTGCTCCGCTGGCTGGCCCTCTCCGCCTTTACCCCGCTGATGCGCAATCACACCGCCCTGGGCACCCGGCGGCAGGAGTGCTACCAGTTTGGGGACACCCAGGCCTTCGCCAACGTGATCAGCCTCCGGTACCGCCTGCTCCCGTACCTGTACTCCGAGTTCATGAAGGCCGCCCTCAACGGGGAGATGTACATGCAGCCCCTGGGCTTTGTGTGGCCCCAGGACGAGAATGCCCGGGCCTGCGAGGACCAGCTGCTGGTGGGCCAGTGCGTCATGATCGCGCCCATCCTGGAGCAGGGCGCCCTCACCCGCAAGGTCTACCTCCCCACTCCCATGACAGAAGTCCGCTGGGACGGCGCCCGCTTCCGCACCCGGGCCGCGGCCCAGGGCTGGCGGGACATCACCGTGCCCCTGGACGAGGTGGTGTTCTTCCTCCGGGACGGCGCCGCCATACCGGTGGGCGGCCCCGCCCAGTGCACCGATCAGGTCTCCCTGGAGCAGGTCCAGCTGCTGGGCCCCGGCAGCACCTATCAGCAGTACCTGGACGATGGCCAGACCCGGGAATACGGCCCGGACCACATCCGCACCCTCACAAGAGCTTGATTGCCCACCCCAGCCGCCGGCACCCTGCCGGCGGCTGGTTCTTTCGCAAGGGTCTCCTGTGTAAGCGCCCGGTACTGCCCGTTTTTTCACATCTTCCCCACAGTTGGCCCCGGATTTCCCTCTATTTTCACCCATCTTCGCCCCTCCCCCGCCCTTGACGATTCCCCCCGAAAAGTGTACAATCGCCGTCACTGCGGCGGGAAGCCGCAAAGGAGGCCCATATGAACGCATCTTCTTCCCTCACCCAGGGGAATATCTTTCGCGCACTGATCCGCTTCTCTCTCCCGGTGCTGCTGGCACTGGTGCTGCAGGCCCTCTATGGCGCCGTGGACCTGGCGGTGGTGGGCAAGTTTGCCGAGACCACAGACACCTCCGGCGTGGCCACCGGGAGCATGCTGCTGCACACCCTCACCTGCGCCGTCACCGGCATGGCCATGGGCATCACGGTGCTGGTGGGCGAGCACATCGGCCGCAAGGAGCCGGAGGAGGCCGGGCGTGCGGTGGGCACCGGCATCTTTCTCTCCGCCGTGATGGCAGTGGTGCTCTCGCTGGTGCTGATCCTTCTGGCGGAGCCTCTGGCCCGGCTGATGCAGTGTCCGGAGGAGGCCTTTTCCAAGGCGGTGAGCTACATCCGGATCTGCGGCGGCGGCGCGGTCTTCATCATCGCATACAACCTGCTGGGCAGCATCTTCCGGGGTCTGGGGGACTCCAGGACGCCGCTCATCACGGTGTTCATCGCCTGCATCGTGAACATCGCCGGGGATCTCCTTCTGGTGTGGGGCTTCCAGATGGGGGCCTCCGGCGCCGCCCTGGCCACGGTTCTGGCCCAGGCGATCAGCGTGGTGGCATCCCTAATCCTGATCCGCCGGATGGAACTGCCCTTCCAGTTTCACGCCGGCTGGATCCGCCCCGATCCCGCCCTTCTGTCCTCCGAGCTCCGTCTCGGCGCCCCCATCGCCCTGCAGGAGGTGTTGGTGGGCTTCTCCTTCCTGCTGATCCAGTCCACGGTGAACGCCTTCGGGGTGGTGTACTCCGCCGCCATCGGGGTGGGGGAAAAGGTGTGCGCCTTTCTCATGCTGGTGCCCTCCGCCTTCGGCCAGTCCATGTCCGCCTTTGTGGCCCAGAACATGGGGGCAAGCCAGCCCCAGCGGGCCAAGCACGCCCTGCGAAACGGCATCGCCCTATCCCTCACCATCGGCGTGTGCATGTTCCTGCTGAGCTTCTTCCGGGGCGATGTGCTGGCCGGCTTCTTCAGCCGGGACCTGGAGGTGATCGCGGCGGCCCAGAGTTACCTCAGGGCCTACGCCATAGACTGCCTTCTCACCGCGGTGATGTTCGTCATGGTGGGATACTTCAACGGCCGGGAGCAAACTCTATTCGTGATGGCACAGGGGCTCATCGGGGCGCTTCTGGTGCGCACCCCGGCGGTATTGCTCTTCGGCCAGATCCCGGGCGTCTCCCTCTTCCAGATCGGTCTCGCCACCCCCATGTCCACGGCGGTACAGATCCTGCTCTGCGTGATCATGTATATCCGGCTGGAGCGGAAGGACAAGCTGGCGGCCTCCCTCTCCTGACGAGATAAGAGAGACAAGAAAGCACAAGGCCGGACTGTATACCGTTCCCCAGAAATGAAATCCGCGGCGCAGATCCCTTAGGACCGCGCCGCGGATTTCTTGTTATGGTTCGTCCCGCTCCAGGTCCAGCCACTGGCACTGGGCCTCACTCAAGGGGATCTCCAGCGCCCTGCAGTTGGACTGGATCCGGGCGGGGCTGGAGGCACCCACCAGGGCGTAGACGTCCAGGTTTTGCCGGAGCACCCAGGCCAGGGCGATCTCAGACACCGAGGCGCCCAGCTGCTCACCCAAAATCTCCGCCCGCCGGAGCCGCTCCATGTTCTCCGGCCGCAGATAGCTCTTGCGGAGGCCGCCGGTGAGGATCTTTTTGGCCCCCGCCTCATCTCCCGCCTTGAACTTCCCGGAGAAGAACCCGCCGCCCAGGCTGGCGTAGGCAAACACCGGCATGGCGTGTTCCCGGTACCAGCGGCGGGCTGGCCCCTGGTCCGGTCCGGAGAGGGAGATGCAGCCGCCGCCCCAGGGGTCTTCCAACTGATCGGGGAGGCCGTAGTGGGGACTGGAGGCCACGATGGGCGAAAGGCCGTGGGCGGCGGCGTACTCGTTGGCCGCCTGAATCCGCTGGTGGGTCCAGTTGCTCACCCCGATGCAGGTGATCTTGCCCGCCTCCTTCAGCTCGTTGAGAATCTCCAGGATCTCCCCCGCCTCCATGTCCGGGTTGTCCCGGTGGAGGAGATAGAGGTCCACATGGTCTGTCTGCAGGGTCTCCAGGGAGCGGTCCATCTCGCTGAGGATGGTCTTCCGGTTCACCCGGTTGCCGCCCAGGGGACCCACGTTGCAGCCCTTGGTGATGAGCACCAGGCCGTCTCGCTTGCCACGGCGGGTGAGCCAGTGTCCCAGGGAGCGCTCCGCCAGGGCATATCCCCGGGCGGTGTCGAAGGCGTTGATGCCCGCCTCCACCGCGGCGTCCAGAAGCTCATCTGCGCTCTCCCCCGCCATCATGGTGCGGATCGCGGTGCCAAAGACGATCCGGGAGATGGGCTTGTCCAGGCCGGGGATGGTGCCGTATTCCATATCTCTGCCCCCATTTCATGTGATTTCCTGTCTGGAATCGGTGTCCTCAGGATAGCACGAATGGCGAGGTCCTGCAAGGGCCTCTATAAACTGGAACCGCGAGCGAAGGCGCGGGCTCCCTGAACGCCGTATTTTCCGCGGCATTTTCCACACCGTACCCGCCCGTTTTCCCTTGCCTTTCCCGGCGTTTTCCGGTATAATCTGGGGGAGCAGGCAGGAAAACGCAGAAGGAGGGCGAACCGATGGCGACACACATCTTCCAATGGGACGAAGAGAGAGGCTGTGTCCCCTTCTCCTCCTCTGCCACCGGTGTCTGGACCGCCACCACCAGTGCGGCGGTCCGGGAGGGCAAGTACTTCTGCGCCCACTGCGGAAGGCCCATGAACCGGGGCGGGACCGTGCAGCACATCTTCCGCCACGTCTCCTCCACGGATGAGGCCCGATGCAACAGGCGCATCCTGGACCAGGCCGCAGACCTCCCCTCTCTGGGCAGCCCGCAGCTCACCATCGGGCTCAGGCACACGGAGAACAGCCTCAGCCTCTATCTCAGCTTCTACTCCCTCACCAACGGCTCCGCGTACCCGCCGGAGGCCAAGATCATCATCCGCGCCGGCAAGCGGAATGCAGCTCACGCAGCAAGCCTGCTGGCCCGAAACAAGGGCACCATGCTGCGGGCCCCAGTGCCGGCTGCCCAATACACCATCTCCTATCAGGGCTTCCGGGAGGGTGAGACCCGGTACTGGCCGGAGAAAGTGGAGGGCCCAGACCCGGACGGCGCCTTTTTGGACAGCGCCCTCCGCCTGCTCCGCCCCGGCACCCGGATCCCCCTGGACGCGGACAAGGAGTACTACTTTCTCACCACGCACCCCCTGGAGGAGGTCTCCAGGGACCTGATCGTGCGGCACCTCTGCCTCCAGCCCCAGGATGCAACGGTGAACTGGCACCTCTACAAGATCTCCATCCTGTGCTTCTCCCTCTCCGCCGCCTCCTTCTTCCTGGACCACGCCATCTTCCCCATGGCAGAGCGGCCGTCTCTTGTCCCCGTGTGGCCGCCCTGTGTAGAGCGGCAGAACTTCCTCCTGCACCACGCGGGCTCCCTCTATTTCAGCGTCCGAAACGGAGAGGCATCGCTCCGCACCTATCCCTACCGCAGTTTCCGCCCGGTCAAGGACATCCCCAGCAAGACTGCCACCCTGTACCAGGTCTCGGGCGGCAACCAGGACCTGCTGCTGGACGGCGGCGCCGCGTCCGGCCTCGGCTACTACTGGTGCCGGAAGACCGCCCTGCGGGGCAGCACCGCGCCCCCGGAGGTGAGCGTGGTGGACACCGCCGGCAATCCCCTCACAGGGGATCCGCCGAAGCTCCCGGAGGACGGCAGCCTCATCGTGCGCCCGCCGTACAACGGCATGGTCCAGGTGTACCACAACGGCACCCTCTGGTGCGTCTATCCCCTGGAGGGGGACCGGGACACCTTCCTCCCCACCCTCACTCCAGACATGGAACTCCGCATCTACCAGGGAGCAGACCTGGTGCGCACCCTCCGCTTTGCCGAGGAGGAGCGGCGCGGGTCTGAGAAAGCGGCAGAGCAGTCTGATGCCGCCGTCCCACAGAAGACGCTCAAAGCGCCGGCGCCCACCAGGCCCAAGCGCTCCCGCAAGAGTACCACAGCAGACAAGGCCGCCGAGGTGACGGCTTCTCAGGATCCCCTGCAGATGGATGCCAATCTGGAATCCACAGGCTCCAACCTGATGGAGACCCTGCAGCGGCTGCAGGATCTCAAAGGCGGCACCGCTGCGGAGCCGCCCGCCAAAGTTAGTGCTGCCCCTGGAGACAAGACCGCAAGTGTCCCGGAGAAAAATGTTCCCGGGGAGCCGGGCTTATGGCGTTCCCAGCCGCCCTCCGAGACGGCACAGCCCCCATCCGAGGTCCCCGCAGGAGGGCCGGCAACGGCACAGACGGCGCTCCCGCAGGAAATCCCCCCGTTCAAGCCATCGATTCCCCAGCCCCAGTATGATGCAGACAACGCGCTGCTGGCCCGGCTGCAGGCCTGTTCCAGCCGCGCCATCCCCATTCCCCACACCTTCGGCGCCTGCACATCGCTGTTCTCTCCGGCGGTGCAGCGGTGGATCGCCGGGAAGGTGCGGGAGAGGAAGATCCCGGCAGACGCATACCGTCTGCTGGTCCGAGAGAGCAATTTGAGACGAGGAGGCCAGGCAAATGGCAGATAATTTGAGACAGTCCGTGTGCGTTGTGGTGCGCAGAGAGCGAGGGATTGGGACCCGCCTGAAGCGCCTGGCAGACATCGAGGACGGCAAGCTCGTCACACCGCCGCCGGGGCCGGAGGAGGGCTGGACCATGCTGTACTGGACCTCTCTGCAGCAGTACAAGGGTCCCTCCAAACTGGGCACCCTGGGTGTCTGGGAGTGGTTTGGCACCCCCCACTTCTCCGATCCGGACAAGATCTTTATCATCTCAGACTTCCTGCCCCAGAAGAAAGCCGTGCGGGTCTTCCCGGTGGAGGCGGCCAGCCCCGCGGAGCTCTGCGAGACGCTGCAGAAGCACGGTGTCCGGGGCAGTGAGGCGGACCTGGAGGAGGCCGACCTGTTCTTCGCCTATCTGGATGCCGCCAGTGAGACGTACTGCGGCGCCCTGCTGCCGGCGGCGGAGTGCACCCTCCGGGACGGCCGGATCTATCCCGTTCCGGAGAAGGTCTCCCTCCCCATCCACCGGCTCCCCGCCGCAGATGTCTTCTCCGCAGACGACATGATGGTGGCGCTGGCCGATGCCATGGGATCCCCCATCTCCGCCACCACGGTGGGAGACGCAGACAAGCTCATCGAGGACAGCCTGGTGGAGGCCCTGTCCTGGCCGTATTTCAAGAATCACACCGGCGGCAACCGGCTGGACTGGCGGACCTGCAAGGACCTGATCCACGGGCTCTTCACCAAGTCTGTGAAAGACAAGGTCTCCCAGGAGCTGAACATCTCCCCGGAAGAGGCGGACTTCATGGTGGCCCGGTGGGTGGACAAGGCCTCCAACACCGCGGAGTTCGGCAGCGAGGACGCCCAGCTGATGGCCGCAGTGGCCATGCGGAACGATGACGTCCACACCGCCTGTATGAAGCAGGCCGCAAGCTTCTGGGAGACTGAGCACGCAGACAAGCTCACCAAGGCAACCGAGGAGATCCAGCAGCTCAACACGAAGATCGCCGCGCTGAAATCCCAGGAGGCCGCGGCCCGGGGCACGGTGGAAGGGCTGCAAAAGAGCGCCGCAGCCGCCCAGAAGACCCTCTCAGACATCAACGCGAAGATCGCATCGGACACGAAGCTGGCAGAGGACACGGAAAAGGCGGTGCAAAAGCGGATCGCCCAAGCCCGGAAGAACATGGCGGATTTCCTGGCGGAGCTCAGCGTCATCCAGGCGGTGGCGCAGCCGGAGCCGAAAGCCGAGCCAAAGCCGGAACCGGCCAAGCCCGCGGCGCCCCCGCAGCCCGCTGGATTCACCTACGCCGCGGGAGAGAACCGCTCCGTCTCCAACCGGGTGGTGAACCCGGTGCGGTCCTGGAGGGATGCGCTGAGCGCCGTCAGCCGCAACCTGGGAGACATCGTCCTCTCCCCGCTGCGCACCATCACCGCAGCCTATCTCTACGCCGCCTATCTCTGCGGCACCCAGATCCTGGCCGTGGGCCCCTGCGGGCAGCACCTGGCCGATGCCGTGTCCGCCGCACTGGAGGGCAAGCGGTCCGGGGCCATGCGCCTGGATGCCGGCTGCGGATATGCCGCGGCAGACGCCCTGCTCCGCGGCGGAGACAAGGTGGTAACCCTGCAGAACCTCTTTCACTCCGGGGCGGTGGACTTCCTGCCCCAGGCGCTGGAGGACACCAACCGCTGCCTTCTCTGGCTGCACCCCTATGTAGAGGACCTGGCGGTGGAGCCCGCCAGCCTGTACAGCTATATGCTGCCCCTGCTCACCGAGCCGCTTCTCATCGGGAAGACGATGAACTTCATCTCCTTCGGCGGACGCAGCTCCGGTTTCTCCAGTTTCCAGCCTAAGATCGGCTCGTTGGTCTTCGAAAAGCAGTTCCAACAGCTGCAGCTCAGCCCTCTCGTCCAGAAACAGGTCCAGAAGCAGCTCTCCACCGCAGCCGGCCTGGCAGAGGGCAACCAGGCGGACATCGAACTGCTCTTTGGCCTGCTCCCCCTGTGCACCGCCCTCGGCAGACAGGACATCCTCCAGGCGGTGCTGCGGGAAGGCCGTGCTCTCCTGCCGGAGGTTATATTGGCCGTGCGGCGCTACACCCCTGAGGATTCCCTCTCATGACGAACACCCTTCTCACCGCCATCTGCAGGGATCTGGGCATTCCGGCCACGCCCCGCCCGGAGGAGGCCGCCGGCTATGCCATCTGGAGCGGCACCGGGCGAGCTATGCTGGCCGCCCTCTGGGACACCCGGGGCAAGGAGCAGACCGTCTCCATTGCGCACTGCAAGCGGATGGGGCTGCGCTTTCTGGAGTCCATGGGGGATCTCTGCCCGGGGGCGGGACAGCTGCTGCCGGAGGACCCGGAGGCTGCCGTGGATGAGATCTACCGCATCTACCGCCGCAACGGACTGCTCTATCAGCAGGGGGACCGGTGTGCCCCGTCCATCGCCGCCTCCGCCGGAGACGGCACACTTCGGCTGCGCCGGGGTCTCTCCCCCATGGAGCCGGCGATCATGAGCGGATTGGGCTTTCTAGACCTCTCTTCCCAGGCGGCTGGGTCCATCTCGGAGATGTTTCAGCTGCAGACCACGCCCCTGGACCGGTATCTGGAGGAGGTCCAGGCCGATGACAAATGCAGGCCCTGGCGAAACTGGGCGGTGGCCGCGGAGTATCTCCGGCAGGAGCCCACCCCCAGGGCGGACTTCTGGAAGAGCTCCCCGGACGTCTACTCAGACCTCTCCATGGCCCGGTACCCGGAGGCCGGCCGGTTCAAATATGTGCTCTGCAAGGTGAAGGGCTTCTCCTTTGACACCATGGCCATGACGATCCCGGAGTGGCGGCTGCTGGACCCCCGGTTGGCGGACGGCGAGGGCGATTCCCTGGAGTACCTCCGCCTGGCCAACGCCCTGATGCGCCGCTGGGGCACCAGGCCTGCCATTCGGTTCTCCCCCTACCTGGACGGCACGGGCAACCCGACCCGCATCCGGGTAAAACTGTACTTTCCGCTGCCGCCCACAGAGCAGGACTTCTTTCTCCTGTACAGCTGGCCGGAGGATCCGACCCAACCGATTCGATACAAGAGCCAGCTCAATCGCATCATGAATCCAGGCGTCTTTCAGCTCTTCCGGTCTCTCCTGCAGCCCCTGGGCTACGGGTTTCAGCAGGGCTGAGATAGCATTGGAAGAAAAGAGGGGACATTCTCATGCGCAAACGGATCTATGAGGTGATTGAGCTCGCCAGTGCGCAGGACCGTCTCAGCGCCCTCTACGACTACACCATGATGAGCGTGATCCTGGTGAGCCTGATCCCCCTGATGTTCAAGGCGTCCAATCCCGCCTTCGACTTCATAGACAAGGTCTCCGCCGCGGTGTTCATCGCAGACTACATCCTTCGCCTTACCACGGCGGACATGAAGCTGCACAAGGGGAAGCGGTCCTTCCTGCTGTATCCGTTCACCCCCATGGCCATCATCGATCTGCTGGCGATCCTCCCCTCGTTCACCGTTCTCCTGCTGGGGCTGCGCCTGGTAAAGCTACTGCAGCTCTTTCGCACGTTCCGGGTCTTTCGCTCCCTCAAGATGTTCCGCTACGCCAAGAGCGTTCAGATCATCGTGAACGTCATCAAGAGCCAGCGGGCGCCGCTGCTGGCCGTCTGCGGGCTGGCCTGCGGGTATGTGCTGATCTCCGCGCTGATCATCTTCAACATTGAGCCCGACACCTTCGACAACTTCTTTGAGGCCATCTACTGGGCCACGGTGAGCCTCACAACCATGGGCTATGGGGACATCTACCCCGTCACCACCGTGGGCCGCATCGTGACGATGATCTCCTCCTTCGTGGGCATCGCCATCGTGGCCCTGCCCGCCGGCATCATCACCGCGGGATACATGGATCAGATCAACCAGCAGAAATAGCAATTGCGCAATCTGAATGCATCGTGAGGACTCTTTTTCCCATCGTCTCTGCACATCATACACAAAAATGCCGCTGATCGCCACCGGGCACCCGGTGATGATCAGCGGCTTTTGGTTGGGCCCCCTTGCACTGCGGTGCACTCACTCAGGCGAAAGGAAGTGCGTGGTCACGGCTGCCCCTCCACCGGGAAGGTGATGCTCCAGTTTCCCTCCACAAGGGTGTCTGCCGTCTCGAAATACCCGAACGGCTCATACCGGTTCAGATCCCCTTCCGGCAGGTCAAAGACATACTCGGTATAGCGGTCCTGGTATTCCCGATCCAGGCAAAAATACGTCGCCGAAGTGCAGTACAGCGTCTCTCCCGCCGCATCCTTGAAATAGGGATAGCCGTGGTTGTCCGTCCGCAGGACATCGGCGTACTGGATCTGAATGTGCAGTTTCCCATTGAGGTAGCCAATGGCGGTCACCTGAACGCCGTCCACAGGGGCGTAGAGTACACCCTGCGGGACCAGTGCGGTGAACTCCGCATCAGGTCTCTGGTATCCAACGGCGCTGCCGCCGAAGACATGCACCGGTTTTGTGGTCTCCGGCATCATTGGCACCCCGCTGAGATCCCATGCGGGGAGAGGACCTTCAAATCGGCTCTTCTGGCACAGCAGCTTCTTTACCTCCAGGGTGATCTTATCCCCCGGAATGGGCTTGCTGTCCCACTGGGCGATGGTGATGAGGAATGTGGCGGTACGGGTGTCCGGGTCATAGCCGATGTTGTCACAGCGGCCGGTGCAGTCAAAGGGGGGTTGGTTAACAGTTTTGAAAAATCGAATATATCTATCGATAGTATGCGAATTATGGGGTTTTGTAGTTCACACCCCCTTGCCTGATCGCAAAGTGATATAGCCTAGTTTAGATGCCACTCTATATCTCGCCATGATTCAATCAGCCTCTCAAACTAGTTTCTACCAAGAAAATGGTCTAAAAATGCTGGCAGTTTGACAGAATATGCATGATTAAGTATGAAATTCAACAAATGCAGATCTCTGTTAATTTCGGTGCACTGAATCGGAGGGAAACATTCGAATGACAAATAATAGATCCATCCTCAGTGCTAAGAGCGGTGGGTGTTGCTATAGACCAGTTAGAGTGGATGTATCTAGAAGGCCGGTGATTTTAACATGTTGTCATTGAAAAACTTTTAGCAAGTAGGAATGTCCCGTATTAGAATAAGCATTGCAGTAATTTGCAGATCAAAAGGGCAAAGACTTCAAGGCTCATTGCTTTGTTCAAGCAAACAGTGAGGTAGACATAGGAGCAAGTCAGAATCGTGTGAGCATCAGGGCCGAGAGTAAACAGCTGTTTAAGATGGTTGTCCGTGATGAATTAGTCTTGGCCATCGAAATAATCTTAGTGCGCTATGATGCTGAAGATCTGTTTCTGAGAGGCGAATGGCAGGCCTGCGATGGGTTCAGCTGATGGGTACAGTCTTGGGTTAGCGGGGCTCTATGAAGAAATTGCCGATT